>NZ_JBPPVC010000004.1:0-144385 GCF_053545015.1 Streptococcus sp. 32226D021BW | reverse complement strand
GAGTCCATTTCAGAATCAGTATCCGAGTCGGTGTCAGAATCAGTGTCAGAATCCATCTCTGAGTCAGTCTCAGAATCAATTTCCGAATCCGTTTCCGAGTCAGTCTCAGAATCCATTTCAGAATCAGTATCCGAGTCGGTGTCAGAATCCGTCTCAGAGTCCATTTCAGAATCAGTCAGCGAGTCAGTATCTGAATCAATTTCCGAATCCGTTTCCGAGTCAGTTTCAGAATCAGTCAGCGAGTCCGTCTCAGAATCTGTCTCAGAATCCGTATCTGAATCCGTCTCAGAGTCAATCTCAGAATCCGTCTCAGAGTCCATTTCAGAATCAGTATCCGAGTCGGTGTCAGAATCAGTGTCAGAATCCATCTCTGAGTCAGTCTCAGAATCTATTTCCGAATCCGTTTCAGAGTCAGTATCAGAATCAGTTTCAGAATCCGTTTCCGAGTCATTCAGCGAATCAGTTTCAGAGTCCGTGTCTGAATCCATTTCAGAATCAATTTCCGAGTCCGTGTCTGAATCCATTTCAGAATCAATCTCTGAGTCAGTATCAGAATCAATTTCTGAATCCGTTTCAGAGTCAGTATCAGAATCACTATCTGAATCAGTATCTGAATCCGTCTCTGAGTCAATCTCAGAATCAGTCAGCGAATCAGTTTCAGAATCAATCTCAGAGTCAGCATCTGAGTCCATTTCAGAGTCAGTATCAGAATCACTATCTGAATCCGTCTCTGAGTCAGTTTCAGAATCCGTTTCCGAGTCTGTATCAGAGTCCATCAGCGAATCACTATCTGAGTCAGTATCTGAGTCAATTTCCGAGTCAGTTTCTGAATCAATCAGCGAATCCGTCTCTGAGTCTGTATCTGAATCTATCTCAGAATCTGTATCAGAGTCCATCAGCGAATCAATTTCTGAGTCTGTATCAGAGTCCATTTCAGAATCAGTTAGTGAATCAGTCTCTGAGTCAGTTTCCGAATCCATCTCAGAATCAGTATCTGGATCAGTTTCAGAATCAATTTCCGAATCCGTTTCTGAGTCAGTTTCCGAATCAATCTCAGAATCCGTTTCCGAGTCAATCTCTGAGTCAGTATCAGAGTCAATTAGCGAATCCGTTTCTGAGTTAATCTCTGAATCCATTTCAGAATCAGCTTCAGAGTCAGTCAGCGAATCCGTCTCTGAGTCAGTTTCAGAATCCGTTTCCGAGTCTGTATCAGAATCCATTTCTGAATCTACATCAGAGTCCATTTCCGAGTCAGTAAGTGAGTCTCTTTCAGAATCAGTCTCAGAATCTATCTCCGAGTCAGTCAGCGAATCAATTTCCGAATCTGTATCAGAGTCTATCTCAGAGTCAGTTAGCGAATCCATTTCTGAATCAGTCTCAGAATCAGTCTCAGAATCCGTATCTGAATCCATTTCTGAATCTACATCAGAGTCCCTTTCCGAGTCAGTAAGTGAGTCTCTTTCAGAATCCGTATCAGAATCTATCTCCGAGTCAGTCAGCGAATCAATTTCAGAATCTACATCAGAGTCCCTTTCCGAGTCAGTCAGCGAATCCCTTTCAGAATCCGTATCAGAATCTATCTCCGAGTCAGTCAGCGAATCCCTTTCAGAATCTACATCAGAGTCCCTTTCCGAGTCGGTAAGCGAATCCCTTTCTGAATCCGTATCTGAGTCAATTTCTGAATCCACATCAGAATCTATCTCAGAATCGGTAAGCGAATCCCTTTCTGAATCCACATCAGAGTCTATCTCTGAGTCAGTCAGCGAATCAATTTCCGAATCTGTATCAGAATCTATCTCCGAGTCGGTAAGTGAATCAATTTCTGAGTCTACATCAGAATCTATCTCAGAATCGGTAAGCGAGTCTACATCAGAATCTACATCAGAGTCTATCTCCGAGTCAGTCAGCGAGTCCCTTTCCGAGTCAGTTTCAGAATCTATTTCCGAATCCGTATCTGAATCCGTTTCCGAGTCAGTTTCAGAATCAGTATCTGAATCCATCTCTGAGTCAGTTTCAGAATCAGTATCAGAGTCCGTGTCTGAATCCATTTCAGAATCAGTTTCAGAATCTGTATTAGAGTCAATCAGCAAATCGATTTCAGAGTCAGTATCAGAGTCAATTTCAGAATTAGTAAGTGAATCTGTATCAGAGTCTATTTCCGAGTCAGTTTCAGAATCAATCAGCGAATCAGTATCAGAGTCCATTTCTGAGTCAATCTCTGAGTCAGTATCAGAGTCAATCTCAGAATCCGTCTCTGAGTCCATCAGCGTATCAATTTCTGAATCAATCTCAGAGTCGATTTCAGAATCAGTATCAGAATCAATCTCTGAATCTGTATCAGAGTCCGTTTTAGAATCCATTACAGAGTCAGTCAGCGAATCAGTATCAGAGTCAATTTCCGAGTCAGTTTCAGAATCCGTCTCCGAGTCCATCTCGGAATCCAACTCAGAATCAGTATCAGAATCAGTATCAGAGTCAGTGTCTGAATCCATTTCTGAGTCTGTATCTGAGTCCGTCTCTGAGTCTGTATCAGAATCCGTTTCAGAATCAATCTCAGAATCCATTTCTGAGTCAGTATCAGAATCAGTTTCCGAGTCCGTCTCAGAATCCGTCTCTGAATCCATTTCTGAGTCAGTTAGCGAGTCAATCTCAGAATCAGTTTCTGAGTCAATCAGTGAATCCGTTTCAGAATCAATCTCTGAATCGGTTTCCGAGTCAGTCAGCGAATCCGTTTCAGAGTCCGTGTCTGAATCCATTTCAGAATCAATCTCTGAGTCAGTCTCCGAGTCAATTTCTGAATCTGTATCCGAGTCCATTTCAGAGTTTGTATCTGAATCCGTTTCAGAATCACTCTCTGAATCAGTATATGAATCCGTCTCAGAATCCATTTCTGAGTCTGCATCTGAGTCAGTTTCCGAGTCAATTAGTGAATCCGTTTCAGAATCACTCTCAGAATCAGTAAGCGAGTCCGTCTCAGAATCCGTTTCAGAGTCGGTGTCAGAATCCGTCTCAGAGTCAATTTCCGAGTCAGTATCAGAATCCATCTCAGAATCAGTATCAGAGTCAATCTCTGAATCAGTATCAGAATCCATCTCTGAGTCAATCTCTGAATCAGTATCAGAATCCATCTCTGAGTCCATTTCAGAATCAGTATCGGAATCCGTCTCAGAATCAGTATCAGAATCCATTTCAGAATCAGTATCTGAGTCAATTTCAGAGTCCGTGTCTGAATCCATTTCAGAATCTGTATCCGAGTCCATCAGCGAATCCATTTCAGAATCAGTTTCCGAATCAATCTCAGAATCAGTATCTGAATCCGTTTCAGAATCCCTTTCAGAATCAGTAAGTGAATCTGTATCAGAGTCAATTTCCGAGTCAGTCAGCGAATCCGTTTCAGAGTCATTTTCAGAGTCCGTGTCTGAATCCCTTTCAGAATCAATTTCCGAGTCGACCTCAATCAGGCGTTCGGAAGAAACTCGGACATCAGAATATACACCGTCTGAGGAAGAATCTCTACTGACTTCAATCTCACATCTAGTCTCAATTAGTGAATCAATAGTTGCGTCCGTATCAGAATCGGCGTCCGAGTCTTATTCAGAATCGATATCTGATTTGATGAGTAATTCCACATCTGTCTCTCTTTCTGATTCTATGAGTGAGTTGGTATCAGAGTCCATTTCTGATTCTGTAAGCAAGTCTCTCAAAGAGTCAAATTCAGAGTCCGTCTCCGATTCGGTTATCAAGTCCATTTCAGAATCAGTAAGTGAATCCGTTTCAGAATCTATTTCGACTTCAGTTCGTTGGTCACAGTCACTATCTATGAGTGAAGAAGGGTCTACTTCTCATTCAGAATCCATTTCACTGGAAGGTATGAGTGGTAAGCAGCTACAACGAAGTGGTATCCTACCAAATACTGGCGAAGAATCATCTGCTTGGACTAGTCTGCTTGGAGCCTTCTTGCTCTTTGGAGGCTTGTTCAAACGACGAAAAAAACAAAAAGAAGCAGAGTCTGAGGACTAGCTCTGCCATGTTCCTAAAAATCCCTCGTCCCTGTGACGAGGTTTTTTGTATGTCTGAAGTTACCACTTACCCTCTCGTTTTTACCACTTACTGAAAAACCCTTGCCATTACACCATAGCCTGATATAATAGGTATATCAAATGAAAGGGAGGTCTTATGAAAGTTCGTATTGAATTAGATGATAGCTTAGAGCAAGTCGAAGTGATTATCAGAAGTAGCCAACTAGGACCAGAGTTGGAACGCATCCAGCAGGCTTTGCAACAGGTTAGCCGTCCCTCGCTTGTCTTTTACAAAGGAACTAGTGAATATTTCTTGAAACTAGAAGACCTGCTCTTTTTTGAAACGGATGGAACCAAGATTTTTGCTCATACAGGCGATGATGCCTATGAAGTAAAGATGAAACTCTATGAACTGGAAGACTGCCTCCCTGCTTATTTTTGCCGGGTTTCCAAGTCAACCATTGCAAATAGCAAGGCCGTTTATTCTCTGGACAAATCCTTTTCAGGGACTAGTCGGATTTCCTTCTATCGGACCCACAAGGAAGTCCACGTGTCGCGGCATTATTATCATTTATTAAAAGAAAAGTTACGAGAAGTGAGGTAGAGAGATGAAAAAATATGGTTTAGGGATTGCCCTGCTGGTCCTAGCAGTCTTGGTCCTATTTAGGGATTCGCTTGGCTTGCATTTGGCTCTGCCATTTTGGACAACGGTCTGGTTTGTTTTAACCTTTGTGACTGGTTTTCACCGCTTGGTGAAGCTGGATTGGCTTGCCAGTATCTTTTGTTTTGGTCTAGCTTTTATAGCGGTGAACTCAGTTTATGATTGGGTGGAATTTGGGACCTGGAACATGGTTCTGTCACTTGTCCTGCTCTGCCTTGGCTTGAAACTGATTTTTAAACCCAAGAAGCGCAGACCGGCTCATGGAGTTGGTACAGGGGTGATTGGCGATAAGGGTCGGGAAATAGCTTTTGGCTCCTCTACTCGCTACATTCATGAGGAAAATTTTACCTACGATAGTGTGGAAGTGGCCTTTGGCTCCAGTATGGTTTATTTTGATCAGGCGGTTATTCTGGGAGATAAGGCTGAATTTCATATAGATGCAGCTTTCTCATCAGTTAATCTTTATCTGCCGGCAAATTGGCAGGCGGTCGTGGAACTAGACAGTTCCATGTCTGCTGTCAATAACTATGCAACTGGTATGGGAGAAAAGATGCTACATATCACAGGTGATATGGCCTTCTCCACTTTGAATATCTATTACACCTAGAGTGAACAGAGCAGTCTATTTAGGCTCCTCTATAGGTTAAAAAGTCGGAATATTCTGGAAATTATTCAAAAGAAAGGGATTATCATGAAAAAGATTTTGAAAAATGCTACTTACCTATGGGTACTGACTGCGGATATGTTGTCCAATTTTGGCGATGTGGTCTATTATCTGGCCTTGATGAACTATGTTTTGCTGGTGCCCAACAGTCGTCTGGCTCTGGCGATTGTGACCTTCTCGGAAATCTTCCCTAGCTTTATGGGACTCTTTACAGGCTATCTGGCAGACAAGACGGTCAACAAAATCGGGACCATTAAGCTGACCCTGCTCTTTCGTGTCCTTCTCTACCTCATCCTCGGCTTCTGCATGGGCTTTGAGCCAGCCCTCTGGATTGTCGTGGTGGCTGCAACTTTCAATGTCTTTGCAGACTTCGCTGGCTTTTATGAAAACGGCCTCTATACACCTCTGGGATTGCGCGTAGCGCCCAAAGAAGAGCGAGAGCAGTACTCGGCTTTTCGCCAGACCGTGACCAGCCTCCTCAATATCGCCTTTCAGGCTCTCTCTGCCCTCCTGGTCGGCCTCCTCTCCTACCAAAACCTGGCCTTTCTCAACGCCGGCACCTTTTTAGCCGCCCTCCTTATCATGCAGCTGCTGACGCCAGCCTTTCGCAAACTCCTGACGGAGCAGCCTTTGAAAATAGCAGAGCAGCCGAGCCAGCCCGAGCAGGAAACCAAGAGACCAGGCATTCTAGCTTCCTTCAAGCAAGCCATCGTGGAGCTGCGCAAGATTCCCGAGTTCCGCCTGGTCCTGATTACCAACCCTCTTATCAACGCCTGTGGAGCGATTCTCTATCCTATTCTGGTCCTGCTGATTAGCGAAGACCCAGGCCTTGTCTTCCTTAATGTTGAAACAACCCTTGCCCTGACCATTTTGATTTTCTTTGTCGGACATATCCTGGGCTCGACCTTGGTCTTTAGCCTCTTCAAAAAGACCAGCATGGTGACGCTGGAAGTGGCAGCCACCTTCTCTCTACTTGGCGTGTTTTTTGGAATGTTGCTACATCAACTGCCAATTATTTTCTTCTTCCTTACTACAATGGGGATTAGTTCAGGAGCTAGCGGACCTAAGTTTAACGCTAAGTTTGTCAATTCTATGCCAGAGGAGCAGTTGGCAACCATTGGCGGAGCGGTATCAACCTATTTTATGCTAGGTCAAGCTTTTACTCGACTACTGGTATCAGGTCTGGTCTTGGTTTTGGCCGTTGATCAGATTAGCGGACTATTTCTAGCGGCAACTGGCTTCTTGGTCCTCTATGTCCTCTATTGGCTGGCACGCAACCAAAAAACACCTCAAAATCAGTCTGTTTAGGCTGATTTTTTCTGTTTTCTTAGGCCTATCTATGCTATAATGTTCTTGATTGAAATTTTACAGGAGAGAAACATGACTAAACCAATTCGCGTGCGTTACGCACCAAGTCCAACAGGACTTTTACATATCGGAAATGCTCGTACAGCATTGTTTAACTATCTTTTTGCTCGTCATCATGGCGGTACTTTCCTTATTCGTATCGAGGACACAGACCGCAAACGCCATGTGGAAGACGGAGAGCGTTCTCAGCTGGAAAACCTGCGTTGGTTGGGCATTGATTGGGATGAAAGTCCAGAAACCCATGAGCAATACCGCCAGTCTGAGCGTTTGGACATTTACCAGAAGTATGTCGATGAGCTTCTAGCTTCAGGCAAGGCCTACAAGTCTTATGTGACCGAAGAAGAATTGGCGGCGGAGCGTGAGCGTCAGGAAGCTGCGGGCGAAACTCCTCGCTACATCAACGAATACCTTGGTATGTCTGAAGATGAAAAAGCGGCCTACATCGCAGAGCGTGAGGCGGCTGGCATTGTCCCAACTGTCCGCTTGGCTGTCAACGAAACAGGTATCTACAAGTGGAATGACATGGTTAAGGGTCAAATCGAGTTTGAAGGTGGCAATATCGGTGGTGACTGGGTTATCCAGAAACGTGACGGCTATCCAACCTACAACTTTGCCGTGGTCATTGATGATCATTTGATGGAGATTTCGCACGTTATCCGCGGAGACGATCACATTGCCAATACACCTAAACAACTCATGGTCTATGAAGCACTTGGTTGGGAAGCGCCAGAATTTGGTCACATGACCTTGATTATCAACTCTGAAACTGGTAAAAAGTTGTCTAAACGTGACACCAACACCCTTCAGTTCATAGAAGATTACCGTCGTAAAGGTTACATGCCTGAAGCTGTTTTCAACTTTATCGGTCTTTTGGGTTGGAACCCGGGTGGCGAGGAAGAAATCTTCTCCCGTGAGCAATTTATCCAACTCTTTGATGAAAATCGTCTCAGCAAGTCACCAGCTGCCTTTGACCAGAAGAAAATGGACTGGATGAGCAATGAGTACATCAAAAATGCTGATTTGGAGACCATTTTCAACCTTGCCAAACCATTCTTGGAAGAGGCTGGTCGCTTGACAGACAAGGCAGAAAAATTGGTGGAACTCTACAAGCCACAGATGTCATCTGCGGATGAAATCGTTGGTTTGACAGACCTCTTCTTCTCAGATTTCCCAGAATTGACTGCGGAAGAAAAAGAAGTGATGGCAGGTGAGACTGTTCCGACTGTCCTCAATGCTCTTAAGGAAAAATTGGAAGCTATGACGGACGAAGATTTCCAACCAGATAACATCTTCCCACAAATCAAGGCTGTTCAAAAGGAAACAGGCATCAAGGGCAAAAACCTCTTCATGCCAATCCGTATCGCTGTTTCAGGCGAAATGCACGGACCAGAGTTGCCAAACACCATTTACCTGCTCGGCCGTGAAAAATCTATCCAACATATTGAGAATATGTTGAAATCTTTGTAAGACAAGTAATCCCCGCTGTCGTGTGATAGCGGGGATTTTGTTATAACTGATAACTATAACACTTGCATTGAAAACGGTATAACAATTTTCTGAAAATTCATGGTATGATAAACTAATCACAAGAATTTAGGAGAGTGTATGGAAAATCATAATTTTGAAAATCAAGGTACCTTTAACCGAGAGATGAACAGTCGCCATTTGCAGATGTTGTCTATCGGTGGGGTTATCGGAACTGGTTTGTTCTTGAGTTCAGGCTATACCATTGCACAGGCTGGGCCTTTTGGAGCTATTGCGGCCTATCTTTTCGGAGCTGTCATGGTCTATTTGGTCATGTTCTCTTTAGGTGAATTGTCGGTTGCAATGCCGGTGACTGGATCTTTCCACACCTATGCTACCAAGTTTATCAGTCCAGGTACTGGTTTTATGGTGGCCTGGATGTATTGGCTTTGCTGGGTCGTTGCTCTGGCCTCGCAGTTTGTTGGTGCAGCCCAGCTCATGCAACGCTGGTTTCCTAGTGTGCCGATTTGGATTTTTGCAACGATTTTTGCAGTTATTGTCTTTGGATTGAACACCCTATCTGTCGGTTGGTTTGCCAAGGCAGAAGATGCGCTCTCGTCTATCAAGGTCTATGCCATAGCAGCCTTTATCGTGCTTGGGACTTTGGCTATTTTTGGTATTTTGCCTTTTGAGGGGACCAATGCTGCGCCGCTATTTAACAATATCACAAGTAACGGCTTACTTCCTAACGGTCTGGTTGGTTTTATCACGGTCATGTTGTCCGTTAATTATGCCTTTTCAGGTGTGGAAATGATCGGAATTGCGGCAGGGGAGACAGATAATCCCAAGAAAGCTGTACCTCAAGCTATTAAATCGACCATCGGTCTTTTGGTTATCTTCTTTGTCTTGACAATTGTTGTTTTGGCAGCCCTACTTCCTATGTCAGAAGCAGGTGTGACAGAAGCGCCGTTTGTGCTTGTCTTGGACAAGATTGGCTTCCCTTATGCTGCAGATATTATGAACTTCATCATTTTGACAGCTATCTTATCAGCCTCAACTTCAGGACTTTACGCTTCAAGTCGTATGCTGTGGTCTTTGGCCAATGAAGGCATGATCAGCAAGGAATTAGTCAAGATTAACAAGCATGGTGTGCCAATGCGTGGCATGATTTTGTCCATGATTGGTGTTGTAATCGCCTTGATTGCGTCAATCTATGCTGAAGATACCATCTTCCTTGCTCTGGTTTCTATTGCTGGTTTTGCGGTTGTTATTGCTTGGTTGGCCATTCCATTGGCACAAATCGGTTTCCGTCGTGAATTTTTGAAGAATCACAGTGCGGATGAATTGGAATACAAGACGCCATTTTCACCGACCTTGCCATGGATTACCATTATTCTGCTAGTTATTTCCATCATTGGAATCGGCTGGGATCCTTCACAGCGTGCCGGTCTATACTTTGGTGTGCCATTCATGATTGGCTGCTACATTTATCACTATATCCGCTTTAAAAAGTGGTAGGAGGGCTCAAGTATGGGGCGTTTTAAAGAACTACTAGAACAAAAGGAATACATCATTTTACACGGTGCTCTCGGAACAGAGCTAGAGTTTCGTGGTCATGATGTATCGGGCAAGCTCTGGTCTGCCAAGTATCTATTGGAAAATCCCCAGTTCATCAAGGATATTCACAAGGATTATATTCGTGCCGGGGCAGACTTGGTGACAACCTCCACCTATCAGGCAACCTTTGAAGGACTGGCAGAAGTTGGCTTGTCACAAGCAGAGGCAGAGGACCTCATTCGCTTAACCGTTGATTTGGCCAAGGAAGCGCGTGATGAGGTCTGGGCAGAATTGTCTGAAACAGAGAAAACACAACGAACCTATCCCCTCATTTCAGGTGACGTGGGTCCCTACGCAGCCTATTTGGCCAACGGTGCTGAATATACAGGTGATTATGGCAACATTAGTCTGTCAGAGTTAAAAGATTTCCACCGCTGCCGAATTGATCTTCTCTTAGAACAGGGAGCAGAACTCTTGGCCTTGGAAACCATTCCAAATGTTCTTGAAGCACAAGCCTTGGTAGAGTTGCTGGCAGAGGATTTCCCAAATGTCGAAGCCTATATTAGCTTCACATCACAGGACGGTCAGTCGATTTCTGATGGGACGGCTATTGAAAAAATAGCAGAGCTGGTCAACAGCAGTGAGCAGATTTTGGCGGTTGGTCTTAACTGTACAGCTCCTTCTCTCTACCCAGCCTTTCTCAGTCAGTTGAGAGAGAAAACGGATAAACCATTTGTCACCTATCCAAATTCTGGAGAAGTCTATGATGGTGCCACTCAAACTTGGAAGGAAAAGGCAGACGACAGCCATTCTCTTCTGGACAACACACTTAAATGGCACGAACTGGGCGCCAAGGTAGTTGGAGGCTGTTGCCGCACCCGACCAGCTGATATTGCTGACCTAGTTGCAGGTTTGAAATAAAAGGAGCCCCGCTGTCCTGTGATAGCGGGGATTTGTCTGTTAGGGGAATTTAGCTTTCTAAAAACAAGCTCTCCACATAGTCTTTCTGCCTTGGAATGACTAGTTCAGTTTCTAGGAAGTCTTTTAAGTCTTCTTGTGGGACCCAGATGTAGTTGCTGGTTTCTTCGGCTTGGAGTTGGATAGCAGCTTTGTCCCAGTCGGTTTCGGCCCAGTAGCAGTGGAAAATGCACTGGTCGTCATGGGCGACAAAGTGTGTATGGTGGCGGAGTTGGTCAGCTGTCAGCTCAATGCCTGTCTCTTCGCGGACTTCGCGTAAAATAGCCTGCTCTGCTATTTCTCCAAACAATGCCGAACCTCCTGCTGTCGCTTCATAATAGTCAGGGTAGGAGGGCTTGGTGCTGTCGCGTTTCATGAAGAGGGTGCTGCCGTCGCAGTGGCGGATGATGCACTCGACGACCAGGTGGTAGAGGCCGTGGGGAATGGGTTCTCCGCGTGTGAGGGTGCGGTCGGTCAAGTGACCGTCGGCTGTGTAGGCGTTCCAGATTTCCATTTCATTCTCCTGTCAATTTTGTAGTTATTCAGTATAGCACATCTGTAAGTGTAAGGCAACATGTTTTGTTTTTGTACGGACAAGTGTTATACTGGGGCTACTAACTCAAAGGAGAAATCAATGCAAACCATTATCCCACATCTCTGGTACGATACAGAGGCAAAAGAAGCGGTAGCTTTCTATGTAGAACTCTTCGGTGGCAATGTTGATTGGACCTATATCATTACGGATACGCCTTCTGGTGATTCGGATTTGATTCAGTTTCAACTGGGCGATATGACCTTGGCGGCTATTAGTGCGGGTCCATACTTTAAGCTCAATGAGTCCATGTCCCTCATGGTCAATGTAGCCAGCAAGGATGAAGTGACACGTTTGTACCAAGCCTTGTCAGAAGGCGGTCGTATTCTCATGCCTTTGGGAGAATATCCTTTCAGCCCGTACTATGTCTGGTTGGAAGACCGCTTTGGTCTGTCTTGGCAACTGTCTTATGCACCCGGCTTGGACAAGCCTTATCAGTTTGACATCTGCCTGCTCTTCTCGCAGGAACAGGTTGGTTTGGCCCAGCCTATGTTGGACTACTACAAGGACAAGCTCCCTCAGGCTAGTGTCGGTCAAGTTTCCTACTACGGTGAAGGGGAGGCTGCTGTTGAGGCTGCCAAACTGAACTATGCGGAGCTTCTCGTCGCTGGACAGAAAATGATTGTTATGGACCACGGTTACGGAGGCGAAGCTTCATTCAACGAAGCCTTCTCGCTCATGGTCTATGTGGATAGTCAGGATGAGCTCAATTTCTATTATGACCTCCTGTCAGCAGTGCCAGAGGCGGAAATGTGTGGTTGGGTCAAGGACCAGTTCGGTATTTCTTGGCAGATTGTACCGCGTATGTTGATGGAAGCATACGATACGGCTAGCCCAGAAACGGTCAAGGCTGTTAATGATGCCGTTCTGCAAATGCGTCGTCTGGATTTTGACCAGATTAAAGAGATTTTATCCTAAACAGCTGACTTCGGTCAGTTTTTTTCCTTGTGGACAGTCAACAGAGAAGTTCTTTCAAATGCGACTGAGTTGGCAGATTATTCGGCCAGCAAGGGAATGCCCTTCCGCCAGGCTCATGAAATTGTCGGAAAACTGGTCTTGGAATGTAGCAAGGCAGGCTACTATTAACAAGATGTGCCCTTGGAATGCTACCAAGAAATTTCTGATTTGATTGAATTGGACACCTACACGGCCCTTCAATCAAAAACAGTAGTCCACCGCGTCAATCGCTTGACGGGACAGTTTTTGCATAATTTTATCTGCGAATGCAACAAGCAAATGAGCAATTACTAGCTTCAAAAAGCCTCTAAACGTGATGTTTATTGGCTTTTTTGAATTTTATGGTATAATAGAGGTAATTTTGAAAGATGGAGTGACGGTTTGAAGAAAAGCTATCGTGTCAAGCGTGAACGAGATTTTAATGACATTTTTACAAAAGGAAAGAATGTAGCCAATCGGAAGTTTGTGGTTTACTGCTTACCCAAGGACCAGGCTCATTTCCGAGTAGGTCTATCTGTCAGCAAAAAATTGGGAAACGCTGTCATGAGAAATCGCATTAAGCGAAGACTTCGCCATGTCCTGATAGAATGCCAGCAAGAGTTGGTGACGGATGACTTTGTAATCATCGCTCGTAAAGGAGTTGAAGAGCTGTCCTATCAGGAAATCAAGAAAAACCTCATCCATGTTTTAAAACTAGCTAAATTATACCAGGAAGGTGTTGCGATTGAAAAAGAATCTTAAGTGGGCTGGGCTACTGACCACAACTCTACTCGTGCTAACCGCTTGTGGAACAGGAACAGCCTCCAGTCAGTCTTCGGGCGCATGGAATGGGTTGATTCATTGGTTTGCTAGCATTATTCAATTCTTGTCCATCAACGGTCAGATTGGTATCGGGATTATTCTCTTTACGATTATCATTCGGACTATCTTATTGCCTTTGTTCCAAATTCAAATGAATTCTTCGCGTAAGATGCAGGAACTTCAACCCCAGCTACGTGCTTTACAGGAAGAGTATGCTGGAAGTGATATGGATACTCGTCAGAAATTATATGAGGAAACACGAAAACTCTATAAAGAGAACGGTGTCAACATGACCTCATCCATGTGGCCACTCTTAATTCAGATGCCGATTTTGATAGCTCTTTATCAAGCTCTGATAACGGAGGAAGCTCTCAAGGTTGGACAGTTCCTCTGGGTAAATCTTGGTGAATCTGACCCCTATTTTATCTTTCCAGTTTTAGCAGCAGCCTTCACCTTCTTAAGTACTTGGTTGGCCAATAAGGCAGCCATTGAGAAAAATGGTGCCATTACAGCTATGATGTACATCATGCCGGTATTGATTTTCTTCTTTGCTGTTACAGCCGCTAGTGGTGTGGCCTTGTACTGGACGGTATCTAATGCCTATCAAGTGGTTCAAACCTTGGTGTTTAATAATCCTTTTAAAATCATAGCAGAGCGTCAAGCTAAAATTGATGCTGAAAAAGAGCGTCAAGCTAAAATCAGACGGGCTCAGAAAAAGGCTCGCAAACAGAAGTAGGATGAAACGAATAGGAGAGAGAAAATGAAATTTACAGGTGCAAATGTTGAAGAAGCCATTCAAAATGGTCTAGAAGAATTGAATATTCCCCGTAAGAAGGCACATATCACTGTTGTAGCGCGTGAGAAGAAAGGTTTCTTTGGTTTTGGTAAAAAACCAGCCATCGTAGATATTGATGTCATCAACGAAACGACCGTTGTCAAAGCCAACCAAAAGGCTGTTCGAGGCGTTCCAAGTGAAATCAATGAACTCAATGAGCCAGTCAAGAGTGTTTCAGAAGCTACGATTGACCTTGGAAAAGTTGTTGCGGCTGTGAAAGAGTTTGAAAAATCAGGCCAAACATTGGACGATGAGATTAAGGCTCAGATTTTGAAGAACGAAAAAGAAGCGACAACCATTCTTGAAGAAACTGGGCGCATTGAAATTCTTTCTGACGAATTGTTAGCAAGTGTCAGTCAGACACCTACTCAAGAAGAAGTGATTAGCCCAGAGCCAGTTGTCAAGGATGAATTTGCTGATTTAAATATCAAAGTGGAGCCCCAGTACGACATTGAACAAGTTGTTGCAGAGGTTTCTGCCTATATTCAAGAAATTCTAGACGACATGGATGTGGAAGCAAGTATTGAAACCAGCCATAGCCGACGTACAATCAATATCCAAGTGGATACCAATGAACCAGGACGTGTCATTGGCTATCACGGCAAGGTCTTGAAAGCTCTGCAACTCTTGGCTCAGAACTTCCTTTACAACCGTTACGAACGTAATTTCTACATTACCATCAATGTGAATGACTATGTAGAACACCGTGCAGAAGTTCTTCAAGGCTATGCGCAAAAATTGGCTGAGCGTGTCTTGGTTGAACAGGAAGCCTACCACACAGACCCTATGTCAAGCAGTGAACGTAAAATCATCCACCGCATTATTTCTAAGATGGACGGTTTGACAAGTTATTCAGAAGGTAGCGAACCAAACCGCTATGTAGTGGTAGATATTGAAGGACATCGCGATTAAGAAGAGGCTCAGCCTCTTTTTTTCAATGTTTTTTCTTAATCTGATTGAAAATAGAACAGAATAGCTTGACAAAGCCCCAGATTTTATATAAAATAGTTTGGTATGTTTAGTAACTGATCAAAACTAGCCGGCTAAACGAATACAAGAATCTAAGAGGAGGTATTCATCGTGAAACGTACTTTTCAACCAAGTAAAATCCGTCGCGCACGTAAACACGGTTTCCGTAGCCGTATGGCAACTAAAAACGGCCGTCGCGTGTTAGCAGCTCGTCGCCGTAAGGGACGTAAAGTTCTTACAGTAGCATAAGAATACAACTAAAACCAGCAGAAACTCGAGTCTGCTGGTTTTTTCGTCCTTATTTCACATTGAGGAGATGCTTTTCGATAGCCTTGGCTAAGCCAGATTCATTATGGCTGTCTGTGATATCATCCGCGAACTTGAGTAGGGATGGACTTGCATTTTTCATGGCAATGCCAAGCCCTGCCCATTGGAGCATTTGGATATCATTGTCCCCATCTCCAACCGCCATGACTTCCTCTGGAGTTATGCCGAGCTTCTCTGTTAGTCTAGCCAAGGCACTAGCCTTACTAACTCCTTTTGGAAGGACTTCAAAAGCGTAGTCTAAACTACGGACAGGTTGGAAGTTTTCTGCTAGTTGGTTATCGTAAGCTAGTTGCAGTTGATCCAGTTCCTCAGCCTCTCCCATAAAAATCGGCACAAGGACAGGTATGTTCAAGGAGCGAAAGTTCTCCAAGTCGGTATGGTAAAGGATAGAAGATTCGATGATCGCATCATTTTTCGTGGCCTCATTGAGCTCTTGTCCCAGTGCATAATTGGCATGAGGGGTAAAGAGGACCAAGTTAAGACTAGGGAACTCATCTAAAAATTTGGCTAATCGCTCAACATGAATCAGAGGTGTCGACTGATAAGACAGGATAGACCAATCCTCTGTCGAAAGGGTCAGACAGCCGTTGTTGCCAATCGCATAGGGGGAATGTGGCAACTGTAATTGGTCAAAGTAGGGTTGAATACCAGACAGGGGTCGTCCTGTACACAGTACCACCATTATTCCAGCCTCGGCAACTTGTCGCAAGGCCTGCTGGTTGCGAGGGGAAATCTCCTTTTTATCGTCCAACAGAGTTCCATCCATATCAATAGCGAGTAGTTTAATCATTATTTATTCTCCTTTTCAGATTATTGTAGCATATTCTCTACAAAACTGTCTTGAAAGCTAGAGGTCTAAAGTATGGTATAATGGTAGAAAAGAAAGAGAAGTAAGATGATAGAAATTTTCGATACCCATACCCACCTCAATGTTGAGCAGTTTGATGGTCGGGTCCAAGAAGAACTAGATTTTGCCAAGGAGATGGGGGTCACCCTCCACAACGTCGTCGGTTTTGACCGAGCAACCATTGACAAGGCTATGGAGCTTGCTGATCAGCATCCTGAAATCTATCTGACATTGGGCTGGCATCCGACTGAGGCTGGCACTTATGATGAAGAAGTTGAACGTTATCTACTCAAGGCTCTTAAGCATCCCAAGGTCATTGCCCTGGGGGAGATTGGGCTGGACTACTACTGGATGACGGCAGATAAGGAAACCCAGGCCCATATCTTCAAGCGACAGATGGAGTTGGCCAAGCAGTTGGATTTGCCCTTTGTGGTTCATACTCGTGATGCTTTGGAAGATACCTACCAGATCATCAAGGAAGTCGGCGTCGGTCCGCGCGGAGGCATTATGCATTCCTTCTCTGGCACGCTGGAGGAGGCTCAGGCCTTCATGGAACTGGGCATGCACATCTCCTTCTCGGGAGTGGTGACCTTCAAAAAAGCCGTCGAACTTAAGGAGGCGGCGCAAGCATTGCCCCTAGAAAAAATCCTGGTCGAAACGGACGCACCCTACTTGGCCCCAGTTCCCAAGCGGGGTCGGGAAAATCGCACCGGCTACACCAGATATGTGGTGGAAATGCTGGCCCAGCTTCGCAACCAGTCGGTCGAAGAGGTGGCGAGAGCGACCTACGAGAATGCAAGGAGCTTGTTCAGAATTGACTCAGAAAATTAAGATTCAAGAAGTCCTCGTTGTCGAGGGCAAGGATGATACGGCAAACTTGAAAAGGTTTTACGAGGTGGATACCTACGAAACCAGAGGCTCTGCCATATCAGACGATGACTTGGAACGCATCGAGAAACTCCATGACCTGCGTGGCGTGATTGTCTTTACTGACCCAGACTACAATGGCGAGCGGATTCGAAAAATCATTATGCAGGCCATTCCCACTGTCAAACACGCCTTCTTACAGCGGGACGAGGCTGCCCCCAAGTCCAAAACAAAAGGACGATCCCTGGGGATTGAGCACGCCAGCTTTGAAGACTTGGAAAAGGCCCTGGCGGGCGTTCGTGGCTACTATGATGACGAAAATAACTTTGACATTAGCAAGTCAGACCTGATTCGCCTAGGCTTGCTTATGGGGGGCGACAGCCGCAAGCGGAGAGAACATCTGGGAGAGAAGCTCCGTATCGGCTACTGCAACGGCAAGCAACTCCTCAAACGCTTGGAGCTGTTTGGGATAAGTTTGGTGGAAGTGGAGGAGTGTATGGTGAGCTATCATGGATAGAGTTTACGCTGTTAAGTGCTTGGTAAAAAACGAGTTTGAGCCTACTTATGAGAATTACTCATCTTATGAAGAAGTGACCTATTTGCTGCCGGCTGATGTCCTTGTTTGGGAGGATGAGCAGGTTGATAAGAACAAACTAGCAGACTATTTGCGTGGTTCAGTTGAAGATGGCTATGTCAATGCGGATGGGATTTGGAAACAGAGTCGTTTGTTTCATATTGCTGGTGTGCAAGAAATGGACGACAGGGTAGAGTTTGATGGACCAGCCGTGGAAGTCTATCGCTGGTTTTACAATTTTAAACGTCTAGTTACTGAGGAAGAATTTTTGAATCTCTATTATTTTGATGATTTGGGGAGATAGGGAATGTCTAGACGAGAACAAGTCATCCTAACCAATATGTGTATGATTACAGACAATCAGCGGGTGTTGGTCCAGGATAGGAAGTCAGAGAAGTGGCCGGGAATCACATTTCCTGGTGGGCATATCGAACCAAATGAGTCAATTATTTCCTCTGTCATTCGTGAAATCAAAGAAGAAACGGGTTTAACTGTATCCAATCTCGAACTTTGTGGCATTCAAAACTGGACGGACCTTACTGACCACTATCGCTATCTGGTATTTTGCTACAAAACCAGTCAGTTTTCAGGTGTTCTCCAATCTTCTGATGAGGGGGAGGTCTTCTGGATTGATCGTGCGGACCTGAAGAATGCTAAGCTGGCTGACGGTCTTGAAACCATGCTGGAAATCTTTGAACAGCCACAGCTGACAGAGAATTTCTACTGGTTTGAAGACGGCGAGTGGAAGGTGGAGAATCGATAATGAAAAATAGCTGGAAATGGCAGTTGCTGTGAGGGAGTTGAGTCTTATTTCAGAATTGAGTGAGATGTTAAATCTGGAGGATGAAGATGGGATTATTTGATTTTTGGAAAAAGAATAAAGATGAGATGACAGAAGTGACAACAGCTACCCAGCAGCCAGTTGCTTTTGGTGTAGAAGCGGTCTTTAACTCGCAAGATTCTGGGGAAGTCATTTTATCTGGTCAGGCTTATGGTACAATAAAGGTGGGTGACAGGCTTACTTTTGTTAAGGGCAGCCGGGAACATACTGTACTGATTAAGGGGATTGAGAAATCTCAAATTTCCATGCAAGTCTTGAACAATCAAAAAGGTAGCTTGAGAGTAGCTCTGCCTGATAAAGAGTTTGCCAAAACAGGGTTAGTCCTGTATAATGCTGTTGCTAGCGTTGACTTTAAAGAAGAAGCTTATCTCAGAGCGTTAGCTGATGGTTTTATTGGCTTTCAAGAGGCAATTTTAAAACCCGAGGATATTCAGAAAGCCAGCTTAGCTGATGTTGCTGAATTGGTAGGGCTATTTATTGATTACTGTAGAAGAAACGACAAACTTTTCTCAGCAGAGGAAATTGACGAGAATCTTCAAAAAATCAAAACATTGAAAGATATTGTCAAAGACAAACTTTTAGTAGCTGATAGGATCTATGTTCTCCAATCGACACGAACCGGAGAAGCTCACCTCCATTCTGAAACCTTCCAAAGAGAAGATGGCTCATTCCTTTGTACAGATCCGTTGATACAGATTGTAGATGAGGAACGCTACGACTATGTAATGACAAAATTAACAGAAGCTAAACGGACTGATGTGACTTTACGAAAGGTTGAAAAAGGGGAAGATGGTGAAGGAATTACCAACGCTTTAGGAACGGAACTTTATTTAAATGGCGCTCTTGGAGTTTTTGTTGAATCGAAAAATATGGTGATTTGGGCGAAAGCACTAGTCCCAGAACCTGATTTTAGTCATCTTCCAGACATTCAAGTACCAATTACTAACCCAGATTTGGTTCGTTGGATGTTGCTTATGGGACAAATAGGTCATCCAGAAACAGATGAAGCTAAGCAAATTTTTCAGTTGTACTATGGTTTTATGGCTAGGGAATTGATGGGTGCCAAGTTGCTAATCCCAATGAAGGGTAATCTTATCCACGATGCTGTTGATGCAGATGGGAAAACGGTATTGAAAGAGAAATCTACCATGTCCTTTCCAGTTCGTGAAGGGAAATACAAAGATGGCCGGACAACGTTTCCAGTCTTTACAGACTGGAAACGATTGCGAATGGTATTTGATGATGAATGGAATGGGATGATAACGACGGTTGATGATTTTATTGAGCAGCACGATTTTACTATCAATGCTACACAATACCTAGATGCTGGTATGTATATTAGCAAAAGTGCCTATGATGACATGAAAAAGATATGGGGCGATAAGCCAATTGATCACATTAAACTTAAAAATGAAACAGATGAATGAGAAAGAACACACATGAGAATCGCAGACAAAAACGTTACTCGTGCCGTCCTGGAACGCCACGGGTTTACCTTTAAGAAATCCTTCGGTCAGAACTTTTTGACCGATACCAATATTTTACAGAAGATTGTGGACACAGCTGAGATTGACCAGAATGTCAATGTCATCGAGATTGGTCCTGGAATCGGGGCCTTGACCGAGTTTTTGGCAGAAAGTGCAGCTGAGGTCATGACTTTTGAGATTGACGACCGCCTGATTCCGATTTTGGCGGACACCTTGGGTCGCTTTGACAATGTGACCGTAGTCAACCAAGATATCCTCAAGACCGACCTGCAGACCCAGATTCAGAATTTCAAAAATCCTGACCTGCCCATCAAGGTCGTTGCCAACCTGCCCTACTACATCACCACCCCTATCCTCATGCACCTGATTGAGAGCAAGATTCCCTTCAGCGAGTTCGTGGTCATGATGCAGCGGGAGGTGGCCGACCGCATTTCTGCCGAGCCAAACACCAAGGCTTACGGAAGCCTGTCCATTGCGGTCCAGTACTACATGACTGCCAAGGTGGCCTTTATCGTGCCTCGCACCGTCTTTGTGCCTGCACCAAACGTGGACTCCGCCATTCTCAAAATGGTCCGCCGCGAGCAACCCTTGGTGAGTGTCAAGGACGAAGATTTCTTCTTCCGAGTGTCCAAGGCCAGCTTTGTTCACCGCCGCAAGACCCTGTGGAACAACCTGACCAACCATTTTGGCAAGTCCGAAGAGGTCAAGGACAAACTGACGCAGGCACTTGGCATGGCAGAGCTGGAAGCCAGTGTCCGTGGAGAAGCACTTTCCATGGCTGACTTCGCGCGTCTATCTGACAGCCTCCAGGAAGTTGGTTTATAAGCAAGTATTGATTGCGGAGAAATCTGCAATCAATATTTATTTTGTGATAAATCACTTTCCCGCCTTCCTTGTTCGTTGACAGTGGGGAGAAAGCTTGCTATACTGAAAAGTGACTAACTTTTGAAAAATATTGTCTGCAAACTGGCAGAATATTTACAAAAACAAGAGAGGGTTTCCCTCTTTTTTTATGAAGGTATCTATATGTTAAAAACTATGCTGAAAAAGCATCCCCATTTAGTAGCCCTAGGCCTATTTGTGGGCTTTTCTTTATTATTATTGGTTCCCCACTTGCTGACTAAGGGGATGGTGACAGGTGCGGACTTGATTTTCCACTACAACCGTTTCTATGATGCGGCTATGCAGATGAAGGAGGGGAATTTCTCCTATATTATCAGTTTGTATGGCTATCAGCAGTCAGGACGGATTGTCAATGCTCTCTATGGGCCTTATTTTGCCTATTTACAGGGGGTGCTAGTTCTTTTTAGTGGAACCTGGTTCCGCTATCAGATTTTATCCAATCTTCTCTTGGGAACTCTGAGTGCCACCTCCCTCTACCTCCTCATGCGTGAGGTCAAGGTCAAATATGCTCACTCCATTCTCTTGTCTATGTTCTTTGTGACCACCTACTCGATTCAGTATTGGTGGGCAACCCAAGGATTTACCAGCTGGGGAGTGGCTCTCTTTCCGCTTTGTTTAATCCCTGCAGTCCGCTTCTTGCAGACGAAAAAAGTCCCCATTTTCCTTATGGCAGGAGCGGTAGGGCTCATGTTGCAGGTCCATATGCTATCGACCTTGTTCTTGGTCATTGCCTATGGCATTCTCTTTTTCATTGGTTGGTGGAAATCAGACCAAAAATGGAAGATTATTGGACAAGTAGCTCTATCGGTAGGAATTTTTTTGCTTCTGACCATCAATATCTGGTTGCCACTGGTTTATATCAACGCGACCAACACCTTGGTTCCTCCATTTGTAAATAAGAAATTCGTTCAAAATACTGTCACATGGCTGAAAACAGCCTTTCTCTACTATCCCTATCCCTTGCCAATTTTCTTTGGAATTTATTTCTATTTCTTGGTGAAAAATTGGAAGAAACAATCGCTGGTTCTGGCTGGTCTTGCTCTGACCTACGCAGTATTTTTGGTCTTGTCAACCAACCTTTTCCCTTGGCAATTAGTAGCTGGCAAGGGGATCGACTTAGTTGAGTTGATCCAATTTCCTTTCCGTTTCTTCCTATATGCCAATGCCTTGTTGTTAGGAGTGGTAGGTCTACAAGTATCTGGCTTGTCAGAAAAAATGCAGAAAATATTTTCTGGTTTGACTGTTATATCTTTGTTTGTTTCGGTTGGTTTCCTCTGGAATGAAAGTTATAAGGAAATCAACGGGCATTATTACAGTGATACTTTCCTGCAAAAACGAATTCATACGACCTTGTACGGGACGACGGAAGAGTTACAGGCTTCTTTCCATTCCAAAGACTTGGGTGAATTTATCCACATTGCTCAGAAATCCACGCCTGACTATGTACCAGATCTATCAGAAAAGACGGGACATCTGACCAATGAAGAGTCGGATAATACCTATTTTACCTATCGTGACCAAGTGATTTTACCAAATCAAGATTTTGCCAAAGAAGTTGATGGTGATCAGCTGGTGGTGACTTGGACGGCGTCAGAAGCAGAAGAAACTGCGGTACCAGTTATTGTTTACCAAGACAGTCAGCTTGTTTTGAATGATACCGTTTTAGATAGAGAAGATTTGATGCTTTCCGATATCGGTGTACCAACAGTTACCAGCCAACCGGGGCAGAATACCCTAATTCTATCCTACAAACAACAATGGTGGTTACTGCCTGTTATCGCGATTAGCTTGACTGGATGGCTAGTCTGGTCGATGTACTACGGCTTTATTTACCGAAAATCAAACCTTTCCTAAGAGAGAAATGTTATGAAACAAATCAATCCAAAGGCAAGCAAGCAATTTATTCTAGTCATGATTATGACCATTTTGCTGGCGATGGGTCGGGCTCTATTGCTAAGTGGAGTATCTTTCCCGCTCTGGTTTATCCCCCTGCCCTTGCTTGCCTATCTTATTTTTACTTTTTATATCTTGGTCCTGCTGGATAAGTACGAACAGTTTATCAAGACCAAAACCTTTGCCAAGTATGTCGGCTATTTTCTAGGCTTTCTGTATCTTGTCAATCTAGTCTATCGGCTCAATGCCAAGAAATATCAACCCTGGAATATTTTCCGTAATAATCTCTTTCAATTTGAGTTTCTATTGATGTTGGCTCTTCCAGTATTGTTGGCATTTTTATGGCGGAAGAAGACGGGAATTCGAGAAAAATTAAGCCAGTGGTCAGCCAATCACTTGGTACCAGATGGCTATTTGCTCTTGACCAGTTTGCTTTCTCTCAGCCCTCTAGCTATCTCTTATTGGAAAGATAGCCATTATGAGAGTTTGGTTGAGAAAGGTTCTTACATAGAGTTTTTCAGCCAGACACCGCTGTTTGCGCCTATTCATTTTATAGGGACCTATATATTTCTCCGCTATCTTCATAAGGCATTTGTAGAGTTTAAGGCCAATCGGACC
Source organism: Streptococcus sp. 32226D021BW (assembly GCF_053545015.1). Taxonomy (NCBI): domain Bacteria; kingdom Bacillati; phylum Bacillota; class Bacilli; order Lactobacillales; family Streptococcaceae; genus Streptococcus; species Streptococcus sp. 32226D021BW. The sequence continues at coordinate 121,184 of NZ_JBPPVC010000004.1, read as the reverse complement.
AATGTCCACAGTATGCTCTTTATCAGCCTGGCTCTGGCTATGTTGTCGCATATCGGTTATCAGGCTTCAATGGCTGGAGCGACTGGTTCTTATTTCACACGTCATCTCTTTCCGGGTGCTATTGTCTTCCAAATTGCCTGCCTCTTATTCCTAAATATTATCATTAGCTTGGTCATCAACCGTCAAATCCTATCAGTTGCTGTCATTGCTGGTCTAAATGTGACCTTGATAGCAGCCAATTTCCTCAAATTCCGCTACCGTTCGGAGCCATTGACCCCCAATGATTTCAAATGGGTCGGGAACTTGGGGATGATTCTCAGCTTTATCAGTCTGCGTGTTGTGCTCATATCGCTATTCTTTTTAGTTCTTCTGTTCTTTCTTTATCGGAAAATTCATAAGAACTACTTCCAAGGAAGGATTGTCACTTCTATCTGGAAACGGCTGGCAGGAATTTCAGTCATCGTATCCTTGATTTTAGGAATGGGTTGGGCTATTCGCAATGAAAAAGACCATAAGATTGCTGGCTGGTTTCCTATTCTTTCTCAGGTCAATAACTGGCGTAATGTAGACTGGAAGGGCTACGCCTTTGTGGCTCGTTATCGTACTCTTTCATTCCTCTGGTTGCAGCAGCTCAGTAAGACCAGTATGGAAATGCCTGAGAATTACTCTGAGAAGACCATGAAGGCCATTGTGAAGAAATACACTGCCTTGGCTGAGGAAATCAATGCAGAGCGGACAGGTCAATTGACTGACCAGACGGTAATCTACATTCTTAGTGAGAGTTTGGCTGACCCTCGTCGGATTCCCGGTGTAACCCTCAGCCAAAATGTTCTACCAAATATTGAGTACATCATGAGTCAGACTACCAGTGGTTTGATGAAGAGCGACCACTATGGTGGCGGGACTGCCAATATTGAGTTTCAGGTTTATAGTGGTTTACCACTTTACAATTATAATTCTTCTATTTCGTCAGTCTATCTGGATGTGGCACCAAATATGAAGAAGCTGCCAAGTATCAGCGACCTCTATCCAGCAGATAGCCGTGTGGCTATTCACCCCTACTTCGATACCAGTTACAATCGTAATTCTATCTATAAGCAGTTGGGGATTGAGCAGTTCTATACGCTCAATAGTGCCAACTATCCACTTGCAGTGACGGCTGAAGATTATCAGGGGAATTTTGTCAGTGACAAGAAGACCTATGACTTGATTTTGGAGCAGGTGCGTTCAGGAACAAATACATTCGTTTCTGCCATTACCATGCAGAACCATGTTCAGTGGAACTCTGCTGAGCCTGCAAGTATTACAGCTTCGGGTGAGGGTTTCACGGCTGAGGAAAATGCCAACCTCAATAGCTATGCTCGTCTTCTGTCCTTTACGGATCAGGCAACAAGGGATTTTCTAGACCAGCTTAAGACCTTGGATAAGAAAGTGACCGTTGTTTTTTATGGTGACCACCTACCAGGTTTGTATCCAGAGTCAGCCTTTGTGACGGACCCCAGCCTGCAGTATAAGACCGATTATTTCGTGTGGAGTAATTTTGACACAGCGAAATACAATTATGAGCTAGTTAACTCTAGCGACATGAATGCTCTCATGTTGGAAACGACCAATAACAAGGTCAGTCCTTACTATGCCCTCTTGACAGAAGTGCTTCATAAGGACCGAGTAGGACAGGCTGAGCGAGATGTGAAAGTTGCAGAAGAGCTCAAACTGGTCCAATATGACCTATCCACAGGGAAAGGCTACCTTTTGAAATACAAAGACTTTTTCAAAGTAGCGACAGAACCGACAGAATAAAAATAGGGAGCGGGAAAGAACTCGACTGGTCAAAAAAAGAGTTCGTCAACAAGTCCTTATTTCCAGTTGTTGAGCTGAAACAGTCTATCCCCAGACTGTTTCACTCCCACCCCCGCATAGCTCCAACAGTCAGAGTAGTGACTGTTGGAGGTTGGAAATAGAGCGAACTTTGTTCGCAACAGTCGTAATGGTCAGATTTGGAGTGTGAAACACGAACAAATCTGCCAATCAACCACTGCGCTGAGATGTTGGCACTAACTTTGAGAAGCGAGGCTGGACTTTATGCCTAGCTTCTTTTTCTTTATGTGAAAATTCACACAAACATGGGCAGTTGTGGTATAATAACGGTGTTTAATACAGATTTTTCATTGCTTTACTTAAAAATCTATCAAACGGTGGAGGAGAAATGAAAAAGAGGAATTTTTGGCTAACCTTATCTTGTATTTTTGCAGTAGCCCTGCTAAATGTTGGCTTTCTGTACCAATATCGCTATATTATTGATGCTATTGCAGCTGGAGATAGACAAGCCTTTGTGTCTTATTTTGTGCAGATGGGACTAACTGTCCTTGTCATGCTGGTCTTCGAATACATTCGTCAAATTGCCAATGTTAGTTATCTCAATCAAGTAGGTTTCCACTTGCAGGCGACCTTTATTGGGAAAATGTTTGATTTACCTTTTAGGCAGTTTGTTGAGCAGGGGGCAGGGGCCTATATTTCCCAGCTCAATAATGATTTGGAGACGGTGAAAGAAGATTATTACGACGCTTTCTTTACGATTTTTCAAGGTGCTTGTACCTTTGGCATTGCCAGTCTAGCCTTGCTTAGCTTGGATGGTCTGACTGCTATTTTCTTAATTCTGATTTCCTTTTTGCCAGTTGTGATTCCCTATTTGTTTAAAAAGCGGAGAAGGCTCAATCAGGAGGCGATTTCGGACAGTCAGCAGGTCTATAATACAAGGGTTTCAGATGTCTTTCTGAGTTATTTGCAAGTGAAAAATAGCCGCCAAAGACAGCAAGTTTTAGATGGGCTGAATAATCGCTATCGAGCAGTCAATGACAAGGTCAATCAGGCCAATCGAACGACAGTAACCATGCGGCTCTTAGTCGGTTTGGTCTTTTATCTGACCACTCTTTCGATTATCTTTATCGGTGGTTTTCAGGTTTTATCTGGGGCCTTGACCATCGGTGGCTTGACAGCTATTCTGACCATTTCAGAGCAGTTGGTGGATCCCATTAATAGCATTGCGGCAGCCTTTTTGGACAGGCATGCCGTTAAGGAATTGAAGCAAGAGTTTGAGCTATCTACTTTGGGTCAAGAAACGAAGGGACAGGAACTAGCTTCAGCTTTCCAGAGTATTCAACTGGTCAAGGCTAGTTATGCCATCGGTGAGAAACAGGTCTTTGAAGACCTGACCGTAGCGTTTGAACGTGGCAAGAAGTACCTAATTCTGGGGGAAAGTGGTTCTGGCAAATCTTCCTTGGCTCTTATTTTGACCAAGAATAGCCAACTGCAAGAAGGGGATATTTACGTTGATCAAATCTCTCTTTCAGACTTATCCTACCAAGCCATTCAAGACAAGATTGCCTATCTGCCACAAGAGGGATCCCTTTTCCATGATACGGTTCTCTACAATTTGACCATGGGACGGGAGGTTCCAGACGATAGGCTGATGTTTCTCATTAAGACCATGAACCTTGACAGTCGTTTCCCAAGTTATGCTTCTTTGAACGAGGAAATTAGTGATGATAGCGGACTGTCTGGCGGACAAAAGCAACGCCTGCTCTTGATTCGTGCCTTGTTGCAAGATAAGGATATCTTGTTGCTGGATGAAAGTCTGTCTGCCTTGGATCAGGAAACCTATGCAGTGATTGAAAATTACCTTACCTCACTAGCTGATAGGACGCTCATTCATATTTCCCACCGTGTGTCCGATGATGTCCTTTCTCGTTATGATGGTGTCGTACGGATTGGGGAGAGCAATTAGTACTCTTCGAAAATCAAAATCAGACATTGTTGACTTGAAACAAAATAGAACAGGGTTCTATCTGCGTAAGTAGAAACGAACTACGTTCGCTCTATCTCCAACTTCCAAAGGTTCCCCAAACCTTTGGAGCTAGACTGTTTTTGATTTTCATTGAGTATGAGTGAGAAGATATAAAAATGACCCCAAGTCATCAACTCTGACTTGGGGTTTCTCGTTTATCATGCGGAGGAAGGGATTTGAACCCTCACACCCGATGGGCACATGCGCCTGAAGCATGCGTGTCTGCCGTTCCACCACCTCCGCTTGCTTTTTATTATACTATTTTTTTCTTGACTTGGCTAGGGGAAAATGGAATGATGGGCAAACATTCGCCACATGACTGTCCAAACCAGCCCCTGCTACTAGAATAAATCAAGGAGGAAATTGTGAAGAAAACCATCAAACACTATCAAGAACAAGGCTCTGTCGTCATTGGCTACGCCCGTGTGAGTTCAAGGGACAATCGGCAAGAACTTGGGCTGGAAGTGCAAAAAGAAGCCCTGAACTTCTGCGACAGGCTCTATATCGAAAAGGAATCGGGAGGCTATCAAGACCGGCCACAACTTCAAAAAGCTCTCAAACTGGCCAAGGCCTGTGCAGAAAGTGGGATAGAAACCAGCCTTGTGGTCTATAAGCTAGATCGCCTGACCAGAAAGATGCTCCACCTGTCCGCTATCATCTCGGAGCTAACCAGTAATAACATCCGTCTTCAATCCATTCATGAACAAATTGAAACCAACTCGCTGACGGGCAGGTTCTTCTGTCTCATGCTGGGCTATGTGGCAGAGTGGGAGCTTCAAGCTATTTCGGAACGCACCAAGGACGGATTGCGTAAGGCTAAAGAGCGAGGGGTTAAGTTGGGCAACAAGGGGATTTCAAAAACCAAGGAAAAACAAGTGATTAACAGCTATTTGCAAGAAGAAACAACTGTCCGATCCATCGCCAAGCAGCTTAATATCTCCACAGCAACCATCTATCAGGTCTTAAAACGAAATAATATCCCATTTCGCAGTCAAAAAGCACATAATTCTTTGACAGAGAAAGCACAAAATGATAAACTGTAAGCGAATTTATGTGTTTTAGTAGACGGTCGTCTATTAAAACAATCAAAGTTATCAATAGGAAACATTCAAAATGCTGATTTGACTGGTTTTTCAAGCCTTTCCAAGTCGGCATTTTTTGATTTTTCCTTGTTTTAGTTAACGACCCTTAACTAAAACACATACAAACCCTATGGTAGCAGGGGATTATAAGAGGTTTAAAAGAAAGGGAGGGTCAGAAGACCTTAGGAAACAGAGAATGCATGCAAAAAAATTGGTTAAATGGGGCGTAGCCCTTACTTCTACCCTTGTTTTGGGTGGAGTGGTTGGTCCTGTAGGTGGGCAGTTGTTAAATGCTTCTAGTATCGTATATGCACAAAATCAGGAAAGTGTTACGGCTGTCCTTACTTTCTATGATGTATCAGACTTATCTGAAATAGCCGACCGTGTATACATAGATATTAAACCTGGAGAAAGTGTCGTTTATAATTACCCTGTATTTGACGGATATACTCTACATGAAGATTATGATAGTGTATTAATATTAGATTATGACAGTGTAGCTCGCAGAAATGGAGTGTCGATTAATACTGGATTTAGAAAGGTTGAAAAACCTGCGGAAACCCCGACAGAACAGCCAGTAGAGCAACCAGTTGAAATCCCAGTCGAACAACCAACGGAAGTTCCAGTAGAAACCCCGACAGAACAGCCAACTGATAAACCAACCGACCAACCAATTTCGGTAGCAATAATTGCAATTTCAGAAGCTGATGGTCCATTGTCTCATTACTATGTTACCCTCAATCCAGGAGAAACAAAGACGGTAGAAGCACCAAAAGTCGACGGGTATAAGCTAGATCAATACGCTGGTCCAACCTATGAGCTCACCTATGATTATGCTTTAGGTTTGATGAATTCTGGTGGTTCTGCCTGGGTCCAATTTTGGATGATTAAGGACATCGCTCCAGAAACCCCAGTCGACCAGCCTGTTGAGCAACCAGTTGAGAAGCCAGTAGAAACTCCGACAGAACAACCAGTAGAAACTCCAGCAGGACAGCCAACTGAAATCCTAGCTACAACTCCAATCGAGCAACCAGTTGAACAACCAGCTGAGAAGCCAGTAGAGCAACCAGTCGAAACTCCAGCAGGACAGCCAACTGAAACCCCAGTTGAGAAGCCAGTAGAAACACCAACAGAAAAACCCGTTGAGCAACTAGTTGAAACCCCAACCGACCAACCAACTGGAAAACCAACGGCTACCTCGCTCCTAGCTGGCAATACAACTAGCAAGGCTCAGACAGTCGCAACAACCGACAAGAAAAAGGTAGACAATTCTACTCCAAGCACAAATACTGTCAAACCAGAGGAAGGTTCTCAGGCTACTGCCAAAACCTTACCAAAAACAGGCGATAGCAGCTCTATTCTCCTAGGCTTAGGAGGCTTCTTGTCCGGTCTTTCAGGTCTGGGATTAGCTGCTACATCACGCAAAAGAGACTAGTCCATCTATGTATACCAAGAAAGCTCTCGTTTGAGGGCTTTTTTAGTTATCTCACTTTTATATAGGCTGGGAAATTCTATCTCTACAGGACTTGGCTTTACTCCCTTTTTCCTAGGAAATTTGGTATAATGGTAGCAAGTACACACAAAGGAGTCTTCATTGCAAGGAAGAATTATCAAGGCCTTGGCAGGTTTTTACTATGTTGAGGCGAATGGAATTGTTTATCAAACCAGAGCCAGAGGAAATTTTCGTAAGAAAGGCCAAACGCCCTATGTGGGTGATTTTGTGGACTTTTCTGCGGAGGAAAACTCAGAAGGCTATATTTTAAAAATCCATGAGCGGAAGAATAGTTTGGTTCGGCCTCCGATCGTCAATATCGATCAGGCGGTGGTTATCATGTCCGCCAAGGAACCTGATTTTAATGCCAATCTACTAGACCGTTTCCTAGTGCTTTTGGAACAGAAGGACATGGATCCTATTATTTATATCTCTAAGATGGACTTGGTAGAAGATCGGACGGAAATGGATGCCTTCAAGGCTATCTATGAGAAAATTGGCTATCCATTTGTCTATAGTTTGGAGGAATTGACGCCATTATTGCAGGATAAGGTGACGGTCTTTATGGGGCAGACAGGGGTTGGTAAATCGACTCTTCTCAATCGCATTGCACCAGAATTAGCCTTGGAAACAGGGGCTATTTCAGATAGTCTGGGGCGGGGTCGCCATACCACTCGTGCGGTCAGCTTCTACAATGTCTTCGGTGGGAAAATTGCGGATACGCCAGGTTTTTCATCCCTAGACTATGAAGTCAAGGAGGCTGAGGCTCTGACAGATTGTTTCCCAGAGATTGCAGAAAGCAGCCAGGACTGCAAATTTAGGACCTGTACCCATACCCATGAGCCGGATTGTGCGGTCAAGGAAGCTGTTGCCAGCTCTGCCATTTCCCAAAGTCGCTTTGACAATTATCTTCAATTCCTCAGCGAAATCCAAAATCAGCGCGAAACCTATGCCAAGGTAAGTAAGAAATTCAAATAGAAAGTTGGTTCTGTATGTCACATTATAAGATTGCACCGTCTATTTTGGCGGCAGATTATGCAAATTTTGAAAAAGAGCTCAAGCGTCTAGAAAAGACAGGTGTGGAGTATGTGCACATTGATGTCATGGACGGTCATTTCGTGCCAAATATTAGCTTTGGGGCGGATGTGGTTGCGGCCATGCGTCCTCATAGCAAGCTGGTTTTCGATTGCCATCTAATGGTGTCTAATCCTGAAAATCATATTGAGACCTTTGCTCGAGCAGGTGCGGATATCTTGACTATTCACGCAGAAGCAACGGTTCACTTGCATGGGACCCTCCAAAAAATTCGTGCGGCTGGTATGAAGGTGGGTGTGGTGATCAATCCAGGCACTCCTCTTGTGACCATTGAGCCTGTGCTCAACTTGGTGGATCAGGTTCTGCTCATGACGGTCAACCCAGGTTTTGGTGGACAAGCCTACATTCCAGAAGTGGCTGAGAAGATTGCAGATTTGGTTAAACTCCGTGAAGCCAAAGGCTTGACCTTTGACATCGAAGTGGACGGTGGGATTGACGACAAGACCATTCATTCAGCCAAAAATGCGGGTGCCAATGTCTTTGTGGCTGGTTCCTACCTCTTCAAAGGCGATTTGGATGCCAACGTTGCCAAACTGAGAGCTGCCCTCAATGATTAAGATTGCTGTCATTGCAGGCGGTTCCTTTGACTGCCTTCCTGAGCCTGCCGACCTCTATGTGGGGGTAGATGCAGGCTCTCTTCGTCTTCTGGACCATTCCCTGCCTCTTGACTGGGCTATCGGTGATTTTGACTCGGTGACCTCGGAGGAGTTGGTGCGGATAAAGGGTCTGGCAGAGCGTTTTTTGCAAGCTCCTGCTGAAAAAGATGATACAGATTTGGAGCTGGCTTTAAAGGAAATCTTCAAGGCCTATCCGCAGGCTCAGGTCCGTATCTACGGAGCTTTGGGTGGGCGTATGGACCATATGATGGCCAATCTCTTTTTGGCTGCAGAGCCGGACTTGGCAGCCTATATGGAGCAGATTGAATTGGTGGACAGTCAGAACGTCGTCCGTTTTCGACCTGCAGGTCAGCACCGTTTGTCACCGATTGCTGGTATGAAGTACATTTCCTTTATGCCGTCGGACCAAAGCTGCCTGACCATTCGTCATGCCAAGTACCCGCTGGATGCCAGCAATTATTTTTTCAAAAAATGCTATGCTTCTAACGAATTTATAGATAGGGACATAGACATTCAACTGGATCAGGGCTACGTGGTCCTGATCTACAGTAAGGACAAGAATTAGATGGATATTGTACTACTTATTTTGCTGATACTGGTCTTGCTTGCCTTGGTTTTTCTTTATGGAAAATGGCAGAGCTTGGCCCTGCTTTTGCAAGATCAGGCAGAAGACACTGCAGACAACTTGTCTGATCAGCTCAGCTATCAACTAGAAAATGCAACCCTTAAACAGCAACAAGCCATTCACCAGGAAGTGGAAAGACTTCGCACGGAGCTTTACCAACAGCTAACCGACATCCGTCAAGAGCTGAATAAGAGCCACTTGGAAAATCGAGATGCCACCGACCGCCGTTTGCAGGCCATTCAGGAGTCCAATGAAAAACGCCTGGAAGAAATGCGGCAAACAGTCGAGGAAAAGCTGGAGAAAACCCTGCAAACCCGCCTACAAGCCTCCTTTGAAACGGTGTCCAAGCAGTTGGAATCAGTCAATCGTGGTCTGGGTGAAATGCAGACGGTGGCGCGTGATGTGGGTAGTCTGAACAAGGTCCTGTCTGGCACCAAAACCCGTGGCATCATGGGTGAATTGCAGTTGGGACAGATTATCGAGGATATTTTGACACCTAGCCAATATGAGCGAGAGTTTGCCACAGTTTCAGGCTCTAGTGAGCGCGTGGAGTATGCGGTCAAGCTACCAGGACGGACCGAGGGAGACTATATCTATCTGCCAATCGATTCCAAGTTTCCGTTGGCGGACTATTATCGCTTGGAAGATGCCTACGAAAGTGGCGATAAGGACCAGATTGACTTCCACCGCAAAAATCTTTTAGCGGCTATTAAACGTTTTGCCAAGGACATTCAGAGCAAGTACCTCAATCCGCCTGAAACGACTAATTTTGGTGTGTTGTTCTTGCCAACCGAAGGACTTTATTCAGAGGTGGTCCGCAATCCCATTTTCTTTGATGAGCTTCGCCGTCAGGAAAATATCGTGGTAGCAGGACCGACCACCCTGTCTGCCCTACTCAATTCCCTCTCCGTCGGCTTTAAGACCCTCAACATTCAACGGTCAGCCGATGATATTTCCAAGGTCTTGGGCAATGTCAAGCTGGAATTTGGCAAGTTTTCTGACCTCTTGCTTAAGGCTCAGAAACAACTCAATCAAGCCAGCAGCAATATTGATAAACTCCTAACCACTCGCACCAACGCTATCGAGCGTAGTCTCCGTACCATTGACCTGTACGAAGATGACCAAACCAAGGGACTGCTTGGCCTGTCCCCATTAGATGAGGAAGATAATGAAAATTAATCAAATGAAAAAAGATGAATTCTTCGAAGGGTTCTATCTGATCAAGACAGCTGAAGTCCGTCAAACACGAGCTGGAAAAGACTACCTAGCGCTAACTTTCCAAGATGATACGGGCGAGATTGAAGGCAAGGTCTGGGATGCCCAGCCAGGGAAAATCAAGGACTTTACTGCTGGAACTGTTGTTCACATGCAGGGACGCCGTGAGGTTTACAACAATACCCCTCAGGTCAACCAGCTTGTTCTTCGTTTGCCAAAGGCAGGCGAGCCCAACGACCCTGCTGATTTCAAGGAAAAACCACCTGTTGATGTCAAGGACACCAAGGACTACCTGAGCCAGATGATTTTCCGCATTGAAAATGCCACATGGCAGCGGATTGTCCGTGCTCTCTACAGCAAGTACGACAAGGAATTTTATTCCTATCCAGCAGCCAAGACCAATCACCATGCCTTCTACTCAGGCTTGTCCTTCCATACAGCGACCATGGTACGCTTGGCTGATAAAATTGGTGATATTTATCCCCAGCTCAACAAGAGCCTGCTCTTTGCAGGGATTATGCTCCATGACCTAGCCAAGGTTATCGAATTGACTGGTCCAGACAATACTGGCTACACTGTCCGTGGCAATCTGATTGGGCACATTTCCTTGATTGACGAAGAGATTACCAAGGTATTGATGGAATTGGGCATCGATGACAGTCTGGAGGAAGTGACTGTTCTGCGCCATGTCATCCTCAGCCACCATGGTTTGCTGGAGTATGGAAGCCCTGTCCGTCCGCAGATTATGGAGGCGGAAATCCTCCACATGATTGACAACATTGATGCGGAAATGATGATGATGCTATCAGCCTTGGACAAGGTCGGCCCAGGCGAGATGACCAACCGCATCTTTGCCATGGATAACCGCGCTTTCTATAAACCCAATATCGACTGATGGCAGTTCGGATAGTGTCTCGACAGCCCCTCACCAAAGGCTGGTCCACGGACCGAAAGTACAAGGTCCAGCTAGAAGATGGTCGCCTTGGTCTTTTGAGAATAGCAGAGCGACCAGTCTATGAGGTTAAGCGATTAGAGTTTCAGTTAGTTGAAAACCTGTTTGGTCTAGGTTTGCCTGTGGCAGAGCCACTAAGTTTTTGGGCGGATGACTTGTCAGTCTACACCCTTTATGAATGGATGAAAGGTCAGGATATGAATGACTTGGCTACCAGTCTGTCAGAACAAACCTTATATGAATTGGGCTGTCAGACTGGAAAGTTTTTACGCGCCCTGCATGGTCTGTCAATTGACCAAAGCCAACGGGACTGGAACAGTTTTTATCAGGCTAAGATTGACAATAAATTAGCGGCCTACCAAGCAGCTAGTCATTCCTATCCAACTGGACCAGCCATGATTGATTTTGTTCAGGCCAATCGTCACTTGCTTGAAGGGAGATCGATTGCCTACCATCATGGTGATTTTCACACTGGTAACTTCCTACTGGGCCAGGATGGAAGACTGAAAATTTTAGACTTTGATCGCTACGACATAGGAGACCCTTGGGAAGAATTCAACCGTTTGATTTTCACGGCAGACTTGTCTCCAGCCTTTGCGCGTGGTCAGCTGGATGCCTATTTTGAAGGACATATTCCTGAAGAATTTTGGAGGCTTCTAGCCCTTTATCTGACCGTGAATAGTCTGGGAGCTCTTTCTTGGGCGGAGCAGGTGGATCCCCTCCAAATCCCCTTGATGAAAGAACAGGCTGATGCTATTTGGACTTGGTATCAAGGCTATAGCAGGCTTCGACCATCATGGTATTTGTGAAAAATGAACAAAATACGAAAAAAGCGGACTTTTTAAAATAAAAAAGTTCGCTTTTTGCATAGATTGTGCTATAATAGGAAAAAGCCAAAAAGGAGAACGATATGAAATTAAGAAGAAGTGAACGAATGGTTGTTATCTCTAACTACCTCATCAATCACCCTTACGAATTAACAAGCTTGAATACCTTTGCGGAAAAGTATGAGTCTGCTAAGTCTTCGATTTCAGAAGATATTGCTATTATTAAAAAGGCATTTGAAGAAAGTTCGATTGGTCAAATTGAAACCATTACCGGTGCCAGTGGAGGTGTTGTGTTCACGCCTTCTATTTCTAAGGAAGAGTCCATCGAGATTGCCCAAACTCTTCGTGACCAGATGGCTGAAAGTAACCGGATTTTGCCAGGTGGCTATATTTACTCATCTGACCTTCTTTCAACACCTCATGTCTTGAAAAACGTTGGTCGTATTATTGCCAATTCTTTTAAGGAAGAAAAGATTGATGCCGTCATGACGGTTGCGACAAAGGGTGTTCCCTTGGCCAATGCCGTTGCCAATGTACTCAATGTTCCATTTGTTATCGTTCGTCGAGACCTCAAGATTACAGAGGGTTCAACCGTTTCGGTTAACTATGTGTCAGGATCGAGCGACCGTATTGAGAAGATGTTCCTATCCAAGCGTAGTTTGAAGGCAGGAAGTCGTGTCTTGATTGTTGATGACTTCTTGAAAAATGGTGGTACCATCAATGGTATGATCAGTCTACTCTCTGAGTTTGATTCAACCTTGGTTGGCGTAGCTGTCTTTGCGGAAAATCAAAAAGGTGACCGCAACGTAGCCAACTATAAATCGCTTCTAGCCGTGACCGACATCAATGTCAAAGAAAATCGCGTGGATGTTGAGTTGGGTAATATTTTTGAGTAACTTTTACTGGTCAGCACTTCAAGAGATGTAAGCTGCCCCCTATTTAGATTATGCGTGCATAAAAAAGCTGAGTGTTCAGCTTTTTTTGGTGGCTTCAAACTCATATCTGAACGACATTTTTAAACATGCTATCTTATCTAGAATTTTGGTATAATAGTAGAGCAGGTTGATTTGATAAGGATGAGAAAACATGAAAAAAACAGTATGGAATGCCTCTTTAGAAGAGAGCATGGGGTTGGTAACGGATCAGTACATTCAGACTTCAATGGAGGACATAGAGAAAAACGGTTATGGAAAGAAAATCTTGGGATTTTTGACTGTTAATCTCTTCATGTATTTAATAACATTTATTGGTAGATATGTTGATTCACAAATCATATTAACTCTATTTAAAAGTACGGAGGTATTAGTAAGTATTCCCTTCTTTCTAGGGCTACTTGTTACATTTTTGTATGTAAAGCCATCAAGGGTAAGTAGCTACAGTCTCTGATACATTTGGAGAATTCGGGTAATAGGTTATGAAGAAAAAGTCAATTTTTAGTGCTAGTTTTGAAGAGAGTCTCAATCTTGAGGATGATGGATTTTTAAAATTGCAGCAGGATCAACATGATAAAACTGCTAAATATTTTAAAGGTGGAAGGACATCAATGTGGTTTATCATCCGAAGCTTAATTGTAACGCTAATTTGTCCTATTGGATTTAATTTTTCCACGCTAGTTGTTTCCATGATGTTTCATGATAGCCAAACTTTAACTATACCAATCGCAGAATCTCCCTCGTTGACGGTGAGTATTTATCTAATCCTTCTCCTAATTTGGCTCTTATTAGTGGTGATCGGAAAATTTGTTAAACGAATGTACCTTTTTCCTTATCGATATCAATTTCATGCTTTCACATTTATGAATTGGTTTGCATTAGAATTCAATTTAGTATTTAATGACTTTTTGTTACCTGCATTATCATTTTTGGGGGTTATTGCTGTCTATACTTTTATTGGATTTTTGGGCTATTTCATGATTACGATAGAGGTTGGAAACCTTAGAAAACTAATGTACAGAACGGTTAGTGCTCCTAGTTTGATCGATAAAATCGCCAATAAAATTGCTATTTATGGGATGGGAGTTTTAAGTTTGGGCGTCATTGTTAACTTTATTCTGAAAGGAGTGGGAATGAAGTTCGCGACATCAATGACGGCATTAGGTTTTCTGCTTACATGGTTTGTGGGGAATATTGTGATAATGGCAATTACGATTTTCATTGGATTCCCCTACTTCCTTCAGGCCTACTACAAATGGAAATATCCAGAAGAATACCGAGAATGGGAAGGGAAATCCCTTGAGGACTGGTACGGTAAAAGGTATTTGAAAAAACACAAGGAGTTATTAGAAAATGAATAAATCAAAAGAGTTACTTCCTCTTGGAAGTGTTGTTTACTTGGAAGAGGGAACTCAAAAACTTGTTATTGTTGGTCGTGGGGTTATTTTCAATGATCCAGATAGTGGCGAACAAGCACTTGCAGATTATATGGGTGTGTTGTATCCATCCGGTTTCCAAACTGATTCAACCCTCTTTTTCCAACATGAAAATGTTGATAAGGTTGTTTTTAAAGGCTATTCCGATGACGAGGAAAGTCGATTTATGGAGATCTATGGACAATGGGAGTCTGATTTACAAATTCCCCGTAAACAAGTCAAATAAGACTTTGATTTGAAGTAGGACTATTTCGGTGGTTTACTCAAGTTATTTCTATCCAGACAAGATTACCTTGTCTGGATTTTTTGGTATAATGGAAGGGTAGATTTTTCATTGATGCACAAACAGCGAGGATAGACTTGGTGTAAAATGGAGCTAGAAAAAGGGATGAAATACAAGGCACTACGTTGTTTTTCTCTTTGAATAAAGTGAGTAGCTCTGCCATTTTCAAAAACCTCAAGAAAAGTATGAAGCCATCTGGTGTGGTGGATGACCAGATCTGGTCCAACTCCCGCTTCAAGCTGGCACTCAAGGTGGCAGATCGGAGCGACTCCATGGAGATGCTTAAGACGCCAGATGCGGCTGAGATTACCCAGGTGGGTCGTGGCTACCTCCAAGTCGGAAACAATGAAGTGTATGAACTCTTCCAGTCTGCCTGGTCTGGGGCTGATTACCAGCCAGATAAGGAGGAGCAGGGGATTGAGGACCATACCATCTATGCCATCAATGACATCGGTCAATATGAGATTCTCAACGAAGACCTGTCGGGTCTGGATCAGGCTGAATCCATCAAGGAGGTTCCGAGTGAGCTTCAAGTAAAAAAACACCCTCAGAGCATGAGAACTCTGGGGGTGTATTTGTTTATCTCATTTTCTCATCACCTTCTCAAAACTCTCTGACCGTGCTTCCACACTGATTTCTTTGAGTGTCAGCGGGTGGGTCAGGCTGAGTTTTTGGGCGTGGAGCATGAGACGTGGAGCAGTGACTCGACTATAGAGTGGGTCGCCAATTAGAGCATGACCATGATGAGACAAATGAACCCGGATTTGATGGGTTCGGCCTGTCTGGAGGCGACAGGAAACTAGACTATTTTTGCCAAGGGTCTTCAAGAGGCGGACCTGGGTAAGAGCTGTCTGCCCCTTGCGGTTGTCGACCACTCGCTTTCTGCGGTCGTGTCGGTCCCGTCCGATTTTATCGGTAATAGTCCAGTCTGTCATTTTTAGCTGGCCTTGGCAGAGGGCTAGGTAGTCACGGTAGATGACCTTGTCTTCCAAGAGCCGATTGAGAATGGGCAGGATAAAGGGATTTTTGGCGAAGAGAATGGCTCCGCTGGTTTCCATATCGAGTCTGTGGACCACATAGCAGGTCTGTCCCACATAGGCAGACACATGGTTGAGCAGGGCAATTTCCGTCGGCTCATTGCCGTGGGTTTTCATGCCTTCAGGTTTGTTGACGATAATGAGGTGCTCATCTTGATAGAGTTCCTCCACCAAGTCAGCCCGTCCCAGAGGAATATTTTTTTCAGGATAATCTTCCTGGTCAAAGGTCAATTCTAACAAGTCGCCTGCTGCTATCGGGCTCTGCCAGTTAATTAGCTCGCCGTTGACACGGACGTGCTTCTTGGTGCGGAGGAAGTGGCGGATTTTTCTGGGAATGAGAAAATAATCTTCCAAGACCTCCTTGACAGTCAGTTGGGGAAAGGCTTGGGGAATGCGAATATCAATTTTCATCTTATAGGCTGGTTGAGTGCTTTGGTTGCACTTTTTCGTTTGGATTGAGGTAGTTCATGGCATTGTTGACTGCGGTTGGGGCTTCTCCTAGCCCAGTCGCAATCAGGTCAACTTTGCCTTCATAGAAACAACAGTCACCGATGGCATAGATACCAGGAACAGAAGTTTCTTGCTTGCTGTTGACGACAATGCGGTGGCGACTGAGCTCCAAGCCCCATTCTTTTAGCGTGCCGACAGATGATTTGAAACCGTAGTTGACAAAGAGGTGGTCGAAAGACAGGGTCAGCTTGTCCTCGCTCTTCACCTTATCGAAATCAATGGCAGAAGCTCTGCCATTTTCCCCAGAAAGTCCTTTAGGGACAAAAGGTGTGTGAATAGTAACGCTGGACTGCTTGAGCTCTTCTACGCTGTGCTCGAGGGCTCGGAAGTTGTCGCGACGGTGGACGATCTGGGTGGTCTTAGCGATTTTTTCAAAGGCCAGGGACCAATCGACCGCAGAGTCACCGCCACCCAAAACGACGATGTCCTTGTCCGCATACTGCTGGATATTGGATACGTGGTAGTGGACGTTGTCAAAGCTGTCGGCACCGTCAATCTCCAGCGGACGAGGCTTGAAGGCCCCACCCCCCATGGCGATAATCAGGGTCTTGGTTTGGTGACTGCCCTTGTTAGTCGTTAGGGTAATGGTTTCCCCAGGCTCAATGGCAGTTAAGGTTTCATTGAGGCAGATAGTTGTGTCAAAGGGTGCCAGTTGGGCAAGGAGGTTGTCGGTCAACTCCTGTCCGGTCAGACTTGGAAAGGCCGGAATGTCCAAAATGGCCTTCTCAGGATAGAGAATGGCAGGCTGGCCACCTAGTTGAGGCAGGGAGTCAATGACTTTGACCTTGGCTTGACGGAGGTGGGCATAGAAGGCAGCGAATAAACCGACTGGGCCGCCACCGATAATGGTAATGTCATATACTTGTGTCATGGAATATCCTTTTCTTGTTCAGAATGACCCTATTTTATCATATTTTTGGAAAATTTTCTCTGTCTGTTGTCACAAGTGGTCGCAGGCTTTTTTCTGCTAGTTTTTAGGAAATGGTGTATAATGGTACAAAATTCACTAGAAAGAGGTATGTAATGGACAGAGATGATTTAGAGTATCAACCGATTGATGTACTAGAGGACTTTCAGGCTGAGCAGGAAGAGCCTCTTCGTCGTAGCCGTCGAGGAAGTGGTAAATCTTTCGAAAAAGCAAAGAAGAAGTCACGAATTCCAGAGCCGATTCGCAAATTCTGGCGTCGCTATCAGTTGACCAAGATTTTATTGATTGTGATTGGGGTCATAGTATTGACCGTAGGCGGCTATCTCTTCTTCCTAGCAAAGACAGCCAATGTTGGGGATTTACAGGAAGCTCTCAAGGCTACCACCATTATCTATGATAAGGATGGAGCAGAGGCCGGTACCCTGTCTGGTCAAAAAGGTACTTATGTGGAGCTGGATGCGATTTCGGATCATATGGAAAATGCCGTCATCGCGACAGAAGATAGGAGTTTTTATAAAAACTCAGGAATTAACTATCAGCGGACTATTCTAGCAGTCTTGACCTTGGGGCGTTCAGGTGGTGGTTCAACCATTACGCAGCAGTTAGCCAAGAATGCCTTTTTGACCCAGGACCAGACCATCAGCCGGAAGGCCAGAGAATATTTTCTTGCCCTTGAAATCAATAAAAAATACAGCAAGCAAGAAATCCTGACCATGTACCTCAACAATGCTTATTTTGGCAATGGGGTCTGGGGTGTGGAAGACGCTAGTCAAAAATATTTTGGAATTTCTGCCAGTGATTTGTCCATTGAGCAATCCGCTCTACTAGCAGGCATGTTGAAAGGTCCTGAGCTTTACAATCCCTATTACTCTATTGAGAACGCGACCAATCGTCGCGATACTATTTTACAAGTCATGGTAGATGCTGGCGTGATTGATCAGGCAACGGCTGATGCCGGTGCTCAGGTAGATGTGGCTAGTCAATTAGCTGATACTTATTCAGGAAAACAGAGCAATTACTCCTACCCATCCTATTTTGATGCGGTCATTGCAGAGGCCATTGATAGATATGGTTTGAAAGAATCGGACATCATCAACAACGGCTATCGGATTTACACGGAGATGGACCAAAATTCACAGGCCAGTATGCAGGTCATTTTTGATGATGAGTCCATGTTCCCATCCTCCAGCTATGATGGGACCTATGCCCAGGCTGCCAGTGTGGCCTTGGATCCTAAGACGGGTGGTGTACGCGCCTTGGTTGGTCGTGTCAACAGTGCAGAGGATGCAGACTTTAGAACCTTTAACTTTGCGACACAGGGGCAGAGAAGTCCTGGGTCAACCATTAAGCCTCTTGTAGCCTATGCACCTGCGGTGGCTGCGGGATGGTCCACAGACATGGCTTTGGATAACCATACGGAAACCTATGGCGATTACACCTTGCATAACTATGATCGTTCGACCTCGGATACCATTCCTATGTATCAGGCCTTGGCTCTTTCCTACAATTTGCCAGTAGCCTACATAGTGAACA
Organism: Streptococcus sp. 32226D021BW; assembly: GCF_053545015.1. NCBI lineage: Bacteria > Bacillati > Bacillota > Bacilli > Lactobacillales > Streptococcaceae > Streptococcus > Streptococcus sp. 32226D021BW. Next base: position 102,776 of record NZ_JBPPVC010000004.1, on the reverse strand, counting down.
CCTTGGGTATTGACAAGGCCTTTGAATATGGCAAGAAGTTCGGTCTAAACATGGATGAAGTCGAAAAGGTCTTGGGTGTTTCAATTGGTTCGGGTGTGGAAACTAATCCTCTACAAATGGCCCAGGCCTATGCTGTCTTTGCTAACAAGGGTGTCATGAAAGACGCTCACTTGATTACCCGTATTGAAACAGCCAGTGGTAAGGTTCTGGCAGAGCATCGTGAAACTAGTACCAAGGTTCTTGATCGGTCGGTGGCTGATAAGATGACTTCTATGATGCTGGGAACATTTACAAACGGTACAGGTGTAACAGCTGATGCGGCAAATTACTACTTGGCTGGTAAGACGGGAACGACGGAAACCAGCTTTAATGTGGATTTGGTCAATGACCAGTGGCACATTGCCTACACGCCAGATTTGGTTATCAGTCAGTGGGTTGGTTTTGAGCAGACGGATGAAAACCACTATATTGACAGCGGCAGTTATTGGATGGCGCCAGCAGTCTTTCAAACGGTTGCCAATTCGATTTTGCCTAATACTGCCGGGACACAGTTTGATGTGGAGAATGCTTATATGCAAAATGGAATTGTGGAAGTAGCAGAAGAACCAGCGACACAGTCTGAGGTTGGCATTAGCCAGGAGCAGGTGCAGGAGATTTCCGATCAAGCTCGTAATCTGATTGAGCAAACCAAGCAAAATCTGATTGATGCCCAGTTGCCAGAGAGGGCTAAATCTCTTTGGGATACGGTTACAACTTGGTTTGAGGAGTTGTCAAATCCTTAGAAACATGATAAAATGAGAAAGATGGAGGGCTTTATGGCACTAAAAAAAGCAAGCCTAGCCTGTACTGTTTGTGGTTCTCGCAACTATTCGATTAGTTTGTCGAGTAATCCCAAGCCAACACGGTTAGAAGTAAATAAATTTTGTAAACATTGTGGACAATACACCGTTCACAAGGAAACCAGATAGGAGTAGCGCGTGAAATTTTTGAAAGATATTTTCCAGATTTTAAAAAAGACCGCCTGGCCAACTCGTAAGCAGAGCTGGAAGGACTTTGCCTCTGTTGTACAATACACAGCATTTTTCGTGGCAATTGTTTATCTCTTTGACTTGATTTTGTCACGTGGGATCATGAGTTTAATCAATCTTTTCTAGAAAACACTTGCCATTTGTAAAATGGAAGTGATATAATAAAGAAAAGCGAAAGCCTTCGGGCTTTTTTTAGCGTCTAAAAATGCAGTGGTTCCATAGAAAGGAAGATAAAAATGTACGATAGTTTTGATAAGGGCTGGTTTGTTTTGCAAACTTATTCAGGATATGAGAACAAGGTTAAGGAGAACTTGCTCCAACGCGCCCACACCTATAACATGTTAGAAAACATTCTTCGTGTAGAAATTCCTACTCAGACCGTTCAAGTTGAGAAGAACGGTGAGGTTAAGGAAGTAGAAGAAAACCGTTTCCCAGGTTACGTTTTGGTGGAAATGGTCATGACCGATGAAGCTTGGTTTGTAGTGCGTAACACACCAAACGTTACAGGTTTCGTAGGTTCCCACGGTAACCGTTCAAAACCAACTCCCCTCTTGGAAGAAGAAATCCGTCAAATCTTGGTATCTATGGGTCAAACTGTGCAAGAATTTGATATTGATGTCAAAGTTGGCGACACTGTGCGTATCATCGACGGTGCCTTCACCGACTACACAGGTAAAATCACAGAAATCGACAACAACAAGGTCAAAATGGTCATCTCTATGTTTGGGAATGATACCATTGCTGAAGTTAACTTGAGCCAGATTGCTGAGTTGTAATAAATCCATGCTCCTCATAGCGAAAAGCTGTGGGGAGTTTTTTGATAGTTTGAAAAGTTCTTGCCCAAAATTCGCCCCAAATTATTTTCAAACTTAACCGAATTTAACCGAATTAAAAATCAAAAAAGCCCTAAAAATCGGGCTTTTGACTTGTATAAATTCGGATAAAATCCTATAATAAAGGCGGTAGACGGATTTGAACCGACGATCAAGCTTTTGCAGAGCCGTGCCTTACCACTTGGCTATACCGCCATAACAAAGAATATTGTACCTTAAATAGTGAAATTGGTCAAGTGGAAAAATAAACATTTACAGATAATGTGTCTGGTAAAGGGCAGTGAAGACTGGAAATGCTTGTCGGAGCAACTGTCGGTATAATCAAGAATAGCCATACCTTTCGTTCCCAATCTATTTTTTATTTGGAGGTTATTATGAAAAAATATCTAGCTCTAGCACTGGTTTGTGCAGCAACCTTATCAGCTTGTAGCAAGTCAAATGTACAGACGAAACAATCCTCAACCTCGTCATCCACTCAGCAAAGTTCGACTAGTTCATCAACGAAACAACAAAGTTCAACTAGTTCGAGCCAAGTCAAGAAGGATGATAAGGAACTGTATCAGTCCGTCTTTTCGGATTACCAAGCAATCATTGATTTTGCGAATAGTGCAGATAAAGAAAATGTAGAAAAAATGATGGCTGTCTTACAAGGTTTACAGCTTCCGATGAATTCTTGGGTTATGGAAAGTGTGGTAAAAACTGCTCCCCATTTAAGATATGCCTTTTATGATCTTAATCAGGATGGTCAGAATGAACTGTTTATCGGATCTGAAAATACAGATGGGTCAGTATTTGTAAAGGGATTCTACGCGATTATTGATGGTCAAATTTCTTTGTTAGCAGAAAATTTTGTAGCTGGAGTTGGTGGTGGGAGAAGCGCCCTTGTCTTGTTCCAGAGTGGAGAATATGTTAGTTATGGATGGAGTTCAGGGACAGGAGATGCCGTAGGTACGCTTAATAAGTTAGATGCAAATGGTCAATTGATTGAGGGAGTCGAGCAAGATTTTCATATGAGAGATGAACTTGTTTCTGTTTTTGGAAAGACAGAGTCAGAAATTCTAGATCCTAATCAATTTGACTGGGAAGATTCTGAGTTTGATAGAGAGGAAACGGACACCAGCAGTTCAGATCAAACAGATAGTGTCCAGTCCATGAATTTGGAACAAATCCAAGCTGGAAATTTTGCTAGCTTGGAAGGTGACTGGGTCAATTCCCGTGGCGATCGAATAGAGATTGATAGTCAGGGGAATGTGGCTGTAAATGGTGGTGGCAATACTGCCTTTGTTGATGTACAAAATGCTAAGTTTGAAGGTGAAGTTCTTTTAGCAGGAATTACCAATCCAAATGCTATGGCTTCACCTACCATACCAACTTTGCTGATTCCAAAAGGGGTACAGAATACTTATGGATTGTTAGAAGGGCATAGCGATCAGACGGACACCAGCAAGGATAGGATTTTTACTACCCAGAGTGTCGCAACGACAGAAAGCTTTAGCCAAGGTGTCTTTTATCGAGTGGATGATTAGGAGAGATGGGATGAAAAAGAATAGAATGATATCAGGCTTACTTTTGGGAGCCAGCGTCTGCTTCTTGATGGCCTGTGGCAATCAGAAGCAAGAAACAACCTCGACTTCTGTATCGACGTCATCCTCTAGCTCGTCAAGCACCAGTTCCAGTACATCAACCACAACTACCTCTACATCAAGTAGTCAGGTCGGTTCTTGGGATGTTGGCAAGGCAGAGGCATTGAGAACGTTTGTGATTGACCAATGGGGGCCATCATTCTCGCCTCCCCAATACTATGTATCTTATGGACCAAGTCGTCAAGGTAACTTTTTTGGCGTGACCTTGCCCTCAGGTATTCTCAGTAGCCCGGAGCAACAAATGACGCCAGATTTTCTAGGAGAAACTCCTGATCTAGTTTGGAGTGAAACTGGTCAGGTAGAGGCAGGAAAAACAGCAGTAGTTGGGATCTATTCGGATATTGAAAATACAAAATTCCCAAGTGCCCATCTCTATCTCTTTACCATTAAGGATGGTCAGGCAATTGCTTGGATTACCGAGCAAAATCAAGGCAACCCAGAGAAGCGTTTGTATTTCCGACCGACTAAAAACCAGGAATTACAAGCTTTCTTTGAAAACTTGGTCCTCGGTGAAAGTTCAGCAGTAGCAACTGAAACTAGCTCGGCAACTGTTCCTAATATGTCTGTAGACACCAAGAATTTGACCGTCGAGCAGGCAGCTAATTGGGCCAAGGCACATGCTGCGACAAGATATGGCACACCATTTACTAGAGATGATTTTCTAGCACAGGTGGTTACAAATGTTCAGTCATCCGATGGATTGGTTTACATTGAGGTTAGAGAAGACCACAGCAGTCCAAATATGAAAGGGACAGATCCCAATGTTGCTCCATCAGCTGGTTTTTATAGGATCAATGCTAACGGTCAGTTGGAAAAAATGGATGTGGTAGCAGGAACCTATGCAGTAGTTGCTGAAACCTACTTTGAATAGAAAAAGTGCCGATTTTTGACGAATTTCTCTACTATTTTGCTTGAAAATAGACAGGTATTCTGATATACTAATAGAGTTGCTGTGCAACAAATACTCATCTCGGACCAATTGTGGTCTTGTTGCCGAAAGGTTGGGCTGCAAGTCGAAGTTCGGGAGAGGAGAAAAAACAAAAAGGAGAAATACTCATGGCAGTAATTTCAATGAAACAACTTCTTGAGGCTGGTGTACACTTTGGTCACCAAACTCGTCGCTGGAATCCTAAGATGGCTAAATACATCTTCACAGAGCGTAACGGTATCCACGTTATCGACTTGCAACAAACTGTAAAATTGGCTGACCAAGCTTACGAATTCATCCGTGACGCTGCAGCAAACGACGCAGTTATCTTGTTCGTAGGTACTAAAAAACAAGCTGCTGAAGCTGTTAAAGACGAAGCTATCCGCGCTGGTCAATACTTCATCAACCACCGTTGGTTGGGTGGAACTCTTACAAACTGGGGTACAATCCAAAAACGTATCGCTCGTTTGAAAGAAATCAACCGCATGGAAGAAGATGGAACTTTCGACGTGCTTCCTAAGAAAGAAGTAGCATTGTTGAACAAACAACGTGCTCGTCTTGAAAAATTCTTGGGCGGTATCGCTGACATGCCACGCATTCCAGACGTAATGTTCGTAGTTGACCCACACAAAGAGCAAATCGCTGTTAAAGAAGCTAAGAAATTGGGTATCCCAGTTGTAGCCATGGTTGACACAAACACAGATCCAGATGATATTGATGTTATCATCCCAGCTAACGATGACGCTATCCGCGCTGTTAAATTGATCACAGCTAAAATGGCTGACGCTATCATCGAAGGCAACCAAGGTGAAGACAGCGTAGCAGCAGTTGAAGCTGAATTGGCAGCTGAGCCAGCATCTACAGAATCAATCGAAGAATTGGTTGAAGTTGTAGAAGGAAAATAAGTAACGAAGGCGTTAAGAAAAGCGTTAGATTTATCTAAATCCTAGCTTTTTAGTCCGAGTACAATTCAACATTGTTATTAAAACAACAAAAACAATCCTAGAGGGGCAGGGCTGAGCCCGCTCCTCTATTTTATAAATACAAACAAGGAGAATAGACATGGCAGAAATTACAGCAGCTCTCGTTAAAGAATTGCGTGAAAAATCAGGTGCTGGCGTTATGGACGCGAAAAAAGCATTGGTTGAAACTGAAGGTGATATCGAAAAAGCGATTGAATTGCTTCGCGAAAAAGGTATGGCTAAGGCAGCTAAGAAAGCTGACCGTGTAGCGGCTGAAGGTTTGACAGGTGTTTACGTTGATGGTAACGTAGCAGCAGTTGTTGAAGTTAACGCTGAAACTGACTTTGTTGCGAAAAACGCTCAATTCGTTGAATTGGTAAACACTACTGCTAAAGTAATTGCAGAAGGTAAACCAGCTGACAACGAAGCAGCTCTTAAATTGGTTATGCCTTCAGGTGAAACCCTTGAAGAAGCATACGTAAACGCAACTGCAACAATCGGTGAGAAAATCTCATTCCGTCGCTTTGCTTTGGTTGAGAAAACAGATGCTCAAGCATTTGGTGCTTACCAACACAACGGCGGCCGTATCGGTGTTATCTCAGTAATCGACGGTGGTGACGAAACTCTTGCTAAACAAATCTCAATGCACATCGCTGCGATGAAACCAACTGTTCTTTCTTACACTGAGTTGGATGAGCAATTCGTTAAAGATGAGTTGGCACAAATCAACCACAAAATCGAACAAGACAACGAGAGCCGTGCAATGGTTGATAAACCAGCATTGCCACTCTTGCAATACGGTTCAAAAGCTCAGTTGACTGATGAAGTAATCGCAGCAGCTGAAGAAGCAATCAAAGCAGAATTGGCAGCAGAAGGCAAGCCAGAAAAAATCTGGGACAAAATCATCCCAGGTAAAATGGACCGCTTCTTGCTTGACAACACTCAAGTTGACCAAGCATACACACTTCTTGCTCAAGTTTACATCATGGACGACAGCAAAACAGTTGAAGCTTACTTGAACTCAGTAAACGCTTCAGTTGTAGAATTTGCTCGTTTCGAAGTAGGTGAAGGTATCGAGAAAGCTTCAAACGACTTTGAAGCAGAAGTTGCAGCTACTATGGCAGCAGCTCTTGGTAAATAATTGGTAGTCTTCATTTTATCTTTTATTACTTCGTTAACTCGCCTTGCCGTACTTCAGTACAGCCTACGGCTCGTTGCCTCGTACTAAAAGCAAACTGAAAAACTACTCGACAATTCAAGAACTTCCGAATGGGAGTTCTTTTCATATTGAGAGCTGTACTTCACGAATGTGACTTACTTTACAAGCTGTACGGCTCTTTCGAGGCGAACTTGGTTCGCACTATCTCCAGTCTTCAAAGGATTCCCAAACCTTTGAAGCGACTACTAAAAGCAAATTGAAAGCTTACTCGACAATTCAAGAACTTCCGAAAGGGAGTTCTTTTTTGGTAAAATCGGTCTTAGGGCGGATGTCGGATATGCTAGACTAGGTTATACTATTATCAATCCTAAATATTTTTCATAATCTCCTTAAAAAGCACCGGCCTTGTGGTCGGTGCTTTTGCTATCTGTCTAAAATGTAGGTGTTCCAGCTGGGTTTGTTTGGTTGTCGGAATTGGTCAGCTAAATGCATGGCGATAGGATCGCAGTCATCAGCCTCAAAGCTAATTTGCTCATACTGTTCAAATAGTTGGCAAATAACTGCTTGGATGAAGGAATCAAAGCTTTGTTCATCTTTTCCGCATACGTAGGCAATTTCATTGTTTTCTACGAAGGCACAATTTTCTGAGTCTGTATAAACTAGGTCAGGCAGATCCTTTTCAAAGTCTTCTTGACTGGCAGTCCAAGGGTTGATGTCTTGGTGGACTGTTTGATAGTGGTCAAAGATTTGCTGACAGGCTATTTGATAAGGTGCGGTGCCTTTGCGGACTATACTTATGTTGGATGTGCCTGTTTGACTGAGATAGTCTTGCTTGGTCACTTCGAACTCATAACATTTCCGTTTGAAGACAAAGCCTGCTGCGGTGAGGAAATGGATTCTTTCCTGCTCTGCAGAGGAGAGCATAACTTGAAGAGTTTTTCCGCCTAAGTAAGTTTGTAAGGACTGGAAGAGCTGCTCTGCTATGGTCCAATCGTAATCGACCAAAGCCAGTCGCAGATAGATATTGGTCTGGTGGTAGGGATTTTGGTAGCTGTGAATCTTGCCGAGTGGTCTTCCTTGATAAGAGATGTGGAAGATGTTGGCCTGGTAGGAAATGTCTAGCATTAGCCTTGAATAAAAGCCGCAATCTCTTCTTCCGTCATGCTGGAGTCGCAGCGGACTTGGACTCCAGTAGGTTTAGCGACCAAGAGACCAGGTACGGTAGGAACTTGGTAGTGATCGCGGAGGGCCTGAAGTTCAGGGCTGACTTGGCTAGAGTCGAGGAAGTGAACAGTCACTTGCTTGTCTTGGGCGACCTTGTGGAGTTTTGGTGCGAAGCGGTTGCAGTAAGGACAGGTTGCTCGTCCGATGAAGAGAACAGCCTCCTCTTTGGCAGCTAGAAGGTTCTGTGCCTGCTCCACAGTCACACTTGTAAAGTCTTGAATGTAATCTTGAAAGTTCATGGTATAAGATGTAAAGGGCCTTAAGTGGACACAGAAAAATAGGGAACAGAACGTCGCAAGCGTCTAGTTCTCGTATATCTTTTTGGCTCAGTCCCTAGTCCGTATTCAGTTCAACCAAATACGGAAGCCCTAGTCCTTTCTGTTTTTTTTTCTTTTATTATAGGATAAAGCAGAGCAGATTTCAAAAAGTAGCTACGTTTGTGTGGAAGTGAGGCTTTCGCTTTCAAAATGTAAACAAAAATAGTATAATGGTCAAAGATAGTCAAAGAAAGAGGCGATACTATGGCGATGAAAAATACATCGGATTATATAGAAGAGCATATCAAAGCCATCTTGGACCAAGTTAGTGTAGCTGAGTTGCGTCGAAGTGAATTGGCCAGTCGGTTTGAGGTGGTTCCTAGCCAGATAAATTATGTCATCAAGACACGATTTACAGCCAGTCGTGGCTATATTGTCGAGAGCAAGCGGGGTGGCGGTGGCTACATCCGTATTGGTCGAATTACCTTTTCAGACAAGCATGAACTGGTCCATGATTTATTAAACAATATGGGCGAACAATTGTCTGCGACGGTCTATGCAGATATTCTGCAGTTGCTGTTTGATGAAGGATTGATGACAGAAAGAGAGGGCAATCTTTTTCTGGCAACTGGTTCGGATGAGGTATTGGGTAAGGATGCAGCAAGCATTCGTGCTCGAATGATGCGTCAAATTTTACGACGTTTAGATAGGAAAGAGGATTAATTCATGAAGATTTCAACTGGTTTACAAAGGGTGTTTGAAGATGCCCAGTTGGTCGCCCAACGCTATGCCTGTGACTATTTAGAAACCTGGCATATTCTCCTGTCCTTTGTCATCAATCATGATACGGTTGCAGGAGCTGTTTTAGCAGAGTATCCAGTTTCTATTTCTGATTATGAGCATGCGACCTTTGTTGTGACAGATAAGGTCTATCGTGAAGAATTGGATCATTTGCATATTTTGCCATCTTCTAAACGTTTGGATGAAACAGCTAGTTTGGCCAAGAAAATTGCAGAGGTTGTTAAAGCCAAGGAATTAGGTACGGAACATTTATTTATGGCTTTGCTTTTGGATAAGCGTTCGACTGCTAGTCAGATTTTGGATAAAGTCGGTTTTCATTTTGAGGACTCAGATGATAAGATTCGTTTTTTAGATCTACGTAAAACCTTGGAAACACGTGCAGGCTTTACAAAGGAAGACTTGAAATCTATCCGCAGTATCATGAAGGGTGGGAAAAACAAGCCAACCAATGCGGGACAGATGATGGGGATGCCTCAGCCACAGAGTGGAGGATTGGAAGACTATACCCGTGATTTGACTGCACTAGCCCGAGAAGGCAAGATGGAACCTGTTATTGGCCGGGATGCTGAAATTTCACGGATGATTCAAATCTTGTCCCGAAAGACCAAGAATAATCCTGTCCTAGTAGGTGATGCGGGTGTCGGAAAAACAGCACTCGCTTTGGGTCTGGCCCAACGTGTCGCTTCAGGTGATGTGCCTGTTAGCCTATCTAAGATGCGGGTACTAGAACTTGATTTGATGAATGTGATTGCAGGCACTCGTTTCCGTGGTGACTTCGAAGAGCGGATGAACAATATCATCAATGACATCGAAGAAGATGGTCAGGTGATACTCTTCATCGATGAGCTGCATACCATTATGGGGTCTGGTTCAGGGATTGATTCAACTCTGGATGCGGCCAATATCCTCAAGCCAGCCCTGGCTCGCGGAACTCTTCGGACAGTTGGGGCGACGACTCAAGATGAGTACCAAAAGCATATCGAAAAAGATGCGGCCTTGGCACGTCGTTTTGCCAAAGTGATGATTGAAGAGCCGACTGTGGAAGATAGCATTGCCATTTTGTCTGGTCTAAAAGGGACTTTTGAGAAATACCACAGGGTCCGTATTGGAGATAGGGCTGTTGAGACTGCTGTAACCTACGCTAAGCGGTATTTGACCAGTAAAAACCTGCCAGATTCAGCAATCGATTTGCTAGATGAAGCCAGTGCAACCGTGCAAAATCGTATAAAAGGCCAAGTCTTAGAAACTGGTTTGACAAGTATTGATAAGGCACTGATGGCTAAAAAATATAAAACCGTGAGTAAGCTATTGTTTGAGGCTAAGGAAGCAACCAAAGCTAGTCAAATCTATGATGTAGAAGTGACGGAAGAAGATATCTTAGAAACCCTCAGTCGTCTGTCTGGTATTCCAGTGACCAAGCTCAGCCAGTCAGATGCCAAGAAGTATTTGAATTTGGAAGCCGCATTACACCAGCGTGTCATTGGGCAGGAAGAAGCCATTTCTGCAGTCAGCAGGGCTATCCGTCGTAATCAGTCGGGTATTCGGACAGGGCGCAGACCGATTGGTTCCTTCATGTTCTTAGGACCGACTGGGGTCGGTAAGACGGAGTTGGCTAAGGCGCTGGCAGAGGTTCTCTTTGATGATGAGTCAGCTCTGATACGCTTTGACATGTCTGAATACATGGAGAAATTCGCAGCCAGCCGTCTAAATGGTGCCCCTCCAGGCTATGTTGGCTATGAAGAGGGTGGCGAATTGACGGAGAAAGTCCGCAACAAACCTTATTCTGTTCTTCTCTTTGACGAGGTTGAGAAAGCCCATCCAGATATTTTCAATGTTCTCTTGCAGGTCTTGGATGATGGTGTCTTGACAGACAGTAAGGGACGCAAGGTGGATTTCTCCAATACCATCATTATCATGACCTCAAACCTTGGAGCGACAGCCCTTCGTGATGATAAGACAGTTGGTTTTGGTGCCCTTGATTTGTCTAAGGACCACAAGGAAGTGGAGAAACGCATTTTTGAGGAATTGAAAAAGGCCTACCGTCCTGAATTTATCAACCGTATCGATGAAAAAGTGGTCTTCCATAGTTTGACTGAAACCGATATGCATGATGTTGTCAAGGTCATGGTCAAATCCTTGCTTGCGGTAACAGCTGAGAAAGATATTACTCTCAAACTTCAGCCGTCAGCCCTTAAGTTATTGGCTAAACAAGGGTACGACCCAGAAATGGGAGCCCGTCCGCTGCGTAGACTCTTGCAGACCAAGTTGGAAGACCCGTTGGCAGAGATGTTGCTCCGTGGGGAGTTGCCAACTGGTTCAACCTTGAAGATTGGGGTTAAGGGCGAAGAGCTCAAGTTTGATGTGGTCAAATAGGTGGAAAAATGCTAGAACTAAGACTGCTTTTAGAAGCAGATTGTGAGGACTTTATCTGCCGCAAAAAAATAGTTTTCGGATGTGAAAGGTAAGGTATGAAACAAACCGTAGCAGTCGTTTTCGGAACCTTTGCTCCCATGCACAAGGGGCACTTGGATTTGATTGAACGAGCAAAGTTGGCTTGTGGTCAAGTTTGTGTGGTGGTTTCAGGATATGACAAGGATCGTGGGGATAGGATAGGTTTGGATCTGACTAAACGTTTTCAATTTGCTCAAGAGCAGTTTAAGAAAGATGATTTGGTGAGAGTTTATGCGCTTGATGAAACCGACTTGCCAGCCTATCCTGATGGTTGGGACCTTTGGCTAGAACGCCTGCTTGCTTTGTTGGACTTGTCTGAAAATCAAGTGCCAGTCTTCTATGTGTCTGAGGAAGAATACGCTCAGGAACTGCATAGGCGAGGTTATCAAGCTCATTATAGTCCTAGAAGATTTGGTATTTCAGCCACCCTCATTCGTGAGTATCCTCAACAATATCAGGCTTACATTGCCCCTGCCTTTCTTGCCTTTTTTGGAAAGGAAGCCATGTAAAACAGTATGGAAAAAACGCATAAAATCAGGTCATAACCTTGGTTTTATGCGTTTTTTATCACTGATTTTTACAGAAATCCCATGTATTTTAACGAACGTTCGGAAATGACTTGTATATGTACAAGAAAATACAATTTTTTTTGACTATTTTAATTTTATTTGTTACTATATACTCATCAAAAAAAGGAGGTGGTTCTTATGAAAAAAAATCTTTTGAAAAAAACTATCACTTGTTTTATTTGCTTGTTTACTGTATTGATTACAGTTATGTCATCAATGTCATCTGTTCAGGCTGCTAGTCGGATTGAAACACCTATCGAAACTAGGTCTATTCATGACTCAAACCTTGAAGGTGGTGGTAGATTAACTTATATAAATCTATCAGGATTTTCAAATAGATTTGGAACAGCAGCATCTGGTAGAGCTGGAACCTATTATGGTGCAAGGGGAACCTATCTCATTAGAGATTATGGAGTTAATTCTGGAGCAGGTGGACACGGCGGCAGCTATTGGAAGCTTTATAACAGAAGTGGTCAAAGAATAGGAACGTATAGTAGATATGGATACTATTTACGACCATAGTTCAATTAGGAGGATTTAATGAAATCATTTCAACTAAATCATTTTGAAATTAAGATTTCTGAAAAACTACACCCAGTTTATGATGGAAATGATGAGATATTAGTTATCTTTCCAGACCATACTGCAATCTGCTGTCAGGTAAAACTTTCTAAAGAGGGTAGACTTTTGGTAGATACATTTTGGGGTGTGGAGCATGAAATCTCAGGTAACTCGGTAACTATTTATTCTATGGAAGAGGAGGGAGTTGAGTGAAACAGTATTCATTTAGACAGTATACTATCCATGTTCATCCAAATTTAAATGTGTTCATCGGAAATGATGAAACAGAACTGGTTCTCTATAGCAAAGAACCAGATTGTACACTTTTAGCCTTGCTAAGATGGTTACCAGATAAAAATTCTATTCGTATTATCAACCGTTGGAAATTAGCCTACGAATACGACGATAAGAATAGTATCTACATTCATTACGACCCCGATTATCGTTACTAAACATGTAGTAATCTATACGAAAAAACGCATAAAATCAGGTCATAACCTTGGTTTTATGCGTTTTTCTGTTTCATTGTTAGCGAGTTTTAACCTGCCAGTTTATCTTATTTAGCAATCCGTTCTTGATAAGCTTCTCTGGCTTGGTCAAAGAGTTCTTGGACCTGCTCAATGGTTTCTGCCTTGGCAACGGCGCCACGAATCTTGGCAGCACCTGCTGAGCCACGGAGATAGTGGGGAGCAAGGCCACGGAATTCGCGGACGGCAACGGACTCACCTTTGAGATTGGTCAATCGGGTCAGGTGGTCGAAGGCGACATTGAGTTTATCATCGAAGGAGAGGTCGGGCAGGACTTCTCCTGTTTCAAGATAGTGGTTGATTTGGTTGAAGATGTAAGGATTGCCCATAGCGGTCCGTCCGACCATGACGGCATCGGCACCGACTTCCTCGATTCGTTGACGGGCATCTTCTACATTACGGATGTCGCCGTTTGCGATGAAGGGAATCTTGGTCAGGCTGCCAGCTACCTTGGTCAAGGTTTCTAGGTCAACCGTTCCTGTGTACATCTGCTCGCGAGTCCGTCCGTGCATGGCTAGGGCAGCCACTCCGCCACTTTCTGCGGCCAGGGCATTTTCGACCGCTAGGTCGGTATTGTTCCAACCTGTCCGCATTTTAACAGTCAAGGGAATATCGAGGACCGAGGTCACTTCCTTGATGATGTGGTAAATCTTATCGGGATCTTTGAGCCACTTGGCACCGGCCTCATTCTTGATGACCTTGTTGACGGGGCAGCCCATATTGATGTCCACGATGTTAGCCTTGGTGTTCTTCTGGATGAAGTCGGCAGCCCGTTTCAGTCCTTCGGCATCGCCACCAAAAAGCTGGATGGACATGGGGTATTCGTTGTCGTCGATATGGAGCATGTGGAGGGTCTTCTCGTTGTTGTAGAGAAGGCCTTTTTCAGAAATCATTTCCATAACGACCAGACCTGCGCCCATTTCCTTGGCAATGGTACGGAAGGCCGAGTTGGTCACGCCAGCCATTGGGGCCAGCACGCAGCGATTGGGGATTTCCACATCACCAATCATGAAAGGGGTGTTGAGATTAGCCATTGATGAGTTCCTCCAAATCGTTTTCGTCAAAGTGGTAATGGGTCTGGCAGAATTGACAGGTGATGTCCACGCCCTTGTCCACGTCTTTCATCTCTTGCAGGTCTGTTTTTGGCAAGCTGGCTAGAGCATCGAGGAAGCGGTCCTTAGAGCAGTCGCAGACAAAGCCGATTTCCTCTTCTGACAGGCGTTTGAAGTCATCATCGCCATAAATGGCGGATAGCAGAGCTTCTATGTGGTTTTCAGAAGCCAGCAAGCTCGAAATGGCAGGCATTTCCTGGATGCGTTTCTCGAAACGGGCAATTTCAGCCTCGGTCGCACCTGGAAGAACTTGCAACAAGAATCCGCCAGCCACCTTGACCTTGTCTTCTTCGTCCAACAAGACATTCAGTCCGACCGCAGAAGGTGTCTGCTGGCTGTCTGTCAAGAAATAGGCAAAGTCTTCACCGATTTCACCGGAGATTAAGGGGGTCATGGAATTGTAAGGGTGGCCTGTTCCGTAGTCTGTGATGACCAGGAATTGTCCATTGCCCACAAGTGGCCCAACGATGACTTCGCCAGTTGCTGTTCGTTTGTAATCCAAGTCTGGATTTTGAATGTAGCCCTTGACTTGCCCTTTGGTATTGGCAACGGAGATGATAGCCCCAATAGCACCGCTGGCCAAGATTTTCAGGGTGATCTTGGTGTCGCCTTTTTCGTTGGCAGCCAAAATCTGATTGGCAATGAGGGTGCGGCCCAGAGCCACAGTTGATGAAGCCATAGTATCGTGTTTTTCTTGGGCTGTTTTCACGGTTTCTGTGCTATCTAGCACAAAGGCACGGAAATGCCCGCTTTTTGATAGAGTCTTAATAATTTTATCCATAAGGATTATTATAGCACAAGTGGGGAAAATGGGGAAAGGGGGAGACCGAAAGTAAAAAACTGACTATGACTAGCCAGTTTACAGTTCAGGAAACAACTTCCTCAAAATTTTAGGTGTGATGCTCTGCCCAGGTCCTGCGTAAGTATAGGTGTGCAGGTACATGGCAGGGTTAAAGTTAAGCTCGATACAAGTGCAGTTTGGCTCTTCTTTGCTTGCTGGCTTGGTGCGGTCGGGGATAATCAAATCCACACCACAGGCCCAAGCACCCATGGCAGTCGCCATATCGGCAGCCAGTTGCTTGTAGGACTCATCCATCTGATCGGTCATATCAATGGAGTCACCACCGGTGGAGATATTGGAATTGCCACGCAGAAAGGCTTGGACGCCTTCTGGCAAGACTGTATCAGGTGTGTAGCCCTGTTGCTCTAACATGAGCAGTTCGATATCGCCTAGATTGATGATTTCAAGCGGTGAACGGTGATCACGGCCTCGCAGAGGATCTTGGTTTTTTTGGTCCACCAATTCTCGGATGGTTGACTGCCCATCCCCAACGACATTGGCTGCGACGCGGAGCAGGACAGCTTCGCACTTGCCGTCCAAGATGAAGAAACGGTACTCGGTTCCCGCCACGAATTCCTCCACCAGTACATGGCTGTCTTCCGAAAAGGCGATGTCAAGGGCTTTTTCATAGTCCGCTTGGCTGGCTGGTTCTTGGAAGATAGAGATGCCTAGGCCAAAGTTGGTGGATTTTGGTTTGACAACAATAGCAGAGCTGGCGACCTGTCCGTAATACCGCAGGGCATCTTCTTTGTTAGAAAATTCAGCTCCCGCAGGCACTGGAAAACCAGCCTGGTCCAAGATCTTCTTGGTTACGACCTTGTTGGCCATAGCCAGAGGAATGACGTAGTTGTCCTTGGAGGTCATGTTGCCATTTTTGATGTACTCGACATGGTCACCATGCCAGAGCTTGAGAAACTGGTCTTCTTCATCTAAAATCTCCACATTCAAGCCCAGCTGAATGGCGTCAAAGAGAATCATCTGGGTGGAGAGTTCCATGTTTTCATAGCCCTTGAGGGCGTATGGGGCTGTCCAAGCGTAGTCATGGAAAGTCTTGCCTTGCTGCTGACCGAAGTGTTCCAAAGACCCGTCTTCAACCTGCTCTGCTATTTTTCCAGAGAGGGTCAGACGAGGGTCTTGAAGGGCCGCCTCTACCTGAGCGATGAGCTGGCTGTAGTAGTCGTCCAGTCCGAAATGTTGAACGATAGCCTTCATGGCGGTCAGGATAGGGCTGGCATCTGCCTCTGCTGGTAGGGGGGTGTGGGGATGGCTGAGGGCGATGCGGTTGTTGAGTGCTGCCGCTGTTGCCAGTTCCTCATATACCTGCTCCATGTCGTCGAGCCAGAGGAGAGCCAGGGCAAAGAGGTGGGTGGTGTCAAGTGTCTCTTGGCTAATAGCCAGAGGCTCGAAGGGATTGAGGTCGAAGTTGCGAAACTCCAAGTAGGTAATGCCCTTGGTCAAAAAGTCCCGGCTGGTCTTGGCACCGCGGAGGCGAACCGCAGAGTAAAATTCCTTTTCGGCAGACAGTTGACCGCTAGCAACCGCCTGCTCGATGTCGGTCACGTATTGCTCCAAGGAAGAGAAGGAGATGTGGACATCGGGGGCGTTGACATAGCCGTAGTTGGAATTGCGGATAGACCGCACGCAGCCAATTTCATCTGTCAAAAATCCTTTTTCCGCCAGACTGCTAGCTCCGTAGAGGTAGGTCAAGAACCAACGGTAGCGTAAGAAATTCTGAGCCAGTTTGAGATAGAGGGCGTTTTTGAAGGTGATGAGGTCGTCGTAATCACTGGCTTCAAAGAGTTGCTGGGTCAGGTCCTTGCCGAGCTCGAAGTTGTAGTGGATGCCTGACATAGACTGGAGCAACTTACCATAGCGTTCTGCCAAACCAACACGGTACTGATACTCATAGTCACTTTCCAGTTGGGCAATTTGGATTTCTTCTTCTGAAATGACAGGTGGCATGGACAGGGGCCAGAGATATTCTTGTTTATCCATAGACCGCATTGCCACATCCGTGATGGCTCCGAGGAAACGACGAGCTTCTTTGGTCGAATGAGCCACGGGTGTAATTAGCTCTAGTTGTGGCTCGCTGTAATCGGTCTGGATATACGGATGAAAACTGCGAGAGCCTAATTTTTTAGGATGTGGAGTCTGAGCCACGTGGTTGTCAGCATTGATGCGTAAGGATTCCCGTTCCAAACCAAAGGTGGCTTGGAGGATGGGGCTATTTGGGGATAATTTCTGTAACATAAGCAATCCGTCCAATTTCTGATAGTGTCTTACACCAATTTTATCTAGTTTGTAAAACAAATACAAATTTCTGCTACGTTTTGAAAGAAAAAATGAAGTTGGTAAAAGGAAAGGATGAGGAGGCTTCGGAAATTCCTGTCAAAAACAATTTTAAAAATGTTCAGGATAAGCATTTGTTCGTATTTTGAGATTGAAAATGATGCAACAAGAAACAACGTCCGACATAAACGAAAATATTGGAAATTCTTGAAAAAATGTTCGTTTTTTGGTAGAATGGATTGTAAAACGAAACTTGCAGGTGAGATTCCTGCCAGAAGTAGAAGAAAGGCTGGACTGGTCAGCCAGTTCAGAGAAAGAGTGAATATGACATCAGTAGTTGTTGTAGGAACCCAGTGGGGCGACGAAGGTAAGGGTAAAATTACAGATTTCTTGTCTGCTAATGCTGAAGTAATCGCGCGCTATCAAGGTGGAGATAATGCAGGACACACTATCGTTATCGACGGTACCAAGTATAAGTTGCACTTGATTCCGTCAGGAATCTTCTTCCCAGAAAAGATTTCTGTTATCGGTAATGGTGTGGTTGTCAATCCAAAATCATTGGTGAAGGAAATCAACTATCTCCATGATTCAGGTGTCACAACAGATAACTTGCGGATTTCAGACCGCGCACATGTTATCCTACCTTACCACATCAAATTGGATCAATTGCAAGAAGAATCAAAAGGCGAAAACAAGATTGGTACAACCAACAAGGGTATCGGTCCAGCTTACATGGACAAGGCTGCACGTGTTGGTATCCGTATCGCAGACCTCTTGGACAAGGAGATTTTTGCAGAGCGCTTGAAAACAAATTTGGCTGAGAAAAACCGTCTATTTGAAAAAATGTACGAGTCAACTCCTATTGAATTTGATGAAATCTTTGAAGAATACTACGCATATGGCCAAGAAATCAAGAAATATGTAACAGACACATCTGTTATTTTGAACGATGCTTTGGACCAAGGCAAACGTGTCTTGTTTGAAGGTGCCCAAGGGGTTATGTTGGATATTGACCAAGGTACCTATCCATTCGTTACTTCTTCAAACCCAGTTGCTGGTGGTGTGACTATCGGTAGCGGTGTCGGCCCAAGCAAGATTGACAAGGTTGTTGGTGTATGTAAGGCCTACACTAGCCGTGTTGGTGACGGACCATTCCCAACTGAATTGCACGATGAAATCGGAGACCGTATCCGTGAAATCGGTAAAGAATACGGTACGACAACAGGCCGTCCACGCCGTGTCGGTTGGTTTGACTCAGTGGTGATGCGCCATAGCCGCCGTGTGTCAGGTATTACCAACTTGTCCCTCAACTCGATTGACGTTTTGTCAGGTCTTGAAACCTTGAAAATCTGCGTGGCTTATGATTTGGATGGTGAGCGGATTGACCACTACCCTGCAAGTTTGGAGCAACTCAAACGCTGCAAACCAATCTATGAAGAAATGCCAGGTTGGTCTGAAGACATCACAGGTGTACGTAGTCTGGATGAATTGCCAGAAGCGGCTCGCAACTATGTTCGTCGTATCAGCGAATTGGTCGGCGTTCGTATCTCAACCTTCTCAGTAGGACCTGGTCGTGAACAGACCAACATCCTTGAGAGTGTATGGAGTGCAAAATAGGATAGATAAAGGCTGAACGAGAGTTCGGTCTTTTTTGACTGACCAAATTTTGATTTCTTTCATTAAATTTGGTATAATCATGCTTATCAAACTAAAAAGAGGTACACAAATGGAAGGATTATTATTTCCTGCTTTGATGCTTGCTATGATTGGTTTTATGTTCTATAGCCAGCGCAAACAACAAAAACAGCGCCAAGATGCACTCAGCCAGATTAAAAAAGGTGATGAAATTGTCACTATTGGTGGTCTGTTTGGTATTGTTGATGAAATCGATGATAAAAAGGTTGTCTTGGATGTTGATGGAGTCTACTTGACCTTTGAACGCGGGGCTATTCGTAACCGAGTAACTGAAGCAACAAGTTCAGTTATTGCAGAAGAAGCAAGTCAAGAGAAAACAGAAACAGCTATCGAAGAATAGATGACTGAAAACCGGGGAGAACCTCGGTTTTTTGCATGAACGCGCTAGCTGATTTTTGCGTAAATCCTTATAAATATGGTATAATAGGCTGATTATATACAGTATTATTCGAGCTTTCGAAAGATGTCATAACAAAATATATAAATATTTAAGGAAAAATATGTTTAGATTTAAATTTAAAAAGAAGGAAAGCATTGAAACAGCGATTGAAGTTCCTAAGCATATAGCGGTTATCATGGACGGCAATGGTCGCTGGGCGAAAAAGCGGATGCAGCCTCGTATCATGGGTCATAAGGCCGGGATGGATGCCCTTCAAAAAGTGACTAAAACAGCTTCTGATCTGGGAGTTAAAGTATTAACTGTTTATGCATTTTCGACGGAGAATTGGTCTCGACCAGAAAAGGAAGTTAAATTTATCATGAACTTACCTGTGGAGTTTTATGATAAATATGTACCGGAACTCCATGCAAATAATGTTAAAATTCAAATGATTGGGGATCATTCTAAGCTTCCAGAGGCTACTTTGAATGCCTTGTACAAGGCAGAACAAAAAACCAAGAATAATACGGGTTTGATTTTGAATTTTGCCCTGAACTATGGTGGGCGTGATGAAGTGACCCGAGCAATCAAGGCCATTGCACAAGATGTCTTGGATGCCAAGTTTAATCCAGGGGATATTGATGAAAAGTTGATTGCGGACTATCTCTATACTGGAAGTCTATCGCCTGCTCTTCGTGATCCGGATTTGGTTATTCGGACCAGTGGAGAATTGCGCTTGAGTAATTTCTTGCCTTGGCAGACAGCCTATAGTGAGCTGTATTTTACAGATATTGCTTGGCCAGATTTTGATGGTGAGGCACTGAAATTAGCTATTAAAGAATACAACCGTCGCCACAGGCGTTTTGGTGGCGTGTAAGGAGAGGTTATGACAAACGATTTGCAGAAACGAGTGGTATTTGGAGGGATTGCTTTTGCAGTCTTTCTTCCCTTTTTATTACTAGGGGGAACGACTTTTCATTTCTTTGTAGGCCTACTAGCGATGATTGCTACGGCTGAATTACTCAAAATGAAACAGTTGGCTCCAAATTCAATTGAGGGGGTTCTTGCCATGTTGGCAAGTCTAGTCTTGACCTTGCCTTTGCAGAATTACCTGACTTTTTTGCCAACGGATGGCAACTATACAGCCTATGCCATTATTGTGTTCCTTCTTCTCGGAACGACCGTTTTTAATTTGGGAGAGTACAACTACTCGGATGTTGTTTTTCCGATTGCCTCTAGTTTTTATGTAGGGATTGGTTTTCATAATTTGCTGTTGGCACGGACGGATGGGTTGAATAAGGTATTGTTTGCACTTTGTATTGTATGGGCAACGGATATTGGGGCTTATCTGGTTGGTCGCCAATTTGGTCGAAGAAAGTTATTACCAAAAGTATCACCCAATAAGACGGTGGAAGGATTTTTTGGTGGGATTGGCTCCGCTCTCGTCTTGTCGATTATTTTCTTATTGGTTGATAAAAGCCTTCGAGCAGGTTATCCCTTCTTCTTGATGCTGGTATTGGTGGCCATCTTCTCTGCTTTTGTTCAATTTGGTGATTTAGTAGAAAGTGCTATTAAGCGTCATTTTGGTGTCAAGGATTCTGGCAATCTGATTCCAGGTCATGGTGGTATTTTAGACCGCTTTGATGGTATGATCTTTGTCTTTCCTATCATGCACTTCTTTGGACTGTTTTAAGGAGGGACTATGAAGGGAATTTTAGCCTTTATCTTTATATTTGGTGTGATTGTAGTTGTTCATGAATTTGGGCATTTCTACTTTGCCAAAAAATCGGGTATCCTTGTCAGAGAATTTGCCATTGGTATGGGACCGAAAATCTTTTCTCATACTGGTCAGGATGGAACTCTCTACACCATCCGCATTCTTCCCCTCGGTGGCTATGTTCGTATGGCGGGTTGGGGTGAAGATAAGACAGAAATTAAGACAGGTACGCCTGCCAGCCTAACTTTGAATGCCGATGGTATTGTTACTCGTATCAACCTTTCAGGAAAGCAACTTGATAATCTGAGTTTACCTATGAATGTAACCAGTTTTGACTTTGAAGAGAAGCTGGAAATTACAGGCTTGGTGTTAGATGAAAACAAGACTTACAAGGTTGACCATGATGCCACGATTGTAGAGGAAGATGGGACGGAAGTTCGGATTGCTCCGCTGGATGTTCAATATCAAAATGCGACTGTCTGGGGGAAGTTGATAACCAACTTTGCTGGTCCTATGAATAACTTTATTCTAGGTACCGTTATTTTCATCATGCTTATCTTTGCTCAGGGTGGTGTTGCAGATCCAACAAGTAATGCAGTCCGTATTACAGACGGCGGTGCTTTACAGGATGCAGGTCTGGTTACAGGTGATAAAATCTTGTCGGTCAATGGTCAAACAACGCATACTTACACTGATATTGCTAGCATCATTAGTCAGGTAGCCTCAGAAGCCTCTACAGCTCCAAGTTTTGATTTGGTCGTTGAACACGAAGGGGCTGAAAAATCGCTCACTGTTACTGCTGAGAAGGTTGACAATAGCTACCGAATTGGAATTTCACCGATTTTAAAAACTGGTTTCCTTGATAAGATTATTGGGGGATTCGAGCAAGCGGGTGCGACAGCCCTTATTGTTGTAACTGCCTTGAAAAACTTGATTGCCAACTTCGACGTCAAGCAATTGGGTGGACCTGTTGCTATTTATTCTGTCAGCAATCAGGCTGCTGCAAACGGTTGGGTTTCGGTCTTTAACCTGATGGCTATGCTATCAATCAATATCGGTATTTTCAATCTCATCCCTATTCCAGCCTTGGATGGTGGGAAGATTGTCATGAATATTTTAGAAGGTATTCGCAGAAAACCGCTCAAACCAGAAACAGAATCCTATATTACGCTGGCAGGCGTTGCAATCATGGTTGTCCTCATGCTGGTTGTGACTTGGAATGATATTATGCGTGTATTCTTCTAGATAAAAACTCCAAAAGGAATTGAATGCGTGCTAAACGCAGGATGTTCTGAAAAACTACGAAAAAGAAAGGAACAGAGAGTTTTCAGATTTGAACTCGAGCGTCAGCGAGGGATTTGAAAAGTGACTTCTGTGATTTCTAATCAAGTAAACTATGAAAGGAATTGAATGCGTGCTTCACGCAGGATGTTCTGAAAAATAAGAAAGGAACTGAACACGGGCTGAATCCTGTGCATTCCTGATAAACAAAAGATGAAAGGAACAAAGGAGGTTCGTAATTGAACTCGGTCTAAAAACTCGGAAAATAGATTGAGAGCTACGCCTCTGGATTTCTAATCAGGTAAACTACGAAAGGAATTGAACACGGGCTGAAACCTGTGTTTTCCTGATAAAAATGATGGAAAGAAAAGAGAGTTTTCAGATTTGAACTCGAGCGTCAGCAAGGGTTTTGAAAAGTGACTTCTGTGATTTCTAATCAAGTAAACTACGAAAGGAATTGAATGCGTGCTAAAAACTTTACGAAAAAGATAAACCTGCCTTGTGCCAACGGCACTGCGTTAGGTTTCCTATTTTCGTTTCGTTTTCTTAACGCACTTATATCTTAATATGAAACAGTCTAAAATGATTATCCCCACTTTGCGGGAGATGCCTTCGGATGCGTCGGTGATTAGCCACGCTTTGATGTTGCGTGCGGGTTATGTCCGTCAGA
Source organism: Streptococcus sp. 32226D021BW (assembly GCF_053545015.1). Lineage (NCBI taxonomy): Bacteria > Bacillati > Bacillota > Bacilli > Lactobacillales > Streptococcaceae > Streptococcus > Streptococcus sp. 32226D021BW. Next base: position 79,849 of record NZ_JBPPVC010000004.1, on the reverse strand, counting down.
TTTCTGCTGGTATTTACAGCTACTTGCCTTTGGCTAACCGTGTGATTGAAAAAGCAAAAAATATCATGCGTGAGGAGTTTGATAAGATTGATGCTATTGAATTTTTGGCACCAGCTCTCTTATCAGCGGACATTTGGCGTGAGTCAGGTCGTTACGAAACTTATGGCGACGATCTTTACAAGCTCAAAAACCGCGAAGGTTCTGACTTTATCTTGGGACCAACTCACGAAGAAACGGTGACACTATTGGCGCGTGATGCGGTGCAATCTTACAAGCAGTTGCCACTCAACATTTACCAAATCCAGCCAAAATACCGTGATGAAAAACGCCCTCGTAACGGACTTCTTCGTGGTCGTGAGTTTATCATGAAAGACGGTTACAGCTTCCACGCTAGCTACGAGAGCCTGGATCAAACCTACGATGACTACAAGGCAGCTTACGAGGCTATTTTCACTCGTGCAGGACTTGAGTTCAAGGCCATCATCGGTGACGGTGGTGCCATGGGTGGTAAGGACAGCCAGGAATTTATGGCCATTACCCCAGACCGTACCGATCTCGACCGTTGGGTTGTCTTGGACAAGTCTGTTGCTTCTTTTGAGGAAATACCAGAGGATGTTCTTGAAGCGATCAAGGCAGAACTCTTGGCTTGGTCTGTGTCTGGTGAAGATACCATCGCCTACTCTAGCGAGTCTGGCTACGCTGCCAACCTAGAAATGGCAACTAGCGAGTACAAACCAAGTACAGCAGTTGTAGTTGAAGAAGACTTGGTCAAAGTAGCGACACCAGATGCCAAAACCATCGACGAGGTTGCTGCCTTCTTGAATGTTGCGGAAGAGCAAACCATCAAAACCATGCTCTTTATGGCGGATGGTGAGCCAGTTGTTGCCCTTCTTGTTGGCAATGACCAGGTCAACGATGTCAAGTTAAAAAACCACTTGGCAGCAGATTTCTTTGATGTAGCTAGCCCAGCCGATGCAGAAAAAGTCTTCGGTGCAGGCTTTGGCTCACTTGGCCCAGTCGGCTTACCAGAAAACATCAAGATTATTGCAGACCGCAAGGTTCAAGATGTGAAGAACGCTGTAGTCGGTGCCAACGAAGATGGTTTCCACTACACAGGTGCCAATGCAGGTCGTGATTTCCAAGTGACTGAGTATGTGGACATTCGTGAAGTCAAGGAAGGCGAGCCTTCTCCAGATGGACACGGGGTTCTCAACTTTGCTCGAGGTATCGAAATTGGTCACATCTTCAAGCTTGGTACCCGTTATTCAGATAGCATGAATGCCAACATCTTGGATGAAAATGGTCGTTCTATGCCGATTATTATGGGTTGTTATGGTATCGGTGTTAGCCGTCTCTTGTCAGCTGTTCTTGAGCAACACGCTCGCCTCTTTGTCAATAAGACACCAAAAGGCGAATACCGTTACGCTTGGGGGATCAACTTCCCTAAAGAATTGGCACCGTTCGATGTACATTTGATTCCAGTCAATGTTAAGGACGAAGAAGCTATGGCCTTGACTCAGTCCATCGAAGCCAGCTTGGTCGGTGCTGGTTATGAAGTCTTGACAGACGACCGCAATGAGCGTGTCGGTGTGAAATTCTCTGATAGTGACTTGATTGGCTTGCCAATCCGTGTGACTGTTGGTAAGAAAGCCGCTGACGGTATTGTTGAAGTCAAAATCAAGGGAACAGGTGATACGGTTGAAGTTCATGTTGATCAGTTGCTTGAAACCTTGCAAATTTTGACTAAGTAATAGTAAATTAAGGCAAATAACCTGTCCAGTTTAGTTTGGGCAGGTTTTTGCTTGTATCGATAGGACTTATATATTTTCAGAGCAAAGAAAAACTCCCAAATTTGCACGTCAATCTGGGAGTTATTTTCATTATAGTAAGGGAAGCTAAAAATTTTCTTACACTAATCCTTGAGCAATCATTGCATCAGCAACTTGTTCAAAGGCTGCGATGTTAGCACCTGCAAGGTAGTCAGTACCAAGGTTGTATTTTTCAGCTGTTTCTTTGGCTGTGTTGAAGATGTTTGCCATGATGTCTTTAAGTCGACTGTCAACTTCCTCACGTGTCCATGACAAGCGGAGGCTGTTTTGGCTCATTTCAAGAGCAGACACAGCTACACCACCAGCATTGGCAGCTTTAGCAAGACCGTAGAGGACACCATTATCTTTGTAGACTTTGATAGCATCAAGGTCAGATGGCATGTTAGCACCTTCAGCCACACAGTAAACGCCATTTTTTACAAGGGCAGCAGCTTGCTCGCCATTGATTTCATTTTGAGTTGCACATGGAAGGGCAATATCAGCTTTTCCATCGTAGTTCCATACAGAACCTTCAAAGTATTGAGCAGTTGCTTTTTCAGCAGCGTATTCTGTCAAACGAGCACGACGGTTGTTTTTGATATCGCAAAGAAGGTCAAAGTCGATACCTGTTTCATCAATGATGTAACCATTAGAATCAGAAACAGAGATAACTTTTGCTCCAAGTTCAGTAGCTTTTTGTACTGCAAATTGAGCTACGTTACCAGAACCTGAGATAAGTACAGTTTGGTCTTTGAAGGATTTACCGTTTGCAGCCAACATATTGTCAGTGAAGTAAACCAAGCCGTAACCAGTTGCTTCTGGGCGGATGAGTGAACCACCGAAGCCAAGAGGTTTACCAGTCAAGACACCTGCATCAAACTGGCGAAGGCGTTTATATTGACCGTACATATAACCAATCTCGCGACCACCAACACCGATGTCACCGGCAGGAACGTCAAGAGAAGGACCAATGTGTTTTTGTAATTCAGTCATAAAGCTTTGGCAGAAGCGCATGATTTCAGCATCTGTTTTTCCTTTAGGATCGAAGTCTGAACCACCTTTACCACCGCCGATTGGGAGACCAGTTAAAACGTTTTTGAAGATTTGCTCAAAACCGAGGAACTTCAAGATAGATTGGTTAACAGTTGGGTGGAAGCGAAGACCGCCCTTGTAAGGACCTACTGCTGAGTTGTATTGTACACGGTAGCCACGGTTCACCTGCACCTTACCGTCCTTATCAGTCCATGGCACACGGAAGCTGATGATACGCTCAGGTTCTACAATACGAGCTAAGATATTTTCTTCAATGTACTCTGGGTGAGCTTCAATAACAGGCTCAAGAGTGTTGAAGAGTTCTTCAACAGCTTGAAGGAATTCAGTTTCATGTGGGTTGCGGGCTTTGACAGCTTCAAATGATTGGGCGATATAAGCTTTTGCGTTTGACATGTGGTCACCTGATTTCTTTTTTTTTTTATAGTCATTCAGTTTTTTTATTATTTAGGTCAATGAACGAGGAAGGTCCATTTCCTGGCTCAAATAATGCCAGAACTGGCCCTGGTCTACCGTACAGAAGGTACTTACTCCGCAAGCTATATTTATGAATGTGTAGCAACTAGGTTGGACTAGCAGACATCGTTCATTACCTATATATTAAAAGCGAACTAGATAACTAAATTAAATTGTCTGACAATTTAATTTATCTGATAATTATTATAGCACTCCAATATTTTCTTGTAAAGTAAAAAATGCAAAATATAAAAAAATAATGATAAAGTTGATCAAAAAACAAACCACTATAGAATTGCATATTTGGCAATGCCGGGATAAAATACTACTCTAATTCTGTAAGAATTGTTGCTCTATCAAGCTCTTGCAAACAACCTATTTTAGGGGGATGAGATGAAAAAGAAGAAATATATTGTTGGAACACTTGCTTCGGTTGAACCAATACCTACTGCTGAAGTAGCAGTAACTTCTGCTGATGTTGCACCATCACAAGCTGCTGTTGACAAGCAAGCTACAGTTGTAGCATCTGCTAAAGAAGCGACTATGAAAGAACAATCAGACGTGGATCTAGCACAAAACAAGATAAGTGAAGCTGAGGCTGCCTTTGATTCGGAAACATTATTGAAAGCGCAAGAAGAAGCAGGACATCTAGTTGCCAAAGTAAAAGAAGAGCAAAACACAGTTTCAAATCTAGCATCAAGTCTAGCAACAAGTGAGCAAGAGCAAAAGGTTTTACTTGCTTCTGGAAATAAAATGCGTCAAGACTTAGAGCAGGCTGTAACAACTGCGGGTCTGGAATACTTTACGGAAATAGTGGAGCGAGAGTTGTCCAAACATGAAGTAAGTGAAGGCGATTCAATTTCCACACCTAAAGACCCAACGTTTGTTGGTAAAAATGGAAAAACATATTGACCAAATACTGGTTCGACATCCGCTACCCTTTGGACGGGAATTGGAACCATCTTGGCCCTATTCGGTCTTGTAGGGATAAGAAGACGCAAACAAGGTTAAAAGCTATTCGGAAATTACCAAAACCTTCCTATATTTTTTAGGAGGGTTTTTGACTATTAAAAAAAGTGATGGTTAAAATTGAGAATTCCGAACATTGACAGCAATCTATTGGGTTGGCTACCAAGATGTGATATAATCAGTCAAAATGAGCAATTACTTAGGAGGAAATCATGGTTTCAACAGCAACAAGATTAGGCGGATTTTCGTTTGACAACTGCTTGATGAATGCGGCAGGGGTTTGGTGTATGACCAAGGAAGAGTTGGCTGCGGTCAAGGATTCTGTGGCGGGGACCTTTGTGACCAAAACAGCAACCTTGGACTACCGAGCTGGCAATCCCGAACCGCGTTATCAGAATGTGCCACTTGGTTCTATTAACTCAATGGGCTTGCCAAATCAGGGCTTGGCTTACTATTTGGATTATCTACTAGAATTACAGGAAACTGAACCAAATAGAACCTTTGTTTTGTCCTTGGTAGGCATGTCGCCAGATGAAACACATGAGATTTTAAAAACTGTAGAAGCTAGTGACTTTATGGGATTGGTTGAGCTCAATCTTTCCTGTCCAAATGTACCTGGCAAACCGCAGATTGCCTATGATTTTGAAACAACGGAAACAATTCTAAGAGAAGTTTTCAGCTATTTCACTAAACCTCTGGGTATCAAGTTGCCACCTTACTTTGATATTGTTCATTTTGATCAGGCTGCAGCTATCTTCAATCAATTCCCACTCAAGTTTGTCAATTGTGTCAACTCTATTGGGAATGGCTTGTATATTGAAGATGAGCAGGTGGTTATCAAGCCTAAAAATGGTTTTGGTGGTATCGGAGGCGAATACATCAAACCGACTGCCTTGGCCAATGTCCATGCCTTTTACCAACGGTTGAAACCTGAAATCCAGATTGTCGGAACAGGCGGTGTTTTGACAGGTCGTGATGCCTTTGAACACATTCTCTGCGGCGCTAGCATGGTTCAAATCGGCACAACTCTGCAAAAGGAAGGTCTATCTGCCTTTGAACGCATTACTGCTGAATTGCAAGCTATTATGGCAGAAAAGGGCTATGAAACCATTGAAGATTTCCGTGGAAAGTTGCAGTATATTGACTAGGAGGAAGCGGGGATTTATTCCCGTTTTTTCTATAGATTTTTGAGGATAAAAAGCGTATAATAAGGATAAGGAAAGAGGAGGTGAGAAGATGTCAAATCCTAGAACCTATAGCCGTTCTAAGAGAGTATCCTCAATAAGAAGCCGACAACAATTAGTATTTATTGCTTGTCTAGCACTGTTTTTGTTGGGGCTTATTTTTGTCTTGGAACAATTTACACCTAGCTCGGAAATTCAGTTACAAGAAGAGACTGGTCAAACCCAAGGAGACAAGGAAGTAAAGACTGCTCGAATTATGGCTCACGGAGACCTACTTTACCATTTGCCCATTCTTCAAGGGGCAGAGCAAGTGGATGGAAGCTATGATTTTTCTGAGAATTTCACCTATGTTAAGCCCTGGATTGAGCAGGCTGATTTTGCCATTGCAGACTTTGAGGGAACCATTTCTCCGGATATGGATCTGGCAGGCTATCCGCTCTTTAATGCTCCTAGTATCGTTGCTAGTAACATCCGTGATGCAGGCTATGATGTGGTGGATTTGGCTCACAATCATATCTTGGATTCTCACCTGCCTGGCCTGGTTTCCACAGTCAATACATTTAGAGAAGTTGGAGTGGACACAGTTGGTGTTTATGCGGAAGGAAATCGGTCAACTGCTCCGATCTACATTCGAGAGGTCAATGGTATCCGTATAGCTGTTTTAGCCTATGCCTATGGTTTTAATGGATTGGAAGTCTTGCTCAGTCAGGAGGAGTATGACGGCTATCTCTCCGATTTTCATCAAGAAAAAATGCGTGCTGAGATTGAACGGGCAGAGCAAGAGGCTGATATAACCATTGTCATGCCTCAAACTGGAGTGGAGTACCAGTTGGAACCAACAGAGGAGCAGACCAGTCTGTATCGTCAAATGATTGATTGGGGGGCTGATATTGTTTTGGGCGGACATCCCCATGTGGTCGAACCGGCGGAAATTCTTGAGAAAGATGGGCAGAGAAAATTGATTATCTATTCTATGGGCAACTTCCTGTCAAACCAGCGTATCGAAAGCATGGAAGACACACCCAATGCCCAGTGGACAGAACGGGGTGTTTTGATGGATATTACCATTCAGAAAGAGAATGGGCAGACAAGCATCCAGACAGCCCAAGCTCATCCGACCTGGGTTAATCGCTTGTCCAAGGGGACGTATTCGTCAGAAGGTTATGAACAATTTGCGTATCAAACCTATATCTTGCAAGATTGGGTAGAAGGCGGTCAGTATTATGGGCAGTTGGATCCAGATACCCAGGCGCGTGTGGACACAGCCTATCAAGAAATGAAGGATTTTGTAAATCTAAATTGGTAAGGAGACAATATGGTAGTTCGATTAGTTGCAACAGATATGGACGGGACCTTCTTAGATGGTCAAGGAAGTTTTGATAGAGAGCGATTTTCGAGGGTCTTGGAGAAGCTAGCAGAGAAACAGATTCCATTTGTCATTGCGAGTGGGAATGGGAAGGGCAGGTTATTGCAGCTTTGCCAAGGATTTGAAGACCGGTTAATCTTTGTAGCAGATAATGGAGCCCATGTTTATCAAAATGGCAAAACAATGATTCGACGTGCTATTCAGCAAGAAGAAGTCGAAGCAGTTTTAGAGTTTTTCCAAGGCCGTTGGGCAGAGGTCTGCCTAATGCTGTCTACGGAGAAGAACATTTATATGCAGGATGGAGCTGGAGTGCCTTTTGAGGGAACGGCTTTGCCGATTGAACCGACACAGATGGCTGCTTTCCAGAGCCGTGTAACCTACTTAGACGACCTCAGTGCCTATCCAATAACTGAGCCGATTTATAAGGTTGGTCTCTGGGTTCCTGAAGCGCGTGTAGAATCGATAACGGAAGAGTTTAACCAGGTTTTTCAAGGTCAGCTGGTTGCAGTGACTAGTGGCTATGGCTCCATTGATATATTGCCAGAAGGGATTCATAAGGCCTGGGGCTTGGAACAGGTTTTGACTAGTTTGGATATCGAACCTGAACAGGTAATGGCCTTCGGTGATTCGGACAATGATATCGAGATGTTAAACTATGTAGGTTATTCCTATGCCATGGAAAATGCGACGGACAAGGTCAAGGCGGTTGCCAAATACCTGGCTCCAAGCCATTTGGAAGCAGGCGTACTTCAGGTGCTTGAAGAACATATTTTATAAGTATATAGAAAAAAGCTAGAACTTTCCGTCCAGAGAATGCTAGCTTTTTTTAATTTCCAACGCTGGTGAACTTGGTCATACCATATCGGAAGAGTTTATAATTGATGGTAAATAAGACCAGGACAACCAGTGGCAGAGCCAGTCCCCACATAGACAAGTCTAAAAAGTAGAGGGCTGGGAAATAGGCTGTAAAAGCATAAGGGAAAACAAAAATCAGCAGGATTTGAATGATTTTTGGATAGATATTGAGTGGGTATTGAGCCATCTGATTGAGGGCGAAAATTCCCATAGTTAAAGGAAATGATTCCACAATCCAAAATGCTAAAGCAGTTGGTCCCAGCTGAATGGCTGCATAGAGTAGGCCGATACAAATGGCGATAAAGATTAGTAGGGCTAGTTTTCCAAGACTCCATTCCATACCCAGTTCCTTGGAAGCTTGGACTAGTGCAAGGGAACCGATAATGGTTGTTCCGATTCCTTGAGGTTGAATTCGTTCACAGATGAGTTGAAAAAGTGGATTGACTGGCATGAGGAGAAGGCGTTCAAACTCACCTTGTCGAATATAGCGACTACCAAACATCCAGAGATTATCAAAGAATATCAAGTGAATGGAGCGTCCGACGGTCGCTATTCCATAGATGAAAAGCATTTGACCGTAGTTAAAACCCGCGATTTCCTTAATATTTCCAAAGAGAATATTGAGGAAAATCAAGTAGACAATTTGTTCAATCAAAGAGGAGAAAAGCCCGATGAAGAAGTCCACCCGAAAGGACATCTGGGCCATCATGTAGACCTTGATATTATACAAATAGAGGCTGATATATTTCTTCATCTTAACCTCCAAAAATGACAATACGACGCTTGGCCTGAGACCAAAGAGCAGCGATGAAGCAGGCTAGAATGGGTATCCATATAACTTGCAATCCCAAAGCAGTTAGATCGCTTTCCTGTCCCAATAAAATGGAAACTGGAACGTTAACTGCATAATTATAGGGAAGGAGTTTCAAAAAGTTTTCCACAGCCTGTGGATAGAAACTGAGTGGCAAGAGTGCTCCAGAGGCTAGATTGAAAAGCCCCATTCGGAGCAACATCACTCCCCAAGCATTGACCGTAAAAAATGCTAAGAAGCCAAAAGCCATATCCAGTAGTTGAACGATAAACATGCCCAAAATCGAGCTGACCAGAAAGAGCAAAATGGTTTGACCATCAGGCAGGTAGAAATCTTGATGAACCAGTAGAATACCGATAAATACGACGGCAAATTTCATCAGTTCCAAGAGCTTGTTTCCAAGATCCTTGAAAAAGAGGGCTAGGATAAAGGAGTAGGGTCTGAGAAATTCCCCAGCAATGCTTCCTTGCAAAATGCTATAGGATAAATCTTGACCAAGTGAGAAGGAATTTAAGCTGGCTAATAGATTGGCAAAGATGATGTAGGTAGTAAAGGTTTGGAGGGTGAAGCCATTGACTTCTGACTGGGTAAAGAAAATAGTCTTCCAAACATAGAGAGCTACCAAGATTTTCACTGCCAGTGAAACGAAGGTCGCTAGAAAGAAGGCCTTGTATTGCAGGGCGTTCATCATGGTCAGGCGGGTCATGTAGAAATATTTACGCATGGATACCCTCCTCATAAATCTGGCGGACCATGGTTTCGATTTCCAATTCCTTCATGGTGACATCCTCAATCGAATAATGATTAAAGATTTGCTCAATCACCTGGGCACTGGTCCAAACCTTACTTTGGTAGTGGATTTCAAAGTGAAAGTCATCTATTCGTTCAAATTCCCAGCCCTCTAGTTGCAAGTCTTTTTCAATCGGCTTTTCTGTTGAGAAGAGAATGGTCTTGACTGTGGAAAAGCGCTCTTTAAGGACGGTCAGTGAACCATCGTAGACCTTCTTGCCCTTATCAATGATAAAAATCCGCTCACAGAGGCTCTCGATGTCCTTCATATCATGGGAAGTAATCAAGAAAGTGGTCTGGTATTCTTGATTCATATAGCGGATGAAGGAGCGAATGGTCTCCTTAACGCTGGCATCCAAACCGATGGTTGGCTCGTCCAAAAAGACAACGGCAGGCTGGTGGATAAAGATAGCCGCAAATTCACAGCGAACCCGTTGGCCAAGTGACAGATTACGGATTGGTTGCTTCATAATATCAGCCAAGTCCAGTAGGTCAATCAAGACAGCCAATCGCTCTTTGAATACCTTATCTGGAACATCATAAATTTTTGCGTGAAGGATAAAAGATTCCTGGACAGGCAGGTTCCAATCCAAATGGGATTTTTGTCCAAAGAGTACTCCGATTTGCTTATTGACAGCCTTGCGGTTCTCTTGTGGATTGAGGCCGTTGATTCGGACTGAGCCCTGGTCTGGATAGAGGACTCCCGTCAGCATTTTGATAGTCGTAGATTTGCCAGAACCGTTGGAACCGATATAGCCGATGATTTCGCCTTTTTTGACCTGCAAGGAAATATCTTGGACGGCAGGAATTTTCTTTTTCTTGGGTTTGAAAAAGGCCTTAATCGAACCTTTGAGACCGACTTCCTTATCTATGATGGAATAGGTTTTTGATAGATGTTCAGCTTGAATCATTTCATCATCTCCTTTAAGAAAACGTTTGCACGATAAGACTATTATACCATATTTCTTAAGGGGTGAAGGTAGAAAATAATGATTACGGTAACATTTTGATTAGAAAATCGGTCATATATTGAGGAGATTCTTGCTTTCCATTTTTTATCCAAACCTGCATGATACCGAAGAAGGCATGTGAAAAATAGATGCTGCTGTATTCTTTTTCCAGTTGTGATAAATTCTCTTTTCCTAAGCGCTCCGCTAAATCATTGGCAACAAGAAGTCGGACTTTATTGATAAGAAAATTTTGGATTTCTTGAGTTCCGTTATGGGTCAGTAGGGCAGAAAGTAATTTTTCACGATAGAGTAACTCGAAAATTTCTAAAAATGATGATTGGCGATTGCCATCATAACGGTCAAATATAGACTCTAATTTGTGAAAAAGTCCCTGTTGATAGGAGTCGATTAATTCGTACTTATCCTTATAATGGGTATAAAAACTGGAACGACTGATACCAGCAGTCTGTGCTAGGTGGGTGGTTGTAATTTCGTTAAATCCTTGAGTTTCTAGGCAAGTCACCATTGCTTCTAAAATAGCCTGTCGTGTCCGTTCTTTCCGATTATCTGTTCCCATTTTGCTCCTTTTAAACATTTTTAGACACATTGTCCAAAAAATGATTCTTATTACTTGATTTTAAAAATGATACTTGTATAATATATTTTATCAGTTTTTGGACAGGATGTCTAAAGGAGTTTCTTATGTCGGAAAAAGTAAAGAATTTTTTCAAAAAACCAATGACCTTGATCACCATTCTCGGTGTTTCCTGTGTCCCAGCCTTATATAACATTAGTTTCCTAACCTCTATGTGGGACCCTTACGGCCGACTAGACCAGTTGCCTGTGGCAGTTGTCAATCAAGACCAGTCGGCGAGCTTTCAAGATAAAACCCTCACCATTGGTGATGATATGGTGGATAATATGAAAGAGAGCAAGAGCCTGGATTTCCACTTTGTATCAGAAACAGATGCGGAAAAAGGCTTGGAAGAAGGGGACTATTATATGGTCATTACCCTACCAGAAGATTTATCGGAAAAAGCATCTAGTCTCTTGACAGATCAGCCTGAACCACTAACCATTTCTTACCAAACCTCTAAAGGTCACAGCTTTGTCGCTTCTAAGATGGGCGAATCAGCCATGGAAAAATTGAAAGCATCTGTTTCAGAGACGATTACTGAAACATACACCTCGGCTGTTTTTGACAGCATGGGAGAGATTCAAACTGGTATGGTTGAAGCGGCAGATGGAAGTCAACAATTAACAAATGGAGCTAGTCAATTAGAAACCGGAAGTCAGACTCTATCATCAGGTCTATCTACCTTATCTTCATCAGGTCAATCACTGGTGACAGGAGCAAACCAATTGGCTACTGGAATTGTGTCTTATACAGATGGAGTCAATCAGGCTGCTTCAGGAAGTCAAACACTTTCCAGTGGCTTAACAACCTACACAAATGGGGTAGCGAGTCTTGCTTCAGGTGCGGAGCAATTAAATGCCAATTCCTCTCAGCTCATCGCTGGGGTGGGACAATTGCAAACAGGAGCAAGTCAGGTTGAACAACTGGTAACAGGAGCCAATCAATTGCAGGCAGGCTTGGAGCAACTCGCTAGTTCAACTAGTTTGTCTGCTGAACAGTCTAGTCAAATACAGGCCTTATTGACAGGGCTTCCTCAGTTGCAGGCGGCCATCAATCAATTAAATGATAGCCTCTCAAGTATCGGAGGACTTGCAGTAGATACCTCTACTCTATCTAGCCTCTTGACAGAGATGGGGGCTCAAGCTCAAGGCTTGTTGACTGCAGCCCAAGCTGATAAAACAGCCAGCATTGAAGCCTTGCAAGCAACGGCTACCTATCAAAACTTGACAGCTGATCAGCAAGCTGAATTGGTTGGTGCCCTTCAAAACTCACCTTCGACAACAATGACAGCAGCCCAAACGATTTTGGGTCAATTGTCTCAACTCAGTCAAGCCTTATCTAGCCTACAAAGTCTTTCTGGCATGGCAACACAAATGAGCCAGCTGCAATCAGCTGTCGGTCAGATCAACACGGCTGCCAATCAAGCATTGCCAGGTGCTACAACAGCCATTGAAAACCTATCAAGTGGCTTGAGTCAGGTCAACACCGCCTTGAACCAACAAGTTCTACCAGGAACTCAAACCTTGACGAGTGGTGTGAGTCAACTTCAAACGCAATTATCAAGTGGAGCAAGTCAACTCATGTCAGGGGTGACAGCCTATACCGCAGGTGTTGCCCAATTAGCAGAGGGTGGAGCTCAGTTGGTTGCGAATAATAGTAGCATCCAATCAGGAGGTAGTCAGTTAACATCAGGATTGGCAACCTTGGCATCCAACTCCAGTCAACTTGTCAGTGGTTCAGGACAACTGGCTTCTGGTAGTCAGCAATTGATTGCTGGTGCGGATCAATTAGCTAGTGGCGGTCAAACCTTGACAAGCGGTATTTCCAGTCTTCGTACAGGTAGTGAAACCCTAACGAATTCACTCAGTTCAGCCAGTCAACAACTATCAGTCATCTCTGTAGAAGACAAAAATGCACAAGCAGTTTCTCAACCAGTCACCTTGGAACACAGCGACCAAGATGATGTGAAGACCAACGGTGTCGGAATGGCTCCTTATATGGTATCAGTCGCACTGATGGTTGTAGCCTTATCAGCGAATGTTATTTTCGTTAAACATCTTGATAATCGTTCCTACAAGAATCGTTGGGATTGGGCTAAAGGGAAATTGTTACTGAATGGTACGATAGCCAGCCTAGCAGCACTGATTCTGTACGGTGTTCTTCGCTTGATTGGAATTGATCCGGCTCATCCTATGGCAACCTTGGGATTAATCCTCTTAGCCTCTTGGACCTTCATGGCCCTCGTTACAGCCCTGGTGGGGTGGAACGATCGTTTCGGATCCTTTGCCAGCTTAATTCTCTTGTTACTAGAGCTTGGATCAAGCGCAGGTACCTACCCAATCGAACTCAGCCCACGCTTCTTCCAAGTCATTCAGCCCTATCTTCCAATGACCTATTCTGTTTCAGGTCTTCGTCAAACCATTTCAATGGTTGGAAATAGTAGTCATCAAGTTTGGATGCTGAGCCTCTTCTTAGTAAGCTTCATGGGATTAGGTCTCTTGATTTATAATCAAACAGATGAATAATGAGAAAACCAACTGCGTGGACAGTTGGTTTTCTTAATTTATTTTGATTCTTCGAAAGCTATGGTTGCATTGACGGCATCAATGGTCAGGCTATTCTTGCTATTTTTGTTTTCCAGGGTCAAACTTTGTTTACGGTCTTCTTTTTTGACAGAAAGTTTTTCATAGACTCCGCTGGTGTAAATACCCATGGTTTCAAATCTCTTCTCGAGATGAGTCAGGTCCCCCATCATTTCTTCCAGCTCTCTCTCATTTTCTGCGTAGTAGCCCTGCTCTTGAGCCAATGCCATTAGGTCTAACTGTGTGCTGATAGTGAGATTGATGTCTTGTAGGCTTTGCTCGGTCAAGTCAAGTCTTGTGTGATTGTAGGAATTGGTCTTGGTAGGGGTGAAGACATTGTTTCCTTTTAGAGTGATTTGCGAAGCGGACAAGTCATAGTAATTCTCAATGTTCACATTTTCCAGACTGGTTTTAGAAAGGTGAAGGCTAGAATCATTGATAGAAATGTCAAGATTTTTCAGACTAGAATTGGTGACATGAAAGAAGTGGGTATTCAGCGTACCGCTGTCGATATGGCTATTGGTGAGTTCGATATTGCCTTCCAGATTGATTTCTTTGATATGCACATTCTCTATGGTGAAGTTGCTGCCGTAATAGAAATCGATAGTATGACCTTCCAATTTATTCAAGGTCTTCCCTTTTGGAATTTCAATGGTAACCAGGCTAACATCTACTTTTCCCTGAGCCAAAAGTTCCCCGAAAAACTGCATAATTCCTTCGATTTTAAACTCTCGTCGTTGAGCAGTAAGGGTTAATGCGCCATCCTTTTCAGAAAGGGTGAGCGGAGACTGCATATTGTTGTCAGAATTGGCATAGGTCACATGGTAGTTGTTATCGCTAGACTCTTTGATAGAGACGCTATGGGGGATAAAGTCAATGTTGATACTATTCAGGTCGGTGTAAGTCTTGTGAATTTCTTTGGGAATAGCTACCTCTTCCAAACGAGTGATGCCCCCAGTAAAAAATCCAATTCCAGCTAGAATTAAGCCTGTAATCAGGCTGACAAAGCCGATAATAATGGCCATGGTTAGTTTCTTTTTCATGCTCGTTTACCTCGTTTCAATATCCATTTGAAGCAAGCCTTGACTAAGCGCCAAGACCAGTAGGCAAAAAATCCAGTCAAGATGTAGATAAGAATGGCGCCACCAATCAGTGACAATCCTGAGCCAAAGCCCATGAGGAAGATGTTAAATCCTTCAGACAGAAGGCTAAAGGCTTCCCAAATCAGATAGCCACCGCTGGTCAGCATTCCTACACCCAAAGCAAAGGCACCGATAATGAGGGCTAGGATAAGGGCTGTCAATCCGCCTAGGCTAGCTAGGAGAATGAGCAGGAGTGGAATAGCGATAGGTAGGGAAATAACTGCAAGGATAGCTAACCAGAGTGTTCGTTTGGTCTGGCTAAAGTTGCGGAAGTAGCGGCCGAGGAAAAAGGCGCCAAGGATAAGGGTCGCAAAGAGGGGAATAAAGCCGATAAATTCGCCCATAATAAAGAGTAGGAAGAAGGAGAAGAATCCCATCATAGTCAATAATCCCAGTCCAGCCCAGTGTTTCCAAGTGAGTTGGAGTGATTCTTTGTTTTCCTTGTCTTCTTGAATTTGCTTGTTGAGGATATTGTTGATCAACTCACTGGCAGCTTCTTTTGGTGAGCCTAGTTCTTCGATAATGTCTGTTTCCCGTTCTGGACCAGCCTCGTCAAAGTATTCTTCAAAAAAGTTTCTGGCTTCCAAGTATTCCTTGTGGGGCAGTTTTTTCAAGTGTTTTTCTAACTGCTCCATGTACTCAGTTCTTGTCATGGCGAACGCTCCCTTCTATAATACCGTTGATGGTTGTTGTGTAGGTGTCCCAATCATCTTTGAGCCGAACCAGTTCTTCATGGCCCAGCTGGGTCAGGCTGTAATACTTGCGCATGCGGCCTTGGTATTCTTGGGAGTAGGTGGTCAAAAAGTCATTCTGCTCTAGCTTTTTCAGGATGGGATAGAGGGCGGACTCCTTGATGTTGGCAATCAGTTTGATGGTCTGACAGATTTCGTAACCGTAGGAATCATCGGACTCCAAAATAGCCAGGATAAGAAATTCTGTCAGCACTGCGGGGACTGGAAAATGCATAGGACGCTCCTTTCTTTGATAGTTGGGTAATTAGGTTTGGATTTGGTATATATTTATTATTTGTTATATATCAAATCTTGTTATATGTTAAATATACACCTAAACAGATATTTTGTCAACGATATATGTGCAAAAATTGTCAAAAAAATACGGTTGGATTTCCAACCGTAAATAGTTATATTAGTCAACGTAAAGTTTTGATTTATCACTCAACCAGCTATAAAGAAGACCGATCAAGAGACCACCACCAACGTAGTTTCCGAGTCCTGAGAATAGGAAGTTACTTAATACACTCAATACATTCATTCCTTCAACAGGTCCGCCATTTGCAAAGAAGGCAAGTGAGAAGGTAGAGAAGTTTGCGATAACGTGCTCAAAGCCAAGGAAGGCAAAGATGAAGATGATAAAGATCAATGAAATAACACGACCAGCATCGTCTTTCATACGCATGGTAACAAACACAGCAATGTTTACAACGATATTGGCAAAGATACCTTCTACAAACTGTGTCAATGGTGTCTTAGCCAATTTAGCAACAGTTGCTTCTAACAAGTAGCTATGTGGATCAATATGTTGGTATGGTAATGTCAAAGACAAGAGGTAGCAGACGATAACCGCACCGACAAAGTTGAAGAAAATACATGTTGCCAAGATTTTCAAAGCAGTCTTAGTTGGGATAACCTTGCGGTGAATGGCAGAAGTCATATACATCATGTTTGAAGTACCAAGCTCAGCGTTCATATACAAAATCATGACCAAGCACCAGCCAAACATCAAAGCGTAGCTGAATTTTCCTAAGTCAGGAACGATATGATTGAGCTTGTCAGCCGTATAAACTGAGATGGCCAAACCGATTGCTAGATAGACACTAGCCATGGTTGCACGAATAGCATAGGCAAAGTAGTTGTTTTCGATCAAGTCTGCTTTTTTCTTGATACTTTTGTCGATATTATAAATCAGCGAATCTGGTTGTGCTGCCATAATAATCCCCTTTGTATTTTAAAACGTATTTGAGAATGTTCTCACAATAAAAGAGTATAACAGAAAACCGCTAAAAAAGTAAGTGTTTTTCAGTAAAAAACAAAAGTAACCGTTATCAATTGACAGATGACCTTCATTTGTCTGAAAATCATGATATGTAGAAAGAATGGATATGAATATTTTATGTGAAAGCTAAGTTATCTGCTCTGCTATTTTCCAAAAAACTATGCTACAATAAGGATAGAAAAATCGGAAATGGGGCTAGTATATGTCAGATATTATTGCTTTTGGTTATGGTCGTGAGCGTGCAGAGATGAAGCTTAAGCGGCTCAATCGTCATGGAATTATAGCAGGTGCTACGGGTACGGGTAAGACAGTGACCTTGAAAGTCTTGGCGGAGCAGTTGAGTTACGCGGGTATTCCTGTCTTTTTATCAGACATCAAGGGTGATTTGAATAGCTTGGTTGCGGCCAATACTAAGGAGATTGATCCTAGTCGTCTAGAGAAGACTCACTATCATGATTATAGTCCAGTTGGCTATCCAGTTGAGTTGTGGGATGTCTTGGGGGAAAATGGGACTCCTGTCCGCATGACTATTTCAGAGCTGGGGCCTGTCTTGTTGACACGCTTGCTGGGCTTGAATGATACTCAGGAGTCCATCCTGAATATTGTTTTCAGCGTGGCAGACGAGCGTGGCCTTCTCTTGATTGATCTGATGGACCTGCGGGCTATGCTCAATTTTGTGGCTGAAAATGCGACAGAGCTGAGCCAGTATTATGGAAATATTCCAGCTCGTTCGGTCGGTGCTATCTTGCGTAGCTTGGTTGTTTTGGAGCAACAAGGTGGTAAGATTTTCTTCGGTGAGCCAAGCCTTGACATTGCTGATTTGATGCGGACTGCAGAAGATGGTCGTGGGGTTATTAACGTTCTCCAAGCTACTCAGCTATTTAATCAGCCAACATTATATTCAACGGTTCTTCTCAGCCTCTTATCAGAACTCTATGAAGTGTTACCTGAGGTGGGTGATTTGGACAAGCCTAAGATGGTCTTCTTCTTTGATGAGGCTCATGTTCTCTTCAAAGATGCACCGAAAGTTCTTCTTGAAAAGATTGAATTGATTGTCCGTTTGATTCGTTCAAAAGGTGTGGGGGTCTTCTTTGTCACCCAGAATCCAACGGATATTCCTGATAGCGTGGCAGCCCAGTTGGGTAACCGGATCCAGCATGGTCTTCGTGCCTTCACACCAAAAGAGCTTAAGACAGTCGCGACTGTTGCTGAAACCTTCCGTCAAGAAGGTGATGAGGATTTGGCCAAGGTCATTCAGGAATTGCAGGTAGGTGAAGCAGTTGTGTCTACTCTGCAAGCTGACGGGACACCAAGCTTTGCGGATCGAGTATTGATTTATCCTCCAAAGAGTATGCTGGGAACGGTGGAGCCAAGCGCCCTCTTGTCGGTTATCAATAATTCTCCTTTGATGGAAAAATATGCTGACGCGGTCAATCGTGAGTCAGCCCATGAGCAGATTTTAGCCATGACAGAGGCTAAAGAAGCCGAACTCATCCAAAAAGCAGAGCAGGCCGAGGCGGAAAAACAGGCAGAAAAAGAAGCTAAAGAAGCCGCAAAAATGGAAGAGAAAGCCCAGAAAGAAGCAGCTAAAGCAGCTCAAAAAGCCAGCCAACCAGTCAGTCGTAAAACAGATTCCATGATGGACCGCTTTACCAAGAATCTGATGAGTCAGGTCGGACGGGAAGTTGGGCGCGTGGTGACTCGGGGTATTATGGGCATGTTAAAAGGAAAATAAACGACTAAACTGGGAAGGCAACTTCTCAGTTTTTTGGATCAAGATACTTGTAGGATTGGTAGAAATTGGTTAAGATAGTGGGTGTACATCACTAATTAGTAAGGAATAGAGAGATGATTGATGAGAGTAGAATGATCTTGAAGGAATATCAGCCCCAACCTTTGGGACAAAAAAGCGAGTACGCTGTCTTGTTGCCATTAGTCTGGTCAGACAATCAGTGGCAGGTCCTTTATCAAGTCCGTAGTGAAGGAATTTCCCAGCCAGGAGAGGTATCTTTTCCAGGGGGGAGGGTTGAGGTTGGTGAAAGTGCTAAGGAAGCAGCAGTCCGTGAAGCAGTAGAAGAGCTGAATATAAAGCCAGAGCAGGTGGAATTACTGGGAGAGATTGATTACTTGGTCTTTGCCCAGTCAACCATTCGTTGTTATGTTGGTTGTTTGGATCTGGATTGGCAGGCCCTCCAACCCAATGAAGAAGTAGCTCGCCTGTTCACCGTTCCGTTAGACTATCTACTGCAAACAAGTCCGGTATATTATGATTTGACCTCCAAAGTCCTGCCGGATTGCGATTTTCCCTTTGACCGCTTACGGGGGGGTGTTGATTATCCCTTTAGTCACCATCAAAGGTCTGTACCCTTTTACGAAGGTCTTCCAGAAAATATCTGGGGCATGACAGCCCAATTTACCCATCGCTTTGTGGAGATTATGAACGATCGTCTATGAGGATGATTTTTATCTAAAAATGTAGACATGACAGCTTGATAAAATCAAAAAAAGCACTTGAAATCATTGATCTCAAGTGCTTTTTCAATTCAATTATTTTACCTCAGTAAAGGTTAAGTATTTTCTATTTTAGCTGTTATAAACCTTGTTGTATAAAGGTTTTCATGAATATTAAAAAAATATGTAGAGAAAAATGTAGTGATTAATTTGTTATGAAGTTAGTTCGTCAAGTTTTGCTTGGAATAGATTAACAGCTTCAAATTTTTTCTTTGGAGCCAATTCTGCATAGGTATCCATTGTTGTTGAAATTGATTTGTGTCCTAAACGTGTCTGCAATTCCTTCCAATTTGCTCCTGCATTCAACATCAATGAAGCGTGTGTATGTCGAAAGAGATGAAATCCATATGTAGGTAAGTTGATTGATTCCAATCTTTTTTCTAGAGTTGTACGCTCGTTTCTATCACACATATAATTCCCGTAGATGGTTGGAAAAATTAACGAACTTTCTGGTAGCCCTTTCTTGGTGAAATATGCATTCATTTCCAGATGAAATTCTCGGAGTTCCTCAAGAACTTGTCTAGGGACTGAGACAGTCCGATTGCTGGCATCAGTTTTCGGTGTTTGCTTACAGATAACCTCACCTTTAATCCCGAATTTTTTATTTCCAGCTTTCCACATTAATGTTTTATTGACTTGGATCTCATTTGTGTCAAACAGTAAATCATCAATGTCAAGAGCAAGTAATTCATTGATTCGAAGGGCAGATGCTAGTAATGTGTTACAAAATGTTTTAAAACGTCGATTAGCACGTGTATTTTGAAGACTATTAAGGAATTGTAACCATTTTGCTAAGTCTTCATCATGTAATACCATCATACGTTTTTTAGGAGCTTTAGGTTTGGGAGGAATTTTAACTATTTTGGCAGGGTTAGTCGTCAAGAGTTCCAATGTAATTCCGTAGTCGAATATATCACTCAATTTATGGATTACTGCACCAAAATCTTTTGCTTCTCCTTTTCTAGATTTTTTCTTACCTGAAGCAACTGATTTTTGTGATTTATGTGCTAAATAGTTCACCCATTGTTGTATGTCAGCTGAGGTAATTTGCTCTGGTTTATAATCTCCGAATTTTGGAAGAATATAAGTGTCCAAGTAGCCTCTAACTCTGTTTAACGTATTGTGTGAGCTAACCCATGTCTTGTAATTGGTAAACCAAGCTTCGGCAAGTTCTGCAAGATTTGAAACCTTGATGACTGTTTTGACTGTTGAGCCATTAGACTCAAACTGCAATTTTAATTCAATGATTTTTCTATCCAATTGTCGAAGTGTTTTTGCTGTGACAGTTTTGGTAATTGACTTTCCAGTTTTACTGTCAGTACCGATGTATACACCTTTTTGTGAATAGCTGATACTTCCATCTTTTTTCGTAGTTTTTATGACTTTTTTGCCTTTGTATTCAATTGTTTCTTTATTCATATTGCCTAATTAAAATCGGATAAGTAATAAGGCTAAAATAACAACCCTCGCTGTCTTTTTTGATACCATTATTTTAGCACATTCTTACTTATTTTGAAAGAAAGTCAATAACATCTGATATTTTGTAGAACACAGTTCTTGTATTTTCTATTGGCGGTTCAAGTCTCGGTAACTCCCTCAATTCCCATGACCTCAATGTGTTTGGAGAGATTTGTAATTGCTGTAATAATTCTTTTTGGGTTAAAATTGGTAATTGTTTTGTAGCGTTTTTCTTTTGCAGTTCGATCAATACCTCTAGTAACTCTTGAATTTTTAATAAATGTTGATTATCCATAAAAATTTAACCTCTTTCGTTTTTCTATATTTCAGTATGCCACATTTCGGATTAAAAACAGCTGATTTTTGAAAAACAGAAATAGTATTAGCGCCACAAATCGTTATCGATATGTTTGTCTATACGGTTTATTCGACTAGATTGTCCCTCTAGATTTGGATCATGTCGAATGTCTTGGAATAAATTGTATTCTTCAGAATCTTTTTGTCGAAAAATATTTTTAAAAGTTTTCCAGAAACCGATGCTTTTGAGAAATTCTTCAGCTTTATCAAATGCTCTCTGAAGTTTATCAAGTACTCTGCGTAGAAACTTATTTTCATGTTTGAGAGATTTATTTTCGTTTTCTAATATCTGATATTTACTTGCCCACTTCTTGTTTATAGCAAGTACCTCGCGGTATTTGTTTTCAGTTTCAAGCTTGCGACTTTCTGCAGTATCGACTCTGTCTTTTAATGACTTTGTTCGCTTTTCAGTCAGCTCTTGTGCCAAATCAAGAGTTTTATCGACAGTATTTTCCACAAATTGTTTTTTCAGCTGATCCTTTAGATTAAGCTTATCCATTTCATGTTTAATTAACTCATTTCGTTCTTCTAGATTTTTATTGTGTTGTGTTAAATATTCTGCTTTTTGTTCCATATCTTCAATGAAATTATCCAATTGATTTAAATGTGTTTCTTTTGCTTTATTTTCTTTATTAAATTTTGCACGCTCATTTTCAACCTCTTGAATTAATTGTTTGTACTCTCGCATATCTTCGATTTTATTTGTACCGACAATTTTTCGTTGAATATTCAATTTTTTCATGAGTTGTTCAAGTTTTTTAATTTCTTGCTCACGAAATTGAATGAATTGCCCACGGCCACGTTCGGTATAGCCCTCTTGAAATAGAGCTTTAGAAAAACTTGGTTGTTTATTTAAACCCTTTTTATACCCAGTAGCAATTGGAATAATATTAAAATGCAAATGTGGTGCACCAGCTTCATCAAGATGGACTACAGCATTGTAAACAAGTAATTGTTTATGACGCTCTTCAAAATCTTTTACATATTGTGCCAATAGATTTCCAACTATTAGTTTATCTTTGTCTGAATAGTTATCCCAATCTTCCTTTGAACCAATCGCGATAACAAATTCTCGTTGAACATCTAATGTTTTCGATTTTTTTACATGATTGAGATAATCTTTAATTTTGCGATCACTTCTCATTTGTTTTGCATTATAAGCTACAAGCCTTGGCCCAAATTCTTCGTTATAGATATCTTGTATGTTTACTTGTTTGATGTATATGTTAAAAGAACTTTTTCTCCGGTCTATATGCTTGTGGGCAGGCGATTCCCACTCATCTTCTGTAAAGGAACGATTGTTATGACGAATATTCGTTTTTCTTGGATTCGTCACGAACGAAACTGACATATCAACCATTTTGGTCTCCTTTTTTACTCGACTATAGTATGCCAGATGCGTAGCTAAATAATCGTAAAAATGATAAATTTTTAACCATTTTTGAAAAGTATAGGCAAAGAAATAAACTATTCTTTATTAATTTATGGCAATTCAGTAGTCTATCTTTAAGTAATACTTGGGCTATGAATGGTAATACAATGGCTAACTAGATAAACCATGGATAGTGTTTTCCTGGAATACCTAGTTATCCATTATTTTATAGATTCTACAATGGAAGGATAAAGTAATCCATTTTTTAATAAAAAGTGGATTATAGAACGTACCACGAATCCAATAAAAATGGAAAATTAAATAGTCCATAGATTGAGATTTTATGGAGTACCTAGTCATCCATTATTTTTATTGATACTAAGGTGGATGGTTAAAGTAATCCATCTTTTAATAAAAATTGGATATGTATGAAGTCCATTAATAGTTGAAAAATGGTCTAAATTTATAAAGTCCATGTTTGACCAATAAATGGAAAATGTAGAACTCCATTTTTATTATTATGAAACTGAAAATTCATGCTCGATTGCCCGAATAGCGGGCAACAGCGGGGCGCATTGCTATTCCCCGCTAGCCTATGTTCGATATTTTTGAGCTGTAAAATAAACAATTGACTTCGATTCAAGATAGCTTTTTGTTACTTTTTGCCAAAAAGTAACGTTTTTGTAGTTTTGACAGCCCTGTGGTCCATCAAAACTACAAACGCTCTCCGAGGGGTCTTGCAGACGGCTAATCCAAAAATAAGAAAACAAAGTACGCACCAAAAATGGTGTGTCATTATTTTTTATGCTATAATAAAATTAAATATGAGGAGGTCTTTAGCTATGATTGGAGACAATATTAAATCACTACGTCGAACACACGATTTAACACAACCAGAATTTGCGAAAATGGTTGGGATTTCACGCAATAGCTTAAGTCGTTATGAAAATGGGACTAGTACAGTTTCAACAGAACTCATCGACCGTATTTGTCAGAAATTTAACGTTTCTTATGTCGATATTGTAGGAGAGGACAAGATGTTAACACCTGTTGAAGATTACCAACTGACTTTAAAAGTAGAAGTGATAAAAGAACGTGGAGCAGGCATTTTATCACAACTTTATAGATACCAGGATAGTCAAGATATTGCTTTTGATGACGAAGCCAATCCTTGGATTTTGATGAGTGATGACTTGGCCGAATTGATCAATACAAAGATTTACCTTGTCGATACCTTCGATGAAATAGAGCGTTACAATGGCTATTTAGACGGTATTGAGCGGATGTTAGATATGGTGAATCATCGGGTGGTGGCTTAATGAGGTTGGAAGAATTTAGTGAGGCTGAATTTCAGAAGGCTTTGCAGCGAACCATTCGGGCCTTAACCCGAGGAAAGATGCTTCCAGATCAACCGAAAGCTATCTTACTTGGTGGACAAAGCGGAGCAGGTAAGACGACTATTCATCGTATCAAGCAAAAGGAATTTCAAGGCAATATCATTATCATCGATGGTGATAGCTATCGTTCTCAGTATCCCAATTACTTAGCACTACAAGAAGAGTATGGCAAAGACAGCGTGGACTATACCAAGAGATTTGCAGGAAAAATGGTAGAGCATCTGGTTGATGAACTTAGCACACAAGGTTATCATTTGTTAATTGAAGGAACCTTACGAACTACTCAGGTTCCTCGACAGACTGCTCAATTATTAAAATCAAAAGGATACCAAGTTTCCTTAGCTATTATTGCTACCAAACCAGAGCTTTCTTATCTCAGCACCTTGATTCGTTACGAAGAGCTTTATGCCATAGATCCCAATCAGGCTAGAGCAACACCAAAAGAACATCATGATGGGATTGTAGAGAACTTGGTTGAAAACCTAAGGGAGTTAGAAAGTGAAAATCTCTTTGACCAGATTCAAATTTATCAAAGAGATAGAACTTGTATCTATGATTCTGAAACTGCTGAAGGTTCCGCAGCAGAAGTTCTTCAAAACTGCCTTTTCGGAGAGTGGAGTAAGGTAGAGGAGGAGATGATGAAGATGGGGAAAGATCGGTTGAGAGAGTTTTCAGTAATGAAAGAAAATTAGGAGGAGATATGGTATGTATTTAAAAAGTTTGTCAATAAAAAATTATAGAAAATATGGCGAAGAAGTTCAGACGATTAACTTTGCTCATAGTAAATGGCCAGAAACGTCAGGTGTTGAAGATGAATCGGAAAAGATAAATATAACAGAAGAGTATATATCAAAAAGTTCATCATTAATTGTAGGAAAAAATAATTCTGGTAAAAGTACAATTGTCAAGTTATTAAGTACACTACAAAATACCAAGTCAGGTAGTAGAAATATTTTCAAGCATACAGACTTCAATTTAAAAATGTTATCGGATTGGTATCGTTTAAATATTGATAGTAAATCTGAAGAAGAGGTAAAAAGTATTGATAAGTTTCCTAGTATGGAGTTTCAACTGGTATTAGGAATTGATGATGAAAATGATTTGATTTCAAGTTTCGAAGATATATTAATTTTAGGCGGTATAGAAACAGTTGGAACTCATGAAAATGAAGAAGTTGCAGAAGTAACTATTAATATTAAGTATGAAGTTGCTGATGTTAAGTCTTTTTTAGAAGAGCTTGTCAAACTTAAGATTAGTTATTTAGAAGACGTTCAGCAAGATGACAAATTTTTAGATTATAAAAAAGAGCTTCAATATCGAAAATTTTTAGGTTTATTTAACAGTAATTATTTTATATTAAATTTTTATCCTATGGGAAGAAATGAACCTGCTAAAGAATTTGCGCTGTCTTCACTACTAAAGGTAGAGACAATAGAAGCAAATACAGTAAAAAGTGACAAGACACTTTCACAAGCATACAATAAAATAGTTTCAACTTACATAAAAAATAATGATATAACAGCAATTGATGGTTTAGTTGATAATATTAATTCTCAAGTCAAGGCTATGGTTGATACCAATATAAAGGATATTCTTCAAAGTGCAGTTTCTAGTATTGAGTCAACAAAGAATTTAAAGATGAATTTACATCCAGATGTAACTTTAGAGAAAATTTTTGCAAATAGTATTATTTATGAGTACCAAGAAGGAGATAATAACATACCCGAAAGTCAGTTTGGTATGGGATATACAAATTTGATGGTCATTATCGCAAAGATTGTTGACTATATTGAATTATATAGTGAGAAGGATATTAATGGCTCAGTAAATATTCTTTGTATTGAGGAACCAGAGTCATTTATGCATCCTCAGATGCAAGAATTATTTATAAAGAATATTTCAAAAGCAATTGCTACCTTACTTGGTAAAAAACAGCAATTAGATACTTTTCAAATTATCATCACGACTCACTCAACACATATCTTAAACAGTAAGATTCAATCAGGAAATACTCTGAATAATATTTGTTATCTGGGGCAAGCAAATACAAATAATATTATAGAAAACATAAGTGATGACAAAATAGTATCTGGTAGAGATATTGACAAAAAAGCTTATGAATATACCAAAAAATATTTAAGACTAGAGGTTTCAGATATTTTCTTTGCTGATGCAGTTATTTTGGTTGAAGGAGTTTCTGAAGAAACTTATCTTAGGTTTGAAATTGATAGGCATCCTACTTTGAAAAATCATCATATTAAGGTTTATAGGATTGATGGAGCATATGCCCATCAGTTTATTAGCTTATTAGATTTGTTAGGAATTAAAACTATTATTTTTACAGATTTAGATTTAAAAAGATTAGAATCTGAAAAGAAGGTTGATATAAAAGAAAACGGTAATTCTGATATTATTCCTTCAAATATTTCTGATTTAGAGGAAAGGTATAGCAGTATAGGAAGTTCTTTGACTACCAATGGAACTATACAGTACTTTGTAAAAAAAATGCTGAATGATGACAGTGCGACATATGATAGAATTAACTCTAAGTTAATTGAGATGCTTACGAATAAAGAGGAGTTGATTTTTGAACATAATAACATTTTAATGTATTCTCAAGGGAAAATAAATGGATTCTATGCCACTAGTTTTGAGGAGTCAATTGTTTTAACAAATGCGATAGATGATGAAAACGGACACAAGACATCTTTGATTAAACTCCTACAATATGTTCATCCAAGGATGAGGTATTTTGTAGATATCAATGAAAGTTCCGATATTGCTAAGCACTCCTATATGTATCAAGTTAAATTATCTGATGGTAAATCAAAATTTTCTACTGGATTGGTGTATTTATCAGTGACTGATGAAGAGTTTAGTCTCAAATTGCCAAAGTATATTGAGTCAGGTTTAAAGTCACTTTGTGATTATTTTAAGGAGTAAATCTATGACATATACGATTAGTCCAGAAAATAGACAATTAGAGATAGATATTCAGCAACAAATTAATGAATGCTTAGATAATTTTGAGAGCTTTTGTTTCGATGCTGGTGCTGGAGCAGGAAAAACCTATGCACTTCAAAAATCAATTGAGCATATTTTGAAGACGGAAGGAGAAAACTTAAAGTCAAATAATCAAAAAATCTTATGTATCACTTATACTAATGCTGCAAAAAATGAGATTCTTGATAGGATTGGAAAAAATTCTTCGGTGATAGTTTCTACAATTCATGAATTTCTTTGGGGATTTATTGCAATCCAACAAGAATTGCTGACACTAGAACATGAGAAAAAAATTAAAGAGGAACTTGATGAAATTGAACAGAAGATAAGTGAAAATTCGCTATCCAGTCATGTGAATCAGATTGAGTTTCAAAAAGTTATCTGTAATGAGGACTTTTTGAAAGTTTTCTACAATACACCTAGTAGTCCTGAAGTTGATTTTAAAGCAGCAATTCTAGCTTATAGTGATTATTTTGAAAAAGATGGTTTGTTAAATAATATTTCTAAGTTTCGTAGTCTAGTTAGTCATATTAATAATAAGTATAGATTAGAAATAGCACTAATGGAAATCGAGAATAAGAAATCCAGAAAAATAATCTATAATCCAATTCGAAATAAAGATAAGCTTGAGAATTATGTAATTAGTCATGATACATTATTGCTTTATTGTAAAAATATTATTACGAGTCATAATTTGTTAAAGAGACTATTTTCAGATAGATATCCGTATATCTTAGTTGATGAGTATCAAGATACAGATGAAAAGGTTGTTGCTATTATCAATAGTGTCAGGGAATATTCAAATTCTAAGAAAAACTTAGTAGTGGGATTTTTTGGTGATTCCTTACAAAATATTTATGGTTCAGGAATAGGTGTTCTGCCAAAAAAAGAAGAATATAAGAGTATTGAGAAAATCTTCAATCGTCGTTCTTCTAAGCAAATAGTAGAGTTGATTGAAAAAATTAGGAATGACAATTTTGGTCAACAATCTATATATAGTGATTTTGATAATGGATCCTATAATTTTTACATAGCTGGAGAAGATTTTAGTTTAAATACTTTTTTACAGGAAAATAGCCTGACTAATAATACATCTTGTCTACTAATGAAAAATGATGATATTTCAAAGGCCCGAGGATTTGATGAATTATTGTCAGTTTTGAAAAAATTTCCTAGATTTAGTGGTACTAGCTATGAAAATGTGACTAATGAATTTTTACAGCAGAACTTACAACACATGGGATGGTTTTTAAGAGAAATATTAACTTTCATAGACTTTATTCTAAAGGCAGGAGACGATAATTCAACAGTTCGAGAGATTGTCCAGTTTTTAACTTCTTATAAATCAACACTCACATTTGCAGAGATGAAACAATTTATTAGTAGCTCAAGAAAAATTAACCTTTCAACACTGACAGTTAGTGAATGTCTTGATGACATTGTTAATATTCTAGGACGAATATCAGGTGAAGATATTTTAAGAAAAATATTCGCAATAGATGATACTGTAGATAACATTTTATTGAACATAAAGAATCGTGCCTATGATTATTTTTATTATTTCCAGGATTCAGAGGAGGAAATAGAGAGAGAAATGTCAGTTATTGATGAATTTTTTAACCTAGATGTTTCTCAATTTATCAAGTGGTATAATTATATTTTTGATGACTTAAAAAATAAGGGAATTAGCTATTATACATTACATGGTTCAAAAGGCCTTGAATTTGATAATGTAGTTGTAGTACTGCAAGACAAATTTGCTAGAAAAATTGATTATTGTAAATATTTTTTTAAAAATTATAATTCTACAACTTTTGAGGATAATAGATTTCAAGAAATTCGTAATTTACTTTATGTAGCGTGCTCAAGAGCAAAGATAAATCTTCATGTGATCTATATTTCTGCTATACAAGAAGATATATTAGAAAATATCGAAAGTATTTTTGGTGAGATTCAATATT
Source organism: Streptococcus sp. 32226D021BW (assembly GCF_053545015.1). NCBI lineage: Bacteria > Bacillati > Bacillota > Bacilli > Lactobacillales > Streptococcaceae > Streptococcus > Streptococcus sp. 32226D021BW. The sequence continues at coordinate 51,178 of NZ_JBPPVC010000004.1, read as the reverse complement.
TAACGTAGTCCAAATTTTCATATGAGAGAGCATTAAGCTCTCTTTTTTCTTACTCTCTCTTCAACAATGTGATACCTTTTCCAAATCATATCTATTATCCTAATTTCATTCCGAAGAAAATCAATCCATGATTTTTCATTGGGAGTTTGGGGGCGAAGCCACTAAGTTATCTTATCGTTAGCTGTTAAAACTGGCAGGGTTTAAATGGCTGGCGATTTGATTTTGTGGATATTGTGGATACAATATCTGAGCTCTCAAAGACCTGAAAGGAAGCTATTAAGCAGTGCCGTGTCTAATATGATGGTGGGGATGTACTGATTATATTGAACAAATGTTCAAAATTCCAACATATTCTTGTTTATTTTTGATATAATGTAAAAAAACAACAAAGGATTAAACATGAATAAACGAGAACGACTAGAAGAAATTACACGATTGGTAAACAAAAAAGGCACAGTTCGAATTTCTGAGATAGTAGAATTGCTAAATGTTACTGATATGACTGTTCGACGTGATTTTATTGAATTGGAAGAGCAAGGTGTCTTAACAAAAATTCACGGCGGTGCTAGAAGTAATAAGGCTTTTCAATATCGGGAATATTCCCATTCTGAGAAACACATTCAGAATAAGGAAGCCAAGCAAGAGATAGCGGAAAGAGCAGCACAACTGATAGAAGATGGAGACACGGTGTTCTTAGGCCCAGGAACAACAGTGGCCTTTCTGGCTGAGGCCATTAAAAATCCTCGCCTAACAGTCATCACAAACTGTATGCCTGTTTTTACCATCCTATCTCAAAAAAAGACCGAGGAGTTTCAAGTCTTTCTCTTGGGGGGAGAATATCGTCAAGTGACAGAATCTTTTGTAGGAGAAATTACCAATACAAGTTTAGAAAAAATGCGATTCAGCAAGATTTTCTTTTCAGGTAACGGACTTAAGGGAACTGATGTCATGACCTCTACCCTAGCCGAAGCCTATACGCAAAATATTGCTATTAAACATTCTTTAGAAAAATATCTACTGCTGGATACCTCAAAAATTGGAAAAGATGATTTTACTTCCTTTTGTGATTTGAATGATGTAACCGCCCTAGTGACAGATATGAATGCAAAGGATGAAAATTACCAATTATTAAGTAAGCACATCGAAATTATCACTACAAAATCATAAAGTTATTAAAACCAACAGTGAAATGTTGGTTTTTTGTTTGTATACGAAAAAAATAAACAAAAATAAAACAAAATGTGTTGACTTTATGTTTGTTTGGTTGTATAATTTAAACATAAAAAGCGAAAACGCTTTTTCTAAGTTTTGCAAAACAAAGATTTTCTGCCAAATATGGCTACAACTTTCTATTTTTGTTAGGAGATAGGTTATGACAATCATTATCGGTGCTGATCCAGCGGGTTCAAAACTAAAAGACGTTATTAAAGATTATTTGCTAGAAAAATCATATGACTTTAAAGATGTCAGTGATGGAAGTGATTTTGTTGATACAACTTTGACAGTAGTTGCAGAAGTTAATCAAGAGGAAGGAAATCTTGGCATTGTGATTGATGCTTATGGAGTTGGTCCATTTATGACCGCAACTAAAGTTAAAGGCATGATCGCTGCAGAAGTTTCAGACGAACGCTCTGCCTATATGACAAGAGGACACAACAATTCGCGTATTATTACAATCGGTAGTGAGATTGTAGGAGAAGGAATTGCTAAAAATATCGTTAAAGGATTTGTTGAAGGTGAGTATGATGGCGGCCGTCACCAAATTCGTGTCGATATGCTAAATAAAATGTGCTAATTGTTGTAAACAAAGGAGAATAAGAGATGAAAATTGCAATCGGTTGTGACCACATTGTAACCTATGAAAAAATCGCTGTGGTAGATTATTTGAAAAATCAAGGATATGAAGTGTTGGACTTTGGGACTTATGACAATGTTCGTACTCATTACCCAATCTTTGGTAAAAAAGTTGGTGAAGCTGTTGCAAGCGGACAAGCAGATTTGGGAATTTGTATTTGTGGAACAGGTGTTGGAATCAACAATGCTGTAAACAAGGTACCTGGCGTTCGCTCAGCCCTGGTTCGTGATATGACCTCTGCACTTTATGCAAAAGAAGAGTTAAATGCCAACGTCATTGGTTTTGGAGGAAAGATTACAGGTGAGTTGCTCATGTGCGACATCATTGAAGCCTTCATTAAAGCAGAATACAAACCAACTGAAGCAAACAAACGTTTGATTGAAAAGATTGCTGCAGTTGAAACGCTCAATCAAGAGCAGGCTAATCCAGAGTTCTTTACGGAATTTCTTGAAAAGTGGGATCGTGGAGAATACCACGACTAGGAGGCTCACATGATTTTGACGATCACTTTAAATCCGTCAGTTGATATTGCCTATCAATTAGATACCTTTCATTTAGATACGGTTAATCGAGTAGAAAAAGTTCAAAAAACAGCTGGAGGCAAGGGGCTCAATGTCACACGAGTTTTGAAACAAATCGGTGAAGATGTTGTAGCAACAGGCTTTATTGGCGGTGAGACTGGAAGTTATGTAAAGAAACAACTCACTCGAAATGATATTAAAAATTCCTTTGTGGAAATTGGGAGCGAAACACGTAACTGTATTGCGGTTCTTCATGATGGCAAACAGACGGAGATTTTAGAACAAGGACCAACTATTCAAGAACATGAAGCCTTGAATTTTATTGAACACCTTGAAATCATTCTGAACAATGTAGATGTTGTTGTTATTTCAGGAAGTTTGCCTAAGGGACTTGCTAGCAATTATTATGTTGAGATTGTAGAACTTTGTAAAAAATTCGGTGTAGCTGTTGTTTTGGATTGTTCTGGTGAGGCGCTGAAAAACGTTTTAGAAAGCCAACAGAAGCCGACAGTTATTAAGCCGAATACAGAAGAGTTATCACAACTGATTGGTAAAGAAGTTACTGATGATATTCAAGAGTTGAAATCAGTTTTGTCTGGTCAACTTTTCCAAGGAATTGATTGGATAGTCGTCTCATTAGGGGCACAGGGGGCTTTTGCCAAGCACAATGACAAGTTCTATCGTGTGAAAATTCCAAAAATCAAAGTCGTCAATCCAGTAGGATCAGGAGATTCAACTGTTGCAGGTATTGCAGCAGGTTTGGTACATGCTTTACCTGAAGCAGAATTATTAAAAAATGCTAATGTTTTGGGCATGCTAAATGCCCAGGAAGAACAGACGGGTTACGTCAATTTAGAAAATGCAGAATCGTTGTATTCTCAAATCGAAGTCGAAGAGGTATAATATGGTAGCAACAGCAGATAAAAGAAAATACATGGAAAAAGTAAGCAATGAAGCAGGTATTATTTCAGCTTTAGCTTTCGACCAACGTGGAGCCCTGAAAAAAATGATGGCAAAACATCAGGCAGAAGAACCTACTGTGGAGCAGATGGAAGAACTAAAGAAACTAGTTTCAGAGGAATTAACACAATTTTCTTCCTCAATTCTGTTAGATCCTGAATTTGGTTTGCCAGCATCACGCGCCCGTGACGAACAGTGCGGTTTGCTTTTGGCTTATGAAAAAACTGGCTATGATACCAGCTCTACTAGTCGATTACCAGATTGCCTAGTAGAGTGGTCTGTAAAACGACTAAAAGAAGAAGGGGCAGATGCGATTAAGTTTCTACTCTACTATGACGTTGATGGTGATCCATATGTCAACCTTCAAAAACAGGCCTATATTGAACGCTTGGGTTCAGAATGTCAGGCTGAAGGTTTACCATTCTTCTTGGAAATTTTGAGCTATGATGAAACGATTGAAGACAATGCCAGTGTGGAATTTGCAAAAGTCAAACCTCGAAAAGTAAATGAAGCCATGAAAGTCTTTTCGGATGAACGTTTTGGAGTAGATGTTCTCAAGGTAGAAGTACCTGTAAACATGAATTTTGTAGAAGACTTTGGAACAGGGGAAGTCGTCTATACAAAAGAAGAAGCAGCTGAATATTTCCGTCAACAAGAAGCATCAACTCATTTGCCTTATATTTATCTAAGTGCAGGTGTTTCAGCTAAACTCTTCCAAGATACACTAGTGTTTGCACATGAAGCAGGTGCTAAATTTAACGGTGTTCTCTGCGGTCGTGCAACGTGGGCGGGTGTTGTGCCAGTCTATATTGAACAAGGCGAAGAAGCTGCGCGTGAATGGTTACGTACTGTTGGTCGTGAAAATATTGAGGGGCTTGATGCAGTCTTGTCTCAAACAGCAACTTCTTGGCTAGAAAAATAATTGAAAAATAACCATTTTCTTAAAAGAAAGGGTTTACATTTTCTGAGAATATGCTATAATAATCTCATCAGCAAGAATAGAGTGGATTGTAACTAATTCGATTAGGCAAGACTACAAATGGATTTGAGAGTAGGATATTCTCAGTTTGTTTGTAGTCTTTTTTGCTTAAAAATATAGGAGGGATATATGTTTAGGATTATACAGTCACTAAATAATAACGCTGCCCTGGTGAAAAATGAACATGGGGAACAGGCAGTCGTGATGGGATTAGGTATAACCTTTCAAAAGAAGAAAGGGGATTTAATTGTTAAGGACAAGATAGAAAATATTTTTTCACTGAAAAATGATGAAGCCAAAGAAAATTTTCTAACCTTGTTAAAAGATATTCCCTTAGATTTTATTTCGGCAACCTACACGGTTATTAATCATCTGGTAGAAACTTATCATTACCCTGTACAAGAATATCTATATGTGACACTGACAGATCATATTTATTGTGCATATCAGGCGGTTTTAAAGAATACTTATCAAGAAAGTAGGCTACCCAATATTTCAGCCGAATATCCATTGGAATATAAAATGGCGCGTGAAGCCTTAGCTATGTTTCGTGAAAAGTTGCTAAATGATTTTCCAAATGATGAGATTGGTAAAATTGCACTTCACTTAATCAATGCAAAAGGTGAAACAATTCATCCAACTAGTGAAGAACATGACATCAGTAAGAAAATTATTGCTGAGGTTGAACAAATTTTGATAGTGAATGGGATTAAACGCACAAAAGAAAATAGCAATTTTTATGATCGCTTTATGATTCATTTGTCCTATTTTCTGAATTACTTAGATAGATCCCATCAGTCAAATGAATCGATTGCTAGTTTGGAACAGTACATCAAGCTCCAGAATCCAAGAGCCCATCAGGTTGGAAGTCAGATTTTTGAGATGATTACATCATTGGTTGATGAGCCAGTAAATGATAGTGAAAGGTTCTATATTGTGTTACATATTCAACGGTTATTGTAAATCATACTCTTCGTAAATCCAATTCAGACGTTGTTGCCTCAACTTGATGAACTTTAGTTCTATCTACGTTTTCGTCGCCTAGTCTGAATGGTATTTCCATTGAGTACATAAAAAATAGGAGGTTCATGTTATGAACAGAGAAGAAATTACGTTATTAGGTTTTGAGATTGTTGCGTTCGCTGGTGATGCTCGTTCTCGTTTGATGGAGGCACTAGCTGCTGCTCAAAAAGGTGATTATGCAAAAGCAGAAGAACTAGTTGAAGCTGCCAATGCTTGTATTGTTGAAGCCCACCATGCTCAGACAAGTTTGTTGCAGAAAGAAGCGGCTGGTGAGGATTTAGCCTTTAGTGTGACGCTCATGCATGGTCAAGACCATCTCATGACCACATTATTATTGAAAGATATGATGAGTCATATGATTGAACTTTACAAACGAGGTGATAAGTAATGAATAAATTGATTGAATTCATTGAGAAAGGGAAGCCTTTCTTTGAAAAGATTTCGAGAAACCCTTATTTAAGGGCTATCCGTGATGGTTTTATCGCTGCCATGCCGGTTATCTTGTTCTCAAGTATCTTCCTATTGGTGGCTTTCGTGCCTAATATCTTTGGATTTACTTGGTCTGATGAAGTAGTTGCGGCTATCATGAAACCTTACGGTTATACAATGGGTATTGTAGCTGTCTTAGTTGCAGGAACGACCGCAAAATCTTTGACAGATGCGTTTAACCGTCAATTGCCAAAAACCAATCAGATTAACTTCATTTCAACCATGATTGCCTCAATTTCAGGTTTCTTATTACTGGCTTCTGATGGTATTGAAGGTGGATTTGCCAATGGTTACATGGGAACAAAGGGACTTTTGACAGCCTTTCTAGCAGCCTTCATTACGGTTAATATCTATAAGGTCTGTGTGAAAAACAATGTCACCATTCGTATGCCAGACGAAGTTCCACCGAACGTATCCCAGGCATTTAAAGATGTAATTCCATATGCATTATCTATCTTTGTCTTGTATGGAATTGATCTTGTGACACGTCAATTCCTTGGAACAAACGTTGCTGAGGCGATTCTGAAATTATTTGAGCCTCTATTTACAGCCGCAGATGGTTATGTTGGTATTACAATTATCTTTGGTGCCTATGCTTTGTTCTGGTTTGTAGGGATTCATGGCCCATCTATTGTGGAACCAGCAATTGCAGCCATTACTTATGCCAATATTGAAACCAACTTCCAGCTTCTACAGGCGGGTCAACATGCGGACAAAATCCTGACTTCAGGTACTCAAATGTTTATCGTGACAATGGGTGGTACAGGTGCTACCTTGGTTGTGCCATTCATGTTTATGTGGTTGACTAAGTCTAAACGAAATAAAGCAATTGGACGTGCTTCAGTTGTTCCAACTTTCTTTGGTGTAAATGAACCGATCTTGTTCGGTGCACCACTTGTACTCAACCCAGTATTCTTTGTTCCATTCATTTTAGCTCCAATTGCTAACGTATGGATTTTTAAATTCTTTGTTGATACGCTAAAAATGAACAGCTTCAGCGTTAACTTGCCATGGACAACTCCAGGACCATTGGGGATTGTAATGGGGACAAACTTTGCTCCACTTGCCTTTGCACTAGCTATCTTATTGGTAGTTGTCGATGTACTTATCTATTATCCATTCTTGAAAGTTTACGATGAGCAAATTCTTGCTGAAGAACAATCAGGGAAAGTTGAAAATAGCTTGAAAGAGAAAGTAGCAGCTAATTTCAATACTGCCAAAGCGGATGCTATTCTTGAAAAAGCTGCAGTCGACACCGAAATTTCTGAACAAACAAATGTTTTGGTACTTTGTGCAGGGGGTGGTACAAGTGGATTACTTGCCAACGCTCTAACTAAAGCTGCAAAAGAATATGGTGTTCCAGTTACAGCTACAGCAGGAAGTTATGGGGCACACCGTGAGATTTTGCCAGAGTATCAATTAGTCATCCTTGCACCTCAAGTAGCATCAAACTACGATGACATTAAACAAGAAACCGATGCATTGGGTATTAAACTTGCCAAAACTGAAGGGGCTCAATACATTAAACTCACTCGTGATGGTCAAGGTGCTCTTGACTTTGTCAAACAACAGTTTTAATCAAAGGGGGTGGGAGTGAAATCTCCAACTCCTACCCCTATATTTATTTTTGATAGAAGAAGGTAGGCATATGGTTAAAACATTACCGAAAGATTTTATATTTGGTGGAGCAACTGCTGCATATCAAGCAGAGGGTGCTACACAGACGGATGGAAAAGGTCGTGTTGCGTGGGACAAGTATCTAGAAGATAATTACTGGTACACTGCGGAACCAGCTTCTGATTTTTATAATCGTTATCCAGTTGATTTAGAACTAAGTGAACAGTTTGGTGTGAATGGCATTCGTATTTCAATTGCGTGGTCTCGTATTTTCCCAACAGGCTTTGGAGAAGTGAATCCAAAGGGAGTAGAGTATTACCATAAATTATTTGCGGAATGCCATAAACGTCGCGTAGAACCATTTGTAACGCTTCACCATTTTGATACACCAGAAACGCTACATTCTAATGGTGACTTTCTGAATCGAGATAACATTGAACACTTCGTCAATTACGCAGCGTTTTGCTTCAAAGAATTCCCTGAAGTTAATTACTGGACAACCTTTAATGAAATCGGTCCAATTGGTGATGGGCAATACCTAGTTGGGAAGTTCCCACCAGGGATTCAGTATGACTTAGCTAAGGTATTCCAATCTCACCACAATATGATGGTTTCACATGCTAAGGCGGTTAAGCTATACAAGGATGCTGGTTATAGTGGAGAAATTGGTGTTGTACACGCATTGCCAACGAAATATCCTTATGATCCAAGCAACCCTGACGATGTTCGTGCAGCGGAGCTAGAAGATATTATTCATAATAAATTTATCCTCGATGCTACATACTTGGGTTACTATTCTGAAAAAACGCTTGAAGGCGTTCGACATATTCTGAAAGTAAATGGCGGGGAATTAGACCTTCGTGATGAAGATTTCGCTGCCTTAGATGCCGCAAAAGATTTGAACGACTTCTTGGGTATCAATTACTATATGAGTGATTGGATGAGAGCTCATGATGGAGAAACTGAAATTATCCATAATGGTAAAGGTGAAAAGGGAAGTTCTAAGTATCAAATCAAGGGAGTTGGTCGTAGAGAATCTCCAGTCGATATTCCGAAAACGGATTGGGATTGGATTATCTACCCACAAGGTCTTTATGATCAAATCATGCGTGTGAAAAATGACTATCCAAACTATAAGAAAATCTACATCACTGAAAACGGCCTAGGCTATAAAGATGAGTTTGTAGATGGAACAGTCTATGACGATGGTCGAATCGACTACGTGAAAAAGCATTTAGAAGTGATTTCAGATGCTATCTCAGATGGTGCCAACGTTAAAGGTTATTTCATCTGGTCCTTGATGGATGTATTTTCTTGGTCAAATGGATACGAGAAACGATATGGTTTGTTTTATGTTGACTTTGAGACCCAAGAACGCTATCCAAAGAAAAGTGCATATTGGTATAAAAAAGTAGCAGAAACACAGGTTATTGAATAAAACTAATACAAGGATGCCTAGCTCAAGTTAGCATCCTTGTTTTCATATAAGGGAGGCAGTTTTTATGCTCGAATTAAAAAATGAGAACTTAACAGTACAATTTTCTGAATTAGGTGGACAAATTATTTCTATTAAAGACAAGGATGGTATCGAATATCTTTGGCAAGGTGATCCGACCTATTGGAGCGGTCAAGCACCAGTTCTATTTCCGATTTGTGGAAGTTTACGAAATGATTGGGCTATCTATGAACCTGCAGAAAGACCGACATTTACTGGCACAATTCCAAGGCATGGACTTGTGAGAAAAATGATGTTCAAAAATGTAAATAGTACTGAAAACTCTTTGGAATTTTCTATTTCATCAAATGAAGAAACCGTAAAAAATTACCCATTTGAATTTGAACTTTCCATTAACTACTCACTACATGGCAATACAATTCGGACAGAATATCGGGTGAAAAATCTTGAAGGACATAGAAAGCTACCTTACTTTATTGGGGGTCACCCAGGTTTTAATTGTCCCTTGTTGGATGGTGAGAGTTATGAAGACTATTATTTAGAATTTGAAAAAGTAGAATCTTGTACAGTACCTAGAAGTTTTCCAGAAACTGGCTTACTTGATCTGCGAGACCGCCGGCCATTCTTGGAAAATCAAAAAACCTTGGACTTGTCCTATCAATTATTTGAGCATGATGCCATAACATTGGATCAGTTAGCATCACGAAAGGTAACCTTGAAATCAAAAAATCATCAGAAGAAACTTTCGATTGCATTTGATGATTTTCCATATTTAGTGATTTGGTCAACTACAAATCAGAGTCCCTTTATCGCATTAGAACCATGGAGCGGACTTTCTACATCACTGGAAGAATCTGACATATTCAATGCCAAACGAAGTATTAGCTATGTTGCTCCAAAAGAAGTTGATAAAAAACATTTTGATATTATTATTGAGTAACCTTTTGAAAATGTTTGGTCGTTACAGAAATTTGGTAAAATAGTTCGAATAATGAAAAAACTAAAAAATATTAAGCCACGATGGTTTGTTTTTATTTGTATCCTAATTTTTCTTGCTTTAGGTTTTGACAGTCGGCTTCAAGTAACTCATTACAGGCTTGTTAGTCCCAAAATATCTCAGCTAATCAGACTTGCTCTAATTACTGATTTACACTCATCAAATTACGGTAAAAATCAGATACAAATCTTGGAAACATTAGAGAAAGAAGAGCCAGATATCATTTTATTAGGTGGAGATATTTTTGATGATGAACTTTCTGACAGAAAAACTCTAGAATTGTTGAGCGGGCTAAGTAAATTTAATCATACTTACTATGTGTCAGGTAATCATGAAATATGGAGTAATCGATATGAACAGATGCTAGAACATCTGCGACAACAGAATGTGGTTGTATTATCTGGAAATAGTAGTAGAGTTGATGTAAGGGGGCAATCCATCACTATTTCAGGCATTGATGATCCTGAATATTTTCAAAAGTATGATACTAGTGAGAGTTTGCTAGACCAACTTGAAGACATAAAAGGGAAGCAAATAAGCACTGACTTCCAAGTTTTACTAGCGCACCGGCCAGAACTAATTGATACATATCAAAAGTATGGATTTGACTTAGTGTTATCTGGTCATGCGCATGGAGGACAATGGAGAGTGCCTTATTTGGTTAATGGTGTATTTGCGCCTAATCAAGGTTTTCTTCCAAAATATGCAGGTGGTTTATATGAAGTTGAAAATTCGTATTTTATTGTAAGCAGGGGTCTGGCCAAAGAATCTACACGAGTACCAAGATTCTTTAATCGCCCAGAAATTATCATTGTAGATCTTGTTAATCCGTAACTTCACTTCTTTCTAATCACTCAAAAAACCACTGACTTAATGAGCCAGTGGGTTTTACTACTTATCCGAATCAAAAACTTATTTCAAAAAAGGTAGTGATTCGACTGATTTGTACTGCAATGTAATGAAAGTTCATCTTTCAAAAATCGCATAAAATCAGGGTTTCTACTGTCTATTGACGTGTAGTGAATCCCTATTTCACCTCAGTAAAAATAACGTGCTTACGCAATTTTGGTGAGTATTTTTTCAATTGAAGACGGTCTGGAGTGTTACGTTTGTTTTTTGAAGTAAGGTACAAACGCTCACCAGATTCTTTGTGTTCAAGTGTAATATTTACGCGCATGGTATCTCCCTTCTATTATTCAGCTGAAGCAGCCTTAGCGATTTTACGTCCTTTGTAGTATCCTTTCAAAGATACACGGTGAGAACGTGAGTAATCTCCAGTAGTTTCATCAAATTTCACAGTTGGAGCTGCTACTTTATAGTGAGTACGACGTTTGTTTTTCTTCGCTTTTGAAGTGCGACGTGCAGGTACTGCCATTTCTTTTTTCCTCCGTTAAATATAAGGGCACAGCCCTTTTTCAATCTAAAATAGTGCGTATGACTTTCGTCAACTTTAACAGTATAACAAAAGTTTTTTGTAAAGTAAAGTTACTTGACAGATTTTTTTAAAAATTTTTGCCTCGAATACTTCCTGTGAGCAGAAATTCTCTAACTTTGCTAAAATAATCAAAAAAATGCAAAAAATACTTGACAGCATATATATATATAATGGTTGTAGGACAAGTTCCGATAATTCAAATATGAAGGAGAACTGTATGAAAACAGTTGGGAAGTTTTTCGCGAAAAAGTTGGCTAGCCTTTTGGTCTTATTGCTGGTTTTAGGTCTAGGTATCTTTTGGCTTAGAAATAGTATTTTTGCCTGGTTCCAAGGGACCCACAAGGTTCAGTATGAATTTGTTATCAAGAAGTTTGAAGCGGAAAGCAAGCTGGTTGTGGCAGGAGCTGAGGTAGCAACCACTGCCCCTCAGACCTTTGAAAACAACAAATTAAAGGAATGGCCAGACTGGACAGAGCCCCTTACCAAGCTCTTTGTTGGGCGGGAAATGTCTGTAGATATTCCTGTGCAGACAGAGTTCAAACTGGTCTTGGAAGGAATTGAGCAGTCAGATGTTCACATTCAAAACAACACCTTGACATTCAAGCAGCCTGTCCTTGTCGAAGTTGATTCTCAGCAGCATGGTCAAATCAAAATCAGCAATAATAGCAATGGTCTTGTCGATAAGGCGGTGGATGTATTTACTGCAGGGCAAAAGGCTCAGGAATTTTTAAATGATAAATCCCAAGAAGCCATATACAAGACAAGTGAGGATGTCTTGAATAATGCAGAACGTAAGGAAAAAGTCGCGGCTTTTGCAGAAACGGCTTTAGAAAACCTCCTCAATCTCAACTCCGAAGAAAAACTTGAGGTTGAGATAGAAGTGAGCGACTTGAATTTCCAGATTGTGGATAAGAAATAGTTTTTTAAAACGAGGAGGCTGGGCTCAAGCCCAGCACCGCTTCTCAAAGTTAGTGTCAACATCTCAGCGCAGTGGTTGATTGGCAGATTTGTTCGTGTTTTACACTCCAAATCTGACCTATACGACTGATGCGAACTCTGTTCGCCCTATTCCCAACCTCCAACAGTCCCTACTCTGACTGTTGGAGCTACACGGGGGTGGGAGTGAAACAGTCTGGGGATAGACTGTTTCAGCTCAACAATTAGAAATAAGGACTTGTTGACGAACTCTTCTATGAATGGTCGAGTTCTTTCCCACTCCCTTTTGTCTGCTCTGCCATTTCCAAAAAAGACTAAAATATGATAAAATAAGGGGCAAGATATAGAGAAATGAGAAAGCCCATGAAACTTCAAAAACCAAAAGGAACCCAGGATTTACTACCACAGGATTCTGCCAAGTGGCAGTATGTCGAACATTTTGCTAGGAACATTTTCAAACAGTACAATTATGCAGAAATTCGCACACCGATCTTCGAGCATTACGAGGTCATCAGTCGTTCAGTTGGGGATACAACGGACATTGTGACCAAGGAGATGTACGATTTCTATGACAAGGGGGACCGCCATATCACTCTTCGTCCAGAAGGGACGGCACCGGTTGTTCGCTCCTATGTAGAGAACAAGCTCTTTGCCCCAGAAGTGCAAAAGCCTGCCAAGTTCTACTACATGGGTCCAATGTTCCGTTACGAGCGCCCACAAGCTGGTCGTCTGCGCCAGTTCCACCAGATTGGTGTTGAGTGCTTTGGCTCTAGCAACCCAGCAACAGATGTGGAAACCATTGCCATGGCTTATCACTTCTTTGGAGAGTTGGGGATCAGAGGTATCCGCCTCCACCTCAATAGTTTGGGTAATCCTGAGAGCCGTGCTGCCTACCGTCAGGCCTTGATTGACTACCTGACACCGCTCAAGGACCAGCTTTCTAAGGACAGCCAACGCCGTTTGGAAGAAAATCCCCTGCGTGTGTTGGATTCCAAGGAAAAGGAAGACAAGGTCGCTGTGGAAAATGCACCGTCTATCCTGGACTATCTGGACGAAGAAAGCACAGCCCATTTTGAAGCAGTCAAGTCCATGCTGGACAGCCTAGGTATTGCTTACACCGTTGACACTAACATGGTACGCGGTCTGGACTACTACAACCACACTATTTTTGAGTTTATGACAGAGGTTGGTGGCAATGACCTGACCATCTGTGCCGGTGGACGTTATGATGGATTGGTGACCTACTTTGGCGGACCAGAAACGCCAGCTTTTGGCTTTGGTATGGGGATTGAGCGCCTCATCCTCGTCCTTGAAAAGCAAGGCATTGAGCTTCCTCTCGACCCCCAGTTGGATGTCTACATCGCAGTTTTAGGTCAGGAGGCCAATGGCGGAGCGCTTGAGCTTGTTCAAGCTATCCGCAAACAAGGTTTCCGAGCAGAGCGCGACTATCTGGACCGCAAGCTCAAGGCCCAGTTTAAGTCAGCAGATGTCTTTGGAGCCAAGACCATTATCACACTTGGTGGAAGCGAGCTGGGAAGCGGACAGGTTGTGGTAAAAAATAACCAGACTAGAAGTCAAGTTGAAACAAGCTTGGAAATCTTAAAAACAGATTTCGCAAGTATTTTAGAAAAATTAGACAAGTAGTAGCGAGGGCTGCTACTTTTTTCTGGTTCTAAAAGCAAAAAAGAAGCGACAATTGAGTCGCTTCTAATGAGTCGCTTCTAACTATAGTAGAGTAGAAATTAGTGACTGTGGCAGAAGTCAAGTACCATGCGGCCTTGGATAGTACCAGCAGCCATTTCATCAAAGACGGCTTCTGCATCTTCTACAGGGCGTTTTTGAACAACTGGAACAACTAGACCGATAGCACCAAAGTGGAAGGCTTCTTCTAGGTCTTTACGAGTACCAACCAGAGAGCCGACAACCTTGATACCATCTAGTACAGTCTTCACAATGCTGAGGTCCATGTATTCAGATGGGAGGCCGACTGCAACCACATAACCGCCTGCACGAACGCTGTCAATAGCCTGGTTGAAGGCAACCTTAGAAACAGCCGTTACGACAGTTGAGTGGGCACCGCCGCCAGTTACTTCCTTGATATAGCCAGGCACGTCTTCCACTTCAAGACCATTGATGATGACATCTGCACCGACTTCTTTGGCTAATTCCAATTTGTCATTATTGATGTCTACAGCGATAACGTGGGCATTGAACACTTTCTTAGCGTATTGGACTGCAAGGTTGCCTAGTCCACCTGCACCGTAAATGACAATCCATTGACCTGGTTCTAGGTGTGCTTCCTTAATAGCTTTATAACAAGTAACGCCGGCACAAGTGATAGAACTTGCTTGAGCTGGATCAAGACCTTCTGGAACTTTTACCGCATAGTCAGCTGTTACGATACATTGCTCAGCCATACCACCGTCAACAGAGTAGCCTGCATTTTTTACTGTACGGCAGAGGGTTTCACGGCCAGTAGTACAGTATTCGCAAGTACCACAACCTTGGAAGAACCAAGCAACGCTGACACGGTCGCCGACCTTCAAGCTGGTCACATCAGGGGCGATTTCAGTAACGACACCAATCCCTTCATGCCCAAGAACACGGCCAGGGACCTTGCCAAAATCACCTTGAGCAACGTGTAGGTCAGTATGGCAGACACCACAATATTCAATCTGAACCAGAGCTTCGCCAGTTTCAAGTGGACGAAGTTCTTTTTCAACAACGACAACACCAGTAGATTCTGGATTAACGACAACTGCTTTCATGGCAGACCTCCTATTTATTGTAGCACATTTTTTAGATGTGTTAATATAGATATTTTCTTGTTAATAATATCACATAAAACAAGAAAATGCAAGTAAATCAGAAGAGAGGGGAGTGTATCTGCTTTTGAAAACAATCAGATAATTACTGAAATTTTTTCATAAAAAGCCATTTACTTGTAAGCGTTTTCTTGTTAAAATAGAAACCAAAGGGGTTAGTTGTTAGATTTTTATGTCTTAGGTTTATTTTTGAAGCTGTTAACAGATACATTTCAGAAAGTTTTCTGAAATGTACTCCAGATAAACAAAAAGAAAGCGTTTTCAAAAATAAAACAGAAAAAATGTGAAAAAAATAACAAATTCTCTTTACAAATAAAATAAAAAGTTGTAGAATAAGATTGTGAAAAAATTAACAAAATGTTAATAAGAAAATTTGGAGGAACACAATGGCTGATAAAAAAGTTGTATCACCAGAAGAAAAATTAGCAGAAGCTCGCAAGCACGTTGATGAGCTTGTTCAAAAAGGTTTGGTTGCTCTTGATGAGTTCCGCAAACTTGGTCAAGAAGAGGTAGACTACATTGTAGCTAAGGCTTCGGTAGCTGCTCTTGACAAACACGGTGAATTGGCAATGCACGCTTTTGAAGAAACCAAACGTGGTGTATTCGAAGACAAGGCAACTAAAAACTTGTTTGCCTGCGAGCACGTTGTTAACAATATGCGCCATACAAAAACAGTTGGTGTCATCGAAGAAGATGATGTAACCGGCTTGACCTTGATTGCTGAGCCAGTTGGTGTTATCTGTGGTATCACGCCAACGACTAACCCAACGTCAACTGCCATCTTCAAAGCCTTGATTGCTTTGAAAACACGTAACCCTATCGTCTTTGCCTTCCATCCATCTGCTCAAGAGTCTTCAGCTCACGCAGCGCGTGTTGTCTATGAAGCAGCTGTGGCAGCTGGTGCTCCAGAAAACTGTATCCAGTGGGTAACAAAACCATCTATGGAAGCAACTTCTGAATTGATGAAGCACGACGGTATTGCGACAATTCTTGCAACGGGTGGTAACGCCATGGTGCGTGCAGCTTACTCTTGTGGTAAACCAGCTCTTGGTGTAGGTGCCGGTAACGTTCCTGCCTATGTTGAAAAATCTGCAAACATCCGTCAAGCTGCTCATGATATCGTCATGTCTAAGTCATTTGATAATGGTATGGTCTGCGCGTCAGAGCAAGCAGTAATCATTGATAAGGAAGTGTATGACGAGTTTGTAGCTGAATTCAAATCTTACAAAACTTACTTTGTTAATAAGAAAGAAAAAGCCCTTCTCGAAGAGTACTGCTTCGGTGTAAAAGCCAATAGCAAGAACTGTGCAGAAGGCAAATTGAATGCGGACATCGTAGGTCGTCCAGCTGCATGGATTGCTGAACAAGCTGGTTTCTCAGTTCCAGAAGGGACTAACATCTTGGCAGCTGAAGTTGCTGAAATCGGTGAAAAAGAACCATTGACTCGTGAGAAATTGTCACCAGTTATTGCGGTCTTGAAAGTTGAAGGCCGTGAAGAAGGTCTGGAAGCAGCTCGTCAAATGGTTGAATTCCATGGTCTAGGTCACTCAGCAGCTATCCATACAGAAGATGCGGAATTGGCCAAAGAATTTGGTACAATCGTACGTGCGATTCGTGTTATCTGGAACTCTCCATCTACTTTCGGTGGTATCGGTGATGTTTACAATGCCTTCTTGCCATCATTGACACTTGGTTGTGGTTCTTATGGACGTAACTCAATCAGTGATAACGTAAGTGCGATGAACTTGCTCAACATCAAGAAAGTAGGAAGACGTAGAAATAATATGCAATGGTTTAAAGTTCCTTCTAAAACATACTTCGAACGTGATTCTATCCAATACCTCCAAAAATGTCGTGACGTTGAACGTGTGATGATCGTTACGGACCATGCCATGGTAGAACTTGGTTTCTTGGATCGTATTATTGAACAATTGGATCTTCGTCGTAATAAAGTGGTTTACCAAATCTTCTCAGACGTTGAACCAGATCCAGATATCACAACAGTTTACAAGGGTACAGAATTGATGCGTACCTTCAAACCTGATACAATCATCGCACTTGGTGGTGGTTCACCAATGGATGCTGCCAAAGTTATGTGGCTCTTCTACGAACAACCAACTGTTGACTTCCATGACCTAGTCCAAAAATTCATGGACATCCGTAAACGTGCTTTCAAGTTCCCAGAGCTTGGTAAGAAATCTAAGTTTATCGCGATTCCAACAACATCTGGTACAGGTTCAGAAGTAACACCATTTGCTGTAATCTCTGATAAGGCAAACAACCGCAAGTACCCAATCGCTGACTACTCATTGACACCAACTGTGGCAATTGTTGACCCAGCGCTTGTATTGACAGTACCTGCCCATGTTACTGCTGATACTGGTATGGACGTATTGACCCACGCAACAGAAGCATACGTATCAACAGTAGCCAACGACTTCACAGACGGTCTTGCGCTTCAAGCCATTAAACTTGTCTTTGAAAACCTTGAAAGCTCAGTGAAGAATGCTGACTTCCACTCACGTGAGAAAATGCATAATGCTTCAACTATTGCAGGTATGGCCTTTGCCAACGCCTTCTTGGGTATTTCACACTCAATGGCCCACAAGATTGGTGGACGTTTCCACACAGTTCACGGTCGTACAAATGCTATCTTGCTTCCATACGTTATCCGCTACAACGGTACTCGTCCAGCTAAGACAGCTACATGGCCTAAGTACAACTACTACAAAGCAGATGAGAAATACCAAGACATCGCGAAAATGCTAGGACTTCCAGCTTCAACACCAGAGGAAGGTGTCGCTTCATACGCACAAGCTGTTTATGACCTCGGTGAGCGTATCGGTATCCAAATGAACTTGAAAGCGCAAGGTGTGGACGAGAAAGAACTCAAAGAACACTCTCGTGAATTGGCTCTCCTTGCCTACGAAGACCAATGTACACCAGCTAACCCTCGTCTAGCAATGGTTGACCACATGCAAGAAATTATTGAGGATGCGTATTACGGCTACAAAGAACGACCAGGCCGTTTGAAATAATTTTTCCGTCGAGACTCTGCGTTGGCTTGGCTAGGTGAACTTGAGTTCAACCGTCGTCTTCGCCGCCTTGACTCTCTTAGGAAAAACTGATTTCAAAATGAACGTACAAGTGTTGGTTGTACAAATCATTCCTTGATGGTTTGGGTAGTTTCGTCAATCTGCCTAGAAAGACTTAGGACTAGAAATAGTTCGGTAACAAGTTTAGGCTTGTATAGTAAATCGTGACTTGGTCTGTTGGCCAGGGACCATCCATAGGTAAATTGCCTCCAAACTTTCAATTATACCAGTCTACCATTTAGGTGACTGGTATTTTTATTTGAATGGACAGACTTGGAACGCAATACAGAGTAATATCGTATGGAAACTACTGATAAAGTCTTTCTTTTCCATCATATCTTCCCAATTTTCTGTCAATTTGTGGTAGAATAGAAAAAATAGATTTTTTATGAGGGATACCATGACATTAGTATATCAATCAACACGCGATGTTCAAAATACTGTATCGGCTAGTCAGGCGATTTTGCAGGGCTTGGCGACAGATGGTGGTTTGTTTACACCGATTTCCATTCCAACAGTTGACTTGGATTTTTCTGTTTTGAAAGACGCTTCTTATCAAGAAGTTGCTAAACTGATTTTGTCGGCTTTCTTGGATGATTTCACGGCAGACGAGCTGGACTACTGTATCAACAATGCCTATGACAGCAAGTTTGACACGCCAGTTATTGCCCCAGTGGTTAAGCTAAAAGGTCAGTACAACTTGGAGCTTTTCCGTGGATCAACCATTGCCTTTAAGGATATGGCTCTGTCCATCCTGCCTTACTTGATGACGACTGCGGCGAAAAAGCATGGTTTGGAAAATGAGATTGTTATCTTGACAGCGACTTCAGGCGATACGGGCAAGGCGGCTATGGCTGGCTTTGCGGATGTCCCTGGCACGCAAATCATCGTCTTCTACCCACGCGACGGTGTGTCTAAGGTTCAGGAGTTGCAGATGACTACGCAGACAGGTGCCAACACGCACGTGGTGGCTATTGACGGTAACTTCGACGATGCTCAGACAAATGTCAAACATATGTTCAATGATGAGGCCCTCCGTGCCAAGTTGGCGGCCAAGAAACTCCAGTTTTCATCTGCTAACTCTATGAATATCGGCCGCTTGGTGCCACAGATTGTTTACTATGTCTATGCCTACGCTCAGCTGGTTAAGACTGGCGAGATTGTGGCGGGCGATAAGGTCAACTTCACCGTTCCAACAGGTAACTTCGGTAACATCTTGGCGGCTTATTACGCCAAACAAATCGGTCTGCCAGTTGGCAAGCTCATCTGTGCGTCCAACGACAACAATGTTTTGACTGACTTCTTCTCGACAGGCGTTTACGACAAGAACCGTACCTTCCGCGTGACCACTAGTCCGTCTATGGATATCTTGGTGTCCTCTAACTTGGAGCGCTTGATTTTCCATCTATTTGGCAATGACGCTGGCAAAACAGCCGATCTCATGGAAGCCTTGAACACAGCTGGTCAGTATGACATTCAAGGGGCTGACGCGGATATCCTCTCTCTCTTTGCTGCCGCCTTTGCGACAGAAGAAGAAACCGCTGCGGAAATCAAGCGTGTCTATGACGAGTCAAACTACATTGAAGATCCACATACGGCTGTTGCCTCAGCTGTCTATAAACAGTATGTGGAGCAAACAGGGGACCAAACTCCGACTGTGATTGCTTCTACAGCAAGTCCTTACAAGTTCCCAGTAGTTGCGGTTGAGGCTGTGACAGGCCAGTCAGGTTTGTCTGACTTTGAAGCCCTTGCAAAATTGCATGAGATTTCAGGTGTAGCCTTGCCACCAGCTGTGGACGGCTTGGAAACGGCACCTGTCCGCCACAATACCGTCGTTGCAGCTGCCGATATGCAGGTTGAAGTAGAACGCTATTTGGGTGTTTAGTAAAAAATGACTTATGACAAACTGCTTAAAACAGGCAGTTTGTTTTCTTTTTGTTGTTTAAATTAAAATTTACAGATAATTCAAAGAATGGTATACTAGATGTAAATACTTGTAGATGAGGTGGCGTATGGCACAAGAACAGGAGAAAATCTCCAGAGAAAAGAAAAAAGCCCTCTTGAAGCGACTCAAAGAACGCATCAAACCCAAGATGAAGCTGGTTTATTTGGCAGCCTTTCTATCCTGGGTGCAGTTTTTGATGCGGATTATTTCCTTTTACCTGATTGCTAAGGGCTTTGTGACCTACTATGAGGGCGGGCAGGTTGATTTAGTACAGTTTGTCCTCATCTTGCTGGGGCTCAATGCCTTTGGATATGGTGTGGCCCTGATTGCCAAGCGTTTGCAGGGATTGGGTTCCCAGTTTGCTCGGGATTCGCTCAAGCAGTCTTTCTTTGAGGCTCTCTTGGCTAAGGACGGTCAGTTTGAGTCAAAAGCGACAGCAGCGGATGTCTTTAACATCGCTTCACAGGGAATTGATAGCCTGGATACCTACTATTCCTACTACATGGCATCTTCCTTGCGGACCCAGTTTAACTGTGCGACAGTTCTCTTGCTGGTCTTTCTGATTTTCCCGCTGGGGGCAGTCATTTTCATCTTGGCCTTGCCCCTAATTCCCATTTCCATTATCGCTATGCAGAAGCGGTCCAAGCGGATTATGAATCGCTATTGGGGTTCCTATATGGATGTGGGCAATCTTTTCCTGGACGACCTCAAGGGCCTCAACACCCTCTATTCCTATCAGGCGGAAGCCACCTACGAAAAGACCTTCAATGAACAGGCCGAGGACTTCCGCGATGCGACCATGGAGTTGCTCAGCTTTCAGTTGCAAGCGGTGGGCTACATGGATGCGGTCATGTATTTGGGGATTGGCTTGTCTGGTTTTGTGGCGGTCAATAGCCTAGCGGCAGGCAATTTGTCCCTCTTTAGTGTGCTCTTCTTTGTCCTCATTGCGACGGAGTTTTTTGCACCCATACGGGAGCAGGGCTACGGTATGCACTTGGTTATGATGAATACCAAGATGGCGGATCGCATCTTTGGTTTCTTGGACAGTATGACAGCGGAGCAGGAAATCGATTCTGTCCATGTGCCTGCTTTTGACAGTCTGAAACTGGAAAATCTAGCCTTTGCCTACGGAGAAAAGCCAGTCTTAAAAGATATTTCTATGACCATGACAGCTGGAAAGGTCTATGCCTTGGCGGGCGAGTCAGGGCAGGGGAAAACGACCTTGGCCCAGTTGCTCTTGGGACGCTTGAGGGCGGATAAGGGAGCTATTTACTTGGGTGAGCAGGAGATTTCGACTGTCAGCCAGTTGTCTCTGAATGAACAGGTCCTCTATGTATCTGGTCAATCCACCTTACTCAACCAGTCAATCTATGAGAATTTACGCATGGCTGGTGATTGGTCCAAGGAGGACATCTTGGCTTGGGCAGATCAGCATGGGGTCTTGCAGTTTGTTAAGCATTTGCCAGACGGGTTAGACACGATTGTGGGCGATGACGGTGCTTTCTTGTCGCCTGGTCAACGCCAGCAGGTTATCTGTGCCCGTGCGGTCTTGGCCAAACGCTCGCTCTATATCTTTGACGAGGTGACGTCCAGCGTCGATCAGGACAATGAAGGCTTGATTTACGATTTGATAAACTTGGTGGCCAAGGATGCGATTGTTATTATTATTACACATAAGATGAAACAGGTGGAGCAGGCAGATGATATTCTCTTCTTGTCTGCGGAGGGAGCTGTGACAGGCAACCATGCCACGCTTTATCAGACTAGCCTGGCTTATGGTCAGCTGGTTGATCAACAAAGAGAATTGGAGGAAGCAGTTTATGGATAAGAAAGAAATGCCAACAAGTGTGCTGATTCCGAGACTCTTGCAGTCCATGAAACACCTCTTGCCACGGATTGCGGTGGCGGTTTGCTTTGCGGTCTTGGGACAGGTGGTGACCATTGCTATTCCAGTTATGCTGGTCTATTTGGCTTTCAATGCCCTTACTGGCAATCCTGCTCCGCTATGGACCTTGGGAATCCTCATTCTCCTAGCTCTTTTACGTGGCGCCTTCCGCTATGGTGAGCATTACTTTGGTCATTATGTAGCCTTTCATACCTTGGCGGCCTATCGTCGTTTGATTTTCGCAAAATTTAGGGCCCTGGCTCCTGGGAAATTGGATCGACAGGACAGCGGTAGCCTGCTTAAGATGATTGGGGAGGACATTGAGGCCTTGGAGGTTTTCTTTGCCCACACCATTGCTCCGATTTGTACAGGGATTCTGGTGGCTCTTGGTTTGACAGTCTATTTTGGGTTATCCAGCTGGGTTTTGGCTTTGCTGGCTCTGGTGACCTATGCTCTTTTGGCTATTGCTATTCCAAATCAGTTTGCCAAGCAGCTGCAGCCCTTGCTCAAGGAGCAAAATGCCAGTCGCAAGGACTATGTTTCCTACTTTATTGAAAGTCTCAAGAGCATGAAGGACCTCATGCAGTTCCAGCAGACAGAGGAACGCTTTGCCAATCTGACGCAGAAAAGCCAAGAGGTCAATGGTCAGGAGCGAAAGGTCGCTCAAACTAACTTCATGCAGTATGCTGTTTCCTTTTTGGTGGTTGGTTTGTCGATCATGAGCTTTGCCTGGCTGACCTTTGACTTGGTAGGTAGTCAGAGTTTGGACTTAGCAACAGGAGTAGCCCTGCTGGTTTCTTTCACTAGCTCCTTTGCTCCCTTCTTGGAGCTCAGCCGTCTGCCTCTTGGTTTCAAGCGAGCCATGAATGCTGGTCGCAATATCTATGCTCTTTTGGATGAAAAAGAAGCAGAGCGAACAGGTGAGCTTGTTGAGGTCAGCGTGACGGACATTGCTATCGAGCAACTGGACTTCGACTATGATGACCGAGAAACAGGGCTCTATCGCAACC
This sequence comes from Streptococcus sp. 32226D021BW, assembly GCF_053545015.1. Lineage (NCBI taxonomy): Bacteria > Bacillati > Bacillota > Bacilli > Lactobacillales > Streptococcaceae > Streptococcus > Streptococcus sp. 32226D021BW. The sequence goes on along the minus strand of NZ_JBPPVC010000004.1, from coordinate 28,150 downwards.
TGTCTGTCCAGTTTGAACAGGGAGGCATAATTGGTCTGGTCGGTGAGTCCGGTGCAGGAAAAACCACCTTGATGAAATTGATCATGCGGTGGTATGATTGGCAACAAGGGCAAATCCGCCTGTCTGGCTTGAATAGTCGGCAGGTAGATAAGGCCCATTTGCAGGGCTCCTTTGCCTATGTACCACAGGTGCCACAAATCTTCCGCCAGACCATTCGAGAAAATCTTGTCTTGGGTCGGACAGATGTGTCGGACGAAACCATCATGGACTTGGCAGAAAAATGCCACATGAAAGAACGGATTCTGGCAGCACCGCAGGGCTTGGATACGCTTGTGGAAGCCAGTGACTTTTCAGCAGGAGAGGGGCAACGCTTGGAACTCATGCGGGCCCTGCTCAAAAACGCGGACTGCTATATCTTTGATGAGCCAACTAGTAACCTAGATTCGCTCAATGAAGCCCGCTTTATCCAGCTGGTTAAGGAACATTGTCAGGGCATGGTCTTCTTGATTTCTCATAGAAGTTCGACCATGGCCTGTGCGGATACCATTTTCCGTTTGGAAGCCGGGCAATTAGTAAAGGAAAAATAAATGAAGAAATTACAAGTAAAAGATCTGATGGTAACAGGGGCTTTTGCTGCCCTCTACTTTGTTTGTGTTGGTCTAGGAACCTTATTGAGCTTGGCTTTTGATCGGTCGGGTAATATGATGTATGCACCAGCTGGAGCAGCTCTTTTAGCTGGTCCAGTCTATATGCTCTTGATTGCCAAGGTTGGGAAGCCGGGTTCTATTAGTCTAGTCGGTGCGGTCATGGCCTGCTTCTTCTTTCTATCTGGCTATATGACAGCTGCCTTTCTGCCAAGCTTGACCTTTGGCTTACTAGCTGAACTGATCGCAAAAGCTGGTCACTATAAACAAAAATGGGTCAATCTTCTTAGTTATATTGTATTCTCCTTTGGAAATTTAGGACCGATTCTGCTCATGTGGTTCATGCGAGATGCCTATGAAGCTAGTCTATTGGCCCGTGGTAAATCAGCAGAGTATGTGGCCCGTGTCATGCTGGACTTTACACCTGCCAATGTCCTCTGGTTATCCTTTACCATTATCCTGGCAGCTAGTCTGAGCGGCCTCTTTGGACAATATATGGTCAAACGCTACTTTGACCGTTCAGGTTTGGTCGGATGAAACTTGATGCACGCAGTAAGATTCTCTTGGTCGTCTTCACCAGTTTTACCTATGGGATGCGGCTGAGCGGACTGGAAAATGCAGTCTTGGTCTCTGGACTGAGCCTGCTTTTCTGGTTTTCTGGCAAGCCTAGGATGACGGTTGTCGGACTTCTTGGCTACGGATTCTTTTTAGGGCTATCTTATTGGTCAATCTTTCCAGCTTGGTTGACACACTTGTTTGTTGTGATAGGATATATTTGGCCACCGCTTCTGGCAGGGCATTTGCTTCTTATGACCACCAGCAGCTATGACCTTATTCATGGCCTGCGGAAATGGCGGTTGCCTGAAACCTTCCTTTTGACCTTGGGTGTCATGTTTCGCTTTTTACCAGCCATTAAGTCGGACGCCAGACATATCCAGGCTTCCTTGAAGGTCAGAGGAATATTTCTCGGCAGATGGGCTCTGTTTGTCCAACCGCTACGCTATCTGGAATACTTTTTAGTCCCCCTCATGCTTTCTCTCTTGGCAACCGCCCAGGATTTGACGGTGGCAACCTTGACAAAGGGAATGGCTATGGATGGACGTCCCAGTGAATTTGTCAAGTCGCGTTGGACTTGGCTAGATTGGAGTCTTTGCCTATGTTGTCTGATCTTTCTTCTATGGACACGGCTATCACGATAAAACATCTCCAAGTGACCTATGCAGGTGCGGGCAAGACAGCTCTGCAGATCACGGACTTGACCATTCCAGCTGGGCAGTGTGTGGTCCTTTGCGGTCCCAGCGGTTCCGGTAAGTCTAGCCTACTCAAGTTGCTCAATGGTCTGATTCCAGAATATTATCCAGCTCAGGTGACAGGACAGGTGCAGATTTGGGGGCAGGACATCAGACAAGCCAGCGTGGAGGACCTGTCCTATCAAGTTGCCTCTGTTTTTCAAAATCCAGCCACCCAGTTTTTCCATACCCGAGTCCTGCATGAGCTGGTCTTTCCCTGTGAAAATCAGGGGCTTTCTACGGAAGAGATTGCAGCTCGTTTGCAGGAGGTCAATAGTCTCTTTCAACTGGAAGATTTCTATGACAAGCCAATTTTTCAGCTGTCAGGTGGTCAGAAGCAGTTGATTGCTCTAGCAACGGCGACCATGCAGGGCAGTCCCATCTTACTCTTGGACGAGCCAACGGCCAATCTGGACCAGGAGGCTGTCCACAAGGTCCGAGAAGCCCTGCATAAACTGAAAAAAGAAGGCAAGACCATTATCATCGCCGAGCACCTCTTGGCCTATCTGAGCGATTTGGCAGACCGCTACCTCTACTTCCAGGAGGGGCAGCTGATGGCGGATTATCCAGCCAGCGACTTTCTCCATCGGACAGAGGAGTGCCGTCAAGACATGGGCTTGCGGTGCTACGATGCGGCGCCTTATCGGGAGGCAATAGCAGAGCAGGCCAGTCAGTTTGTGTCTGACCAAGAAGGTTTGTCTGTTTCTAACTTATCTGTCAGCCCAGCTGGTAACTTTCTCTATCGGGTAGAGCAACTCTGTCTGGCACCAGGTCAGGTAGTGGGTCTAGTTGGCCCAAATGGCTCTGGCAAAACCAGTCTGGCCAACTATCTGGTGGGACTAGCAGAAGATAAGAAGGCCAGCATTTCTTGGCAGGGGAAAGAACTAACAGCCCGCAAGCGTTTGGAAAAAACAGCCTTTGTCATGCAGGATGTCCACCTGCAACTCTTTGCTGAAAAGGTCCGCAGAGAATTGACTCTAGGGCAGAAAGGCAAGCAACTCGATGAGGAGCTGATCAGTCGGTTTCGTTTGGATAACTTGCTGGACAGGCACCCAGTCAGCCTGTCTGGCGGTGAGCAGCAACGTGTGATGATAGTAGCCAGCTTATTGGCGGATAAGGATATCCTCATCTTTGACGAGCCTTCTAGCGGATTGGACCTGGCTCAGATGAAGGAACTGGCTAGGGTACTGGCCTTGTTGAAAAAAGAAAAGAAGCTGGTCCTTCTCATCTCGCATGATGAGGAGCTCTTGGCGACGGTCTGTGATAAAATCATCGATAGTAAACAATTGAAAAAGGGATTATGAAAAAGCATACAAAAGAAATACTAAGGATTGCCCTACCAGCCATGGCTGAAAATATTCTCCAAATGCTGATGGGGATGGTAGATTCTTACTTAGTGGCTAGTATCGGTCTTGTAGCACTTTCTGGAGTGTCTCTGGCCAACAATATCTTGGCGGTTTATCAAGCGATTTTTATCGCTTTAGCTGCGGCTATCTCAGCTCGTCTGGCTCAGATTTTGGGTCAGGGGAAGATTGAAAAGGTGGGCTACCTTGCTAGTGAAAGTCTAAAAGTGACCCTGTTTGTCAGCTTGGTTTTAGGGGCTGTTGCAGTTTTGGCAGGTCCGTTCTTGCTGTCAGGCTTGGGAGCTGAAGTGGCTGTTGCGCAAGCAGGTGGTCTTTATCTCATCTTGGTTGGCGGTGGGATTCTCTTTCTAGGTTTGATGATGAGTCTTGGTGCCATGCTTCGAACCTTGGGGCAACCCCGGTTCCCCATGTACATCAGTCTCCTGTCCAATTTGTTGAACGTTCTTTTTTCAGCCTTCGCTGTTTTTGTGCTTCATGCTGGCGTGGCAGGAGTTGCACTTGGGACAATCTTGTCACGCCTAATCGGTTGTTTCCTGCTGTGGGCAAAGCTGTCTATCCCTTTTGAAAAATGGACCTGGTCTTGGGATTTAGAACTCATTCGTCTTGCCCTACCAACAACCGGAGAACGTTTGATGATGCGGGCTGGAGATGTGGTTGTTGTCGCTTTGATTACTGGTTTAGGTACAGCGGTTGTGGCTGGTAACGCCATCGGTGAAACCCTCACTCAGTTTAACTATATGCCAGCCATGGGAATCGCAACGGCAACTATTATCTTGACAGCCAAGCATAGACAGGAGCAGGCGGAGGTTGAGGATATATTTAAAAGAAGTTTTTTCCTCTCTCTCTTATTTATGTTACTGGTAGCTGCTACAACCTATTTATCTGGTCCATTTTTGATCAGTTTATATTCAAAAGAATCACAGGTTGTTCAGGCCAGCCAGACAGTTTTGCTCTATTCTATGTTAGGAGTTCCCTTTACAGCTGGCACTCTTATTATGACAGCTCTTTGGCAAGGTTTGGGAAATGCTAGATTACCCTTTTATGCCACAACTATCGGTATGTGGCTAGTGCGGATTGGCATAGCTTATTTACTTGTAACATTTTTTAAAATCGGTTTGTCAGCCATTTGGATTGCAACGATTTTAGATAATGCCTTCCGAGCAGGGGTGCTATTTTTTCAGTATAGGTATTCAAAACAAGAATCAATTTAAGATAAGGCTAAGAAAATTTTCAGTTTCGTTTAAGTTTGTAGCTATATACTATATTCAAGCTAGAAATAGCGAATTTCTTTTTCATATAATCTCCAAAGAACAGTCGACCGCGGTCGGCTGTTTTCGCATCAAGTTTTAAGAAAATAAGTATGAGAACTCGCTTTAGAAAAATCTAAGAAAACTTTCAGTTTCACTTAAGTTTGTTCTTGTATACTATGTTCAAGCTAGAAATAGCCCTTCTTTTTCATATAATCTCCAGAGAACAGTCGACTGCGGTCGGCTGTTTTCGCGTCAAGTTTTAAGAAAATAAGTATGAGAAATCGTTTTAGAAAAATCTAAGAAATCTTTCAGTTTCGCTTAAGTGTGTTCTTGTATACTATATTCAAGCTAGAACTAGCGAATTTTTTTTCATATAATCTCCAGGAAACAGTCGACTGCGGTCGGCTGTTTTCGCGTCAAGTTTTAAGAAAATAAGTATGAGAAATCGTTTTAGAAAAAACTAAGAGATCTTTTAGTTTCGCTTAAGTTTGTTCTTATATACTATGTTCAAGCTAGAAATAGCGAATTTCTTTTTCATATAATCTCCTGAGAACAGTCGACTGCGGTCGGCTGTTTTCGTGTGTTCTATTCTTATGTAAAAATGGTATAATAGTAGTGATTGTGTAAGGAGAAAAGTATGTCAGTAGTAGGAAAAGCAAATGGAAAAATCATTTTGATGGGCGAGCATTCGGTTGTCTATGGCCAGCCAGCAATTGCTATGCCTTTTTCTGCTGTTGAAATTACCGCTCAGGTAAGGGCGCAGGGTCAGGCTCTAAGTGTGGCTTGTGACTTTTACGAAGGCCTGGTTCACAAGATGCCAAAAATCTGGGAAAGCCTCAAGCATGCCATCCGCTTTTCCCTCTACCGTATCGGCGCGCCGACAGATCCTGCTATCCACATCGAAATCAGCTCCACCATTCCTGCCGAGCGAGGCATGGGGTCTAGTGCTGCGGTGGCAGTAGCCGTTGCCCGCGCCCTCTTTGCATACTATGAAAAAGAATTGACCGACAGCGAACTCTGGGATATCGTCCAGTCTTCGGAAAAAATTGCTCACGGCAATCCCTCGGGCATTGATGCGGCGACCACCAGCGGCAAGTCCCCCGTCTTTTTTATCAAGCACCAGCCCATCGAGCCCTTGGAGCTGAAACTCCATGCCCATTTGGTAGTGGCTGATACAGGCGTGACGGGAAACACCTTAGAAGCCATTTCAGACGTGGCTGATTTGTTGGAGAAAAAGCCAGAGGCTATCAAGCTAGTAGAAGAACTGGGCAACTTGACCCGACAGGCCAAGGAAGATTTAGCCACAGACCAGGCAGAGCTTCTAGGTAGCAGAATGAACCAAGCCCATATCCTCCTGCAAGAATTAGGCGTGTCTGATCCCAGCTTGGATAAGCTCGTCAGCCTTGCCCAAGAAAATGGAGCACTCGGAGCCAAATTAACCGGTGGTGGAAGAGGCGGTTGCATGATTGCTCTTGTTAGAACAGGCCAAGATGCTCAAACTCTTGCTCAAATTCTTACCCAAGCAGGCGCCCGCCAAACCTGGATACAGTACTTAGGAGAAACCAATGACTAAACAAACAGGCATTGCCCGTGCCCATACCAATATTGCCTTGATTAAATACTGGGGAAAACGAGATAAGAAATTATTTCTACCCATGAATTCTAGTTTATCCCTGACCCTTGACGCATTTTATACGGATACCAAGGTCGTTTTTGACTCAGAATTGACTGCCGATGAGTTCTATCTCAACGGAATGTTACAAAAAGAAAAAGAAATTTTAAAAATTTCTCGATTTTTAGATTTGTTTTGCGAATATATAGGTGAAAGGGCATTTGCCCGAGTGGAAAGTCTAAATTTTGTTCCGACTGCAGCTGGTTTGGCCAGCTCCGCATCAGCCTTCGCAGCACTTGCTCTGGCAACTGCGACAGCCTTGGATTTAGATTTATCACCAGCCACCCTATCAACCCTTGCTCGTAGGGGCTCAGGCTCTAGCACCCGCAGCCTATTTGGTGGATTTGTCGAGTGGGATATGGGAATTGGTTCGGAAGATTCGATGGCCCACCCCATTGATGATGCGGATTGGGATATCGGTATGGTCGTCTTGGCGGTCAATACCGGACCGAAAAAGATTGCCAGTCGAGAGGGAATGGACCACACGGTTGCTACTTCGCCATTTTATTCAGCCTGGGTAGAAACAGCCAAGCAAGACTTGGTGGACATCAAGGCAGCTATTGCCAGCCGTGATTTTGAAAAACTTGGTCAGATTACAGAGCACAATGGCATGAAAATGCATGCAACAACGCTCTCTGCCAATCCACCCTTTACCTACTGGTCAGCCGATAGCCTGGTGGCTCAAGAGGCCGTCCGTCAGGTTCGTGAGGCAAGTGGCTTATCAGCCTACATGACCATGGATGCGGGACCAAATGTCAAGGTCCTCTGCCGAGCAAGTCAAATGGATGAGCTAGTAGCTGAATTGGCCAAAGTCTTCCCAAGAGAGAAAATTATCACCAGCAAGCCTGGTCCTGCTGCCTACGTCCTCAGTGAAGACGAGTGGCAGACCTCACAAGCAGCGTTTGAAAAGGGCTTGTAGCATGAAAGTACAAGTAAAGATACCTGGAAAACTCTTTCTAGCAGGGGAGTACGCAGTTGTTGAGGCCGGTTATCCTGCGGTGATTGCGGCGGTTGACCAGTACCTGACCGTCACCATTGAAACAAGTGACCAAGGCAGTATTCATTCCAGCCAAAAGGCGGACCTTTATCTGACCTGGGAGCGTAAGGAAAATGAGATTTTCATCCAAGATGACCATCCCTATGCTCTGATTGAATCAGCCATGCAGGTGACCGAAGCCTATCTGACAGCCAAGGGCTATGCTTGTCATGGAACTTACAGTCTAGCGGTCCAGTCTGACCTGGATGACCAGACTTCAGGTGCCAAGTATGGTCTGGGGTCGTCAGGGGCAGTAACTGTTGCGACAGTCAAGGCCCTGTTGACCTATTACGGTCATCAAGCGGATGTCCTTTTGACCTACAAGCTGGCAGCCTTGGCCCAGACCAAGCTAGGCATGACGGGCTCCTTTGGCGATTTGGCAGCCTCCAGTTTTGGTGGCTTGATAGCCTATCATTCCCTGGACCGTTCTTGGCTTTTAAGGAAAATGGCAGAGCTGTCCCTGCTTGATGTGGTGGAAAGTGATTGGCAAGGTTTGTCCGTCAGCCCTATCCAGTTACCCCAAGGTCTAGACCTCTTGGTTGGTTGGACTGGGTCGGCGGCTTCGACGGACAGGCTAGTTTCCCAGATGGAAAACCAAAAAAGTCAGGCTGAAAAAGAGCAAATTCATAGCCAGTTTCTAGCCGACTCTAAGACCTGTGTAGAGCAGTTGATAGTAGCTTGTCAGACAAATGACTTGGTATCAGCTAGACAGGCCTTGTCAGTCAATCGCAAGCTCTTACAGGATTTTGCGAGAGGAATGGGCTTGGTCATTGAAACCCCTCAACTGAGTCAACTCTGTGACCTGGCCCGGGCTTATGGAGCGGTGGCCAAATCATCTGGCGCAGGCGGAGGTGACTGCGGCATTTGCTTGGTAGACAGTAAGGAACAAAAAGTAGCGATAGAGACGGCTTGGCAAGAAGCCGGCATTTTTCCACTCACCCTAAACATCGCAAGTAGAAAATAAGGAGAACCCTATGTTTTATCTAGGAGAATTTGGTTTAGACCGCAAGGATCAACACGTTGGCTTGGCCAATCAGCAATATAGTGCCACGCCGGCCAAGGACTTTACGGAAACTCTGTTTGTCCATCATTCCCTGCCACAGACCAAGGTGGATGAGGTGGATATTTCGACCAGTGTAGCTGGTTTGGACTTTGCCTTTCCTTTCTTTGTCAATGCTATGACTGGCGGAAGCAAGAAGACGCGCGAAATCAACCGTCTGTTGGGAATTATGGGACATTTTGGGAAGATTGCTCTGGCTTCTGGTTCGGTCAGTGCGGCGATCAAGGATCCATCTGTTGCGGAAACCTTCTCTGTGATGCGTCGGGAAAATCCTTACGGGATTATCTTTGCCAACCTAGGTGCCCATCATAGTGTGGAGAATGCCAAGCGGGCGGTGGATTTGTTGGAAGCCAATGCCATTCAGATTCATGTCAATGCACCCCAGGAGATTGTCATGCCTGAGGGAGACCGTGACTTTACTATGTGGTTGAAAAATATTGAAACCCTTGTACGTGAGATGGAAGTACCTGTCATCGTCAAGGAAGTTGGTTTTGGTATGAGCCGTGAAACTGTCGCCCAGCTGGCTTCTGTCGGCGTCAAGACCATCGATGTGTCTGGTACTGGGGGAACGGACTTTGCCAAGATTGAAAATGCCCGTCGGACCTTCAATGACTATGCTTATTTAGAGGGGTGGGGTCAGTCAACCGTAACGTCCTTGGTGGAAGCTATGTCTATTTCTGAGGATATACGTCCAAGCCTGATTGCATCTGGTGGTATTAAAACACCGCTAGATATTGTTAAATCATTGGCCCTCGGTGCAGACCTTGTTGGTATGTCCAATCATTTCCTTCAATATGTCAAGGATGGAAAAGGGCATCGTTTTGACGACGGCTTGCAAGCTATTAAGACCTATCAATGGCAGATTGCTGAGATCATGACCATGTTGGGTGCTAAGAATATTGCGGAACTTCGCAAGAAAGATGTGGTCTTGGCTCCAAATGTCCAGAACTGGTGTGAGGCGCGTGGGATTGATTGGAAAGCCTATGCCCGTCGGTCACGAGGGTTGAAATAAACTGGACAGGCATGATTATGATTGACTATAAGAAAGTGCAGGGATTGCAATAGGAAGGAGTCTTCAATCAACAGAGACTCTGAAAATGTAAATAAGAAAAAAGCCGAGTTCTTTGTGAACTTGGCTTTTGTAATGGAGTGGTGTTTAGGTCGCTGCTAACTGCCCTGCTTGTAATTGGTACATGCGGTGGTAGTGCCCCTTGAGGGCTAGAAGTTCTTCGTGGTTGCCGGACTCGATGATTTTCCCCTTATCCAAGACATAAATACAGTCGGCATCCTGAATGGTTGATAGGCGGTGGGCGATGGCGATGGTTGTCCGCCCCTTTCGCATTTTCTCAAGAGAGGTCTGGACCGTTTGCTCCGTCTCCGAATCGATATTGGCGGTAGCCTCATCTAAAATGAGAATCTTAGGCTGACTGGCCATGGTGCGTGCAAAGGCCAGTAGTTGCCGTTGACCTGTCGAAAAGGCAGTGCCCCGCTCGGTGACCAGGTGGTCATATTTCTCAGGAAGTTTCTCAATAAAGGGAGCAGCATCCACAAATTGAGCCGCTTCTTCAATCTCCTCTCGGGAAATATCCTGATACATCTGGATATTGGATGCAATGGTTCCATGAAATAGAAAGGGATCTTGCAGAACTAGGCCAATCGCGGACCGTAATTCTTCCTGCGAAAAGCTACGAATATCCTGACCGTCAATCAAAATCCGTCCAGATTGGAACTCATAGAAACGCATAAAGACATTGATGATAGAGGACTTGCCTGACCCTGTAGCACCCACAAAGGCAATGGTTTGCCCCTGTCTCACTTCAAAGGAAACCTTGTCCAGAATTTGCCGCTTGTCGTCATAGGAAAAGCAAACATCCTCAAAGACAATATGCCCCTTGTCAATCTTGGCCCCTCGGTCAAGCTGCAGTGGCTCCTCGATAGTCTGGTCCATGAGCGTAAAGACTCGTCCGGCAGATACCATAGAGGTTTGAAGGGTGGAAAAATGCTGTGTGACATCCAGCAAGGGATCGAAAAGACGATTGACATACTGGATGAAAGCATAGATCAGACCAGCAGAAATGCCAGCCTGTGACCAGTCCAAACCAAAATAGGTCATGAGTAGAGCATAGGCCAAAATCTTAACAAGTGATAGGGCGGGGCGGAGAAAGAGACTGTCCAAGGCCATGGAACGACTGGCATAGTTCAGATGTTCCTGGTTGATAGCCTCAAACTCTGCTTTTAAGCGGTCCTCCTGAGAAAAAGCCTGGATAATCCGAATTCCTTCAATACTTTCAGCCAGTTTGCTGTTGATAGAACTCAGCAGGCTCCTGGTCTTAGCCACAATGGGAGCAGACCGTTTTCTGTATTGATTAACCAAGACGAAAATCAAGGGAAGAAAGAGGATGATCAGACAGGTCAATTTCCAATCCAGAGCAAACATGGTCGAAAGCGTGGTGAAGATAATAAAGAGAGCGGAGATAAAACTGGATAAAATCCCTGAAAACATCTCTGAAATGCTCTCCGTATCATTGGTGATTCGCGAGACAATGGAACCGCTTGGAGTCTGGTCAAAGTAAGCCATTCCCAGCTTTTCCATTCTCCCAAAGGCATCCCGGCGAATATCCCTGACAATGCTATAGGAAACCTTAACAAACCAGAGATTTCCAAAATACTGGAGCAGCATTTGAAGCAGATAGAGGGCGAAGTAGGCTGCTAGAATAGCCACAGCAGTCTCAGAAATCGAGGAAATATAGTGGTCTATAAAGTAAGAAGCCAGAAGGGGAATTAGACTGCGAACAAGAGTGGTCAGCAACAAAAAGCTGAGGGCAAGGATTGTCAGCAGTCGATAGGATTTAAGATAGGACAGGAGTCGCCAAAAAACACTGGTTTGCTTGTTCTTAGTCACGATCGCTTTCCTCACTTTCTAACTGCTGCATCATATAGGTATCGTAGTACCAGCCTTTTTCATCCAGTAGGTCTTGGTGACGACCTCGTTCTACGATTTTCCCATCTTCCAGGACCAAAATCAAATCCGCATGGACAATGGCTGACAGACGGTGGGCGGTGATAATGGTTGTCTTACCCAGTCGTTCTTGCTTAATGGTTTCAAGAATAGCGTGCTCTGTCTTGGCGTCCACTGCTGAGAGCGAATCGTCCAGGAGTAGAATATCTGGATTGAGAATCATAGCACGGGCCATGGCCAAGCGTTGCTTTTGTCCGCCAGAAAGGGAAATCCCCTTCTCGCCAACCATGGTGTCAAAGCGATCCGGCATATCCTGGATATCCTCATAGACATGGACAGCTTTGACAGCCTCTTCCACCTGTTCTAGAGGCAGATCTGGATTGCCAAAGCGGATATTCTCAGCTACGCTGATTGCAAAGAGGAACTGGTCCTGGGGAACATAGCCAATCAACCGTCGCAAATCAGCCAGCCTGTAGTTCTTGATATTTTCCTGATTGAGCAAGATTTGCCCATGAGCCACGTCGTATTCTCGCATCAGGAGTTTGAGCAGGCTGGTCTTCCCAGAGCCTGTTGGACCCACCAGGCCAATCGTCTGCCCTTTTTTGATCTGAAACTGGATATCTTGGAGTACTGGAGTGCTATCGTAGGCAAACTCGTTAACCTCATAGGCAATCTCTCCATTGTTCGGTGCAGGTAGTGGTTGGTCTGTTTCAATGACCTCTGAGGAAATACTGAGAAGGGTCTGAATCCGATTGTAAGATACATCACCACGCTGGCTAATATTGACCAAAAAACCGATTGCCATGAGAGGCCAGACTAGGAGGTCCAAGTAGGTCATGAAGGTTACTAGTTGGCCCAGACTGACCTGACCTTGCGAGATGAAGTGAGAGCCGACCAGAAGGGTCAGCAGGTAGGACAGGCCAATAAAAAATAGGACGGCGGGGTTGAACAGGGCATCGTACCGCATGGTTTTGATATTCTGCAAGAAGGCGGCTTGGTTGACTTCCTGAAAAGCAGCTGTTTCTTGTTCTTGGTAGCCAAAGGATTTAGTAACTTTTATACCAGAAACAGCTTCCTGTACCTTGTTGTTAAGCTCTGAAAAGGCTGCCTGTGAAGCCTTGAAATTTTCATGAGTGCGACGGCCTAAAAAATTAGTGGTTAAAGTCATGAAGGGCAGGGGTAGGATTGCAACTAAGGTCATCTGCCAGGAAATGCTCACACTCATCGTGATTAAGGTAACCAAGGCTGTGACCGTTGCATCGACAAAGGACATGACACCGCCGCCAGCTAGTCGTGTTAAGGCATTGATGTCATTAGTCGCGTGGGCCATTAAATCCCCTGTTCGATGTTGCTGAAAAAAGGAAGGAGATAGGTGCATAAAGTGGTCAAACAGCCGAGCCCTCATGATTTTTCCTAGCCGATAGGAGGTCGCTAGGATATTCATCCGCCAAACATAACGAAGACCGTACATAGCTACGGCTGATAAAACTAGCCCAGCGACACCGAGTAGCAGGTTGCTGTCCGTCAACTGATTGCTGGCAATCTGGTCAATCAACTGCCCCATGATAGAAGCGGGAAGGAGATTGAGGACGCTGACCAAACAGAGTGATAAAATCCCAATCAGGTAGGCCTTTTTCTCAAGGGAAAAGAACCACCACAATTGCTTGATAATCTTCATAAGTGTCCTTTCTGAACAAAAGAAAGGTTGGTAGCTTGTCGCCACCAACAAATAATAGAATTCGGTGACACTAGTGTATCACAGACTGGTAGAAATAGAAAGTTTGCAACTTAAAAACTAGGCAACTCTAGCCGTGGCCGAATAGAAGAAACAGTTGAAGTTGTAAAAACGTACGATACAGGTAGAAATCAAAAGATTTGTACCTTTTTCTGTGTATTTATGATAAAATAAATGAAAATTTAGAAGAGGTGTTCAGATGAAAGCTATTGTTACAGTTGTCGGTAAGGACAAGTCAGGAATTGTTGCGGGTGTTGCGACTAAGATTGCGGAGTTAGGGCTTAATATTGATGATATTTCCCAGACAGTTTTGGATGAGTATTTTACCATGATGGCGGTGGTGTCGTCAGATGAGAAGAAAGATTTCACTCAGTTACGTTCGGAGTTGGATGCTTTTGGTCAGGGTTTGAACGTGAAAATCAACATTCAAAGTGCGGCGATTTTTGATGCTATGCACAACTTGTAAGGAGAGGTTTCATGGATATTAGACAGGTTAGAGAAACCATTGAAATGATTGAGGAGCAGAATTTCGATATTCGGACCATCACCATGGGAATTTCCCTCTTGGACTGTATTGATGCGGATATTGAGAAAGCTGCTGAGAAAGTGTATACCAAGATTGTCACAAAGGCCAAGAACTTGGTAGCGGTCGGTGATGAGATTGCGGCAGAGCTAGGTATTCCCATTGTCAATAAACGTGTATCAGTAACGCCTATTGCTTTGATTGGTGCAGCGACGGATGCCACGGATTATCTTCCCCTGGCTCATGCCTTGGATAAGGCGGCTCATGAGATCGGCATCGATTTTATCGGAGGTTTTTCAGCTCTGGTTCAAAAGGGCTACCAAAAAGGAGATGAAATCCTCATCAACTCTATACCGCAGGCATTGGCCCAAACGACAAAAGTCTGCTCGTCGGTCAACATCGGCTCGACCAAGACGGGTATCAATATGACAGCTGTGCGGGACATGGGGCGGATCATCAAGGAAACGGCGGAGGCTTCTGATATGGGGGCGGCAAAACTTGTGGTCTTTGCCAATGCGGTCGAGGACAATCCCTTTATGGCAGGTGCCTTCCACGGTGTCGGCGAGGCGGATGTGGTCATCAACGTCGGCGTGTCTGGTCCTGGTGTGGTCAAGCGTGCCCTTGAAAAAGTGCGTGGTGAGAGCTTTGATGTGGTGGCGGAGACCGTCAAGAAGACGGCTTTCAAGATTACCCGTATCGGTCAGTTGGTCGGCAATATGGCCAGCGAACGTTTGGGTGTTAAATTTGGTATCGTTGACCTCTCACTTGCTCCAACACCTGCTGTCGGGGACTCAGTAGCACGGGTTTTGGAGGAAATGGGCTTAGAAACCGTTGGTACGCACGGAACGACTGCTGCCCTTGCTCTGCTCAATGACGCAGTCAAAAAGGGTGGAGTCATGGCCTGCAACCAAGTCGGTGGTTTGTCAGGTGCCTTCATCCCTGTTTCTGAGGACGAGGGCATGATTGCAGCGGTGCAAAATGGCTCACTTAACCTAGAAAAATTGGAAGCTATGACAGCTATCTGTTCTGTTGGTTTGGACATGATTGCCATTCCAGAAACAACGCCTGCTGAAACCATTGCAGCTATGATTGCGGATGAGGCTGCCATTGGGGTTATCAACCAGAAGACAACCGCGGTTCGTATTATTCCACTTGGAAAAGAAGGGGACATGATCGAATTCGGTGGACTGCTGGGAACAGCTCCTGTTATGAAGGTCAATCAGGCTTCTTCTGTGGACTTTATCAATCGTGGTGGACAAATTCCAGCACCGATTCATAGCTTTAAGAACTAAAAAACGTAGACCGATTGCCACAAGCAGTCGGTTTTTTGTTATACTATATAGTAAGAAATGACAAGGAGAAAAAGGAATGGCAGACGTAAGATTATATATTTCTCGTCACGGGAAAACCATGTTTAATACCATTGGGCGCGTGCAGGGCTGGTGTGATACGCCGCTGACCAAGGCTGGTGAGGAAGGGATTCGTGAATTGGGCTTGGGGCTCAAGGATGCAGGGCTTGATTTCAAGGTTGCTGTATCCAGTGACCTGGGACGGACTGTTCAGACCATTACTATTGCACAGCGTGAGTTGGGAATTTTGGGAAAAATTCCTTATTACCAAGACAAGCGTATCCGCGAATGGTGTTTCGGTAGTTTTGAGGGCATGTATGATGCCGAGCTTTTCCAAGGTGTCCTGCCTCGTTTGAAAGGGACAGTTGATGCGACAGGCATGTCCTTTGAGGAAATCGCAGCAGGTATTCAAGAAGCAGACACAGCTGGCTGGGCAGAGTCTTGGAAAGTCTTGCGTGACCGCATTTTGACAGGCTTTGAATCCATCGCCCAAGACTTGGAAAAACAAGGCGGAGGCAATGCCCTTGTGGTCAGTCATGGTATGACCATTGCAACCCTGGCTCATCTGTTGGAGCCAGAGCGTGGTGCCAATGTCTTTCTCGATAACGGCTCAATCACCGTCCTCAAATACGAAAATGGCAAGCTTTTAATTGAAGCAGTTGGCGACCTATCCTACCGAAAACGTGGAGCAGAATTGATTGCCCAAGGGAAATAAAGATATGAAATCAGGGAGATTTCTCTGATTTTTTTGTTGACAACTATATCGAAGTGCGATATAATTTGTATATCGAAGTTCGATGTATCGCAATACGAAAGGATTCTATGGACGACAAATTAAAACGGGTCTATGTCCCCATGACAGAAACAGCCTTCTATATTCTCTTTCATTTACAGGAAGAACGGCATGGCTATGATATTACGCAAAAGACCAAGCAAGTCACGGCAGGGCAAGTCGTGATTAGCCCTGGAACCATGTACGGCACCCTGTCGAAAATGGAGAAAGACGGCCTGATTGCCTTTGTCAGAGAAGAAGACAAGCGGAAGTTTTATCGGATAACAGAAACAGGTCGAGAAATTTTAGACATAGAATTGGCTCGAATTGAACGGCTCTATCGAAATAGTAAGGGGGAAAGTTATGGAGACTAAGACAGAGTGTAAGGTATTTTTTATCACAGATTTCAGTCAGCAGGCAAGCTATCTCAGTGAGATGCATCAACAAGGGTGGAAACTAGTTAAGATTAGCTGGCTCTTCTTTTATCATTTTGAAAAATGCCAGCCAGAAGAGGTTGTGTATCAGGTTGATTTTAAGGAATCAAAAAATAAAGACCGAGACTCCTATTTGCGTATGTACGAGGATTATGGATGGGAGTTTGTCGTATCCTGCCAAAATTTCAATATTTTTAGGAAACCTGCGAAGATGGGGGAGCTTGAATTATATGGTGATAGGGAAAGTAAGGTAGAGTTTGTGAAAACAATCTTCCAAAGACGCTATTTGCTATCTTTGGGACTGTATTTCATTCTATTAGGGATGAATATGCGTTCTCATCCAGCTTTTGTCTTAGGTATTTCTATCATTTATATTCCACTTTTATTATTACTAGGTACCCGTTTTTATCGTATGGTAAAGAGTAACTAGGTCCTCAGACTGATTTTTAGCACTCTAAGCAAAAGAGTGCTAATTTTTTGTCTTTTTCTCTTGACAATCCATTTTTTCGGCGTATAATGGGAGTATATAGGTTAGCACTCGACATCATAGAGTGCTAACGCTCTTCAAAAATCAACACTATCCGTTGTCAGCTTGCCTGTGTGAGTGAAATTCTCCAGTGGAGGATTTCAGCCTGCTACCTAGAGTTAGGAAAGTAGCAGAGTTCTACATTCGGCCTCGCTTCCTAGGCTACTGTCGATTTTTATTGAGCGTAACTAAAACAGTGTTCATGAAAGGAGCGGAGATGATTACCCAACGTCAAAATGATATTTTGAATCTGATTGTTGAATTGTTTACGCGTCATCATGAGCCAGTTGGTTCTAAGGCCTTGCAGGAAATGATTGCTTCAAGTTCGGCTACCATTCGTAATGATATGGCTAAGCTAGAGCAGTTGGGTTTGCTGGAAAAGGCCCACACATCAAGTGGTCGGATGCCCAGTCGGGCTGGTTTTCAATACTTTGTCAACCACTCGCTCAATCTGGAACACATCAATGAAGAAGATGTTTATCAGGTGGTCAAGGCCTTCGACTTTGAAGCCTTCAAGCTAGAAGACATCTTGGAGCGGGCAAGTCAGGTCCTAGCGGATTTGACAGGATACACCTCGGTCATTTTAGATGTGGAGCCGACCAGTCAGCAGCTGACTTCCTTTGACATCGTACAGCTCAGTAGTCACGATGCTCTGGCAGTCTTGACCTTGGACCAGTCCAAACCAGTTACTGTCCAGTTTGCCATTCCCAAGAACTTTTTGACCAGGGACTTGGAAGTGCTCAAACGCCTGGTGGATGAACGTTTCGTTGACCAGACGGTCTTGGCTATCCACTACAAGCTGCGGACGGAGATTCCCCAAGTGGTGCAGCGTTACTTTACCACGACGGACAATGTCTTGGATTTAATGGATTACATCTTTTCCAATCTCTTCCAAGAATCAGTCTTTATCAGTGGAAAAGTTGCCTCGCTGACCTATGGCAATCTCGCCACCTACCAACTCTTGGATAACGCACAGCTATTAGCACCAGAGTTGCGGCAGGGCTTGGCACCCGACCAGCAGACCAGCATTTCTGTGGCAGAACATCGTGATCCTGCACTTGCAGATGTGACGGTCATTCATCACCGCTTTCCAATCCCCTATCGGGGTATGGCCCAGATGAGTTTGCTCGGTCCTGTTGATATGGACTATCGTAGGCAGATGAGCTTGATCAACATCATCAGCCGCGTCCTATTTATGAAATTAACCGATTATTACAGATATTTAAGTAGTAATCATTATGAAGTCAATTAGAAGGAGAATGTTTTGTCAGAAGAAATCAAAAACGAAGAAATCGTAGAAGAGGTTGAAGCAACAGAAGAAGTTGTGGAGACACCTGAAAAATCAGAATTGGATTTGGCAAATGAGCGGGCAGAGGAATTTGAAAATAAGTACCTTCGTGCCCACGCTGAAATGCAAAATATCCAACGCCGTGCCAACGAGGAACGCCAAACCATTCAACGTTACCGTTCGCAAGACTTGGCCAAGAAAATCTTGCCGAGTTTGGATAACTTGGAGCGTGCCCTTCAAGTCGAAGGCTTGACAGAAGATGTTAAAAAAGGTTTGGAAATGGTACAGGAAAGCTTGATCCAAGCCCTTAAAGAAGAAGGGGTGGAGGAAGTCGCAACAGATGTCTTTGACTCAAATCTTCACATGGCTATTCAAACAGTCCCAGCTACAGACGATTGCCCAGCAGAACACATTGCACAAGTCTTCCAAAAAGGCTACAAGTTGCATGAACGCTTGCTGAGACCGGCTATGGTAGTGGTGTCTGAGTAGTCGCTCTGCTATTTCCCCAAAAAAGAAAGAATCCTGACCGAGATGTCGTGCACAGTAGTTTGCAACCAATCGCTTCGTCGCTAGGCTCCTAGCTCTTGGGCAAACTTTGTGTCGGTAACTCTAAGGTCGCTAAAGCGACAGGAGTTACTCGAAAACTATGAAAAAACCTCGTCTGCAATGACGGTAAACTATGAATGAATAAAAGAAAACTAAAATAAGAGGTAACACACATGTCTAAAATTATCGGTATTGACTTAGGTACAACAAACTCAGCAGTTGCAGTTCTTGAAGGAACTGAATCAAAAATTATCGCAAACCCAGAAGGGAACCGCACAACTCCGTCTGTTGTATCTTTCAAAAATGGTGAAATCATCGTTGGTGATGCGGCAAAACGCCAAGCAGTAACCAACCCAGATACCATCATCTCTATCAAATCAAAAATGGGAACTTCTGAAAAAGTTTCAGCAAACGGTAAAGAATACACACCACAAGAAATCTCAGCTATGATTCTTCAATACTTGAAAGGCTACGCTGAAGAGTACCTTGGTGAAAAAGTAACCAAAGCCGTTATCACGGTTCCTGCTTACTTCAACGATGCCCAACGTCAAGCAACCAAAGACGCTGGTAAAATCGCAGGTCTTGAAGTAGAACGTATCGTCAACGAACCAACTGCAGCAGCCCTTGCTTACGGTTTGGACAAGACTGACAAAGATGAAAAAATCTTGGTATTCGACCTTGGTGGAGGTACTTTCGACGTATCTATCCTTGAACTTGGTGACGGTGTCTTTGATGTACTTGCAACAGCAGGTGATAACAAGCTCGGTGGTGACGACTTTGACCAAAAGATTATCGATCACATGGTAGCAGAGTTCAAGAAAGAAAACGGTATCGACTTGTCAGCTGACAAGATGGCCCTTCAACGTTTGAAAGATGCGGCTGAAAAAGCGAAGAAAGACCTTTCAGGTGTAACTTCAACTCAAATCAGCTTGCCGTTTATCACTGCAGGTGCAGCAGGTCCGCTTCACTTGGAAATGACATTGACTCGTGCGAAATTTGACGAATTGACTTACGACCTTGTAGAACGTACAAAAATTCCTGTTCGTCAAGCTCTGTCAGATGCAGGTCTCAGCTTGTCAGAAATTGACGAAGTTATCCTTGTCGGTGGTTCAACTCGTATCCCAGCCGTTGTAGAAGCTGTAAAAGCTGAAACAGGTAAAGAGCCAAACAAATCTGTAAACCCTGATGAAGTGGTTGCTATGGGTGCGGCAATCCAAGGTGGTGTCATCACTGGTGATGTCAAAGATGTTGTTCTTCTTGACGTAACACCATTGTCACTTGGTATCGAAACAATGGGTGGTGTATTTACAAAACTCATTGACCGTAACACAACAATCCCAACTTCTAAATCACAGGTCTTCTCAACTGCGGCAGATAACCAGCCAGCTGTTGATATCCACGTGCTTCAAGGTGAGCGTCCAATGGCAGCAGACAACAAGACTCTTGGTCGCTTCCAATTGACTGATATCCCTGCAGCACCTCGTGGTATTCCACAAATCGAAGTAACATTCGACATCGACAAGAACGGTATCGTTTCTGTAAAAGCCAAAGACCTTGGTACGCAAAAAGAGCAAACAATCGTTATCCAATCTAACTCAGGTTTGACAGATGAAGAAATCGACCGCATGATGAAAGATGCAGAAGCAAACGCTGAAGCAGATAAGAAACGTAAGGAAGAAGTAGATCTTCGTAATGATGTTGACCAAGCAATCTTTGCGACTGAGAAAACTCTGAAAGAAACTGAAGGCAAAGGCTTCGACGCAGAACGCGACCAAGCCCAAGCAGCTCTTGACGAGTTGAAAGCAGCTCAAGAAGCAAACAACTTGGACGACATGAAGGCTAAACTTGAAAACCTCAACGAAAAAGCTCAAGCCCTTGCAGTGAAACTCTACGAGCAAGCCGCAGCAGCCCAACAAGCAACCGCAGGCCAAGAAGGTGCACAAGCAGGCCCAACAAATGCTGGTGACGACGTGGTTGACGGCGAGTTTACGGAGAAGTAGGATTTCTTAGTGACTAGACTAACAAGGAGGATAATTATGAGTGGTAGATTTCCTGATGTAGATTGGTATTGTGATCATTGTGGTGCATACTTAAATGTTCAAAGTGGATTTGACGATAATAAATATATTTGGAAGTGCGAAGAATGCGGTAGAAAAAGTAGTATTTCTCATGACAATATTTATGGAGAGTAACTATGTCAACAATTTATATAACAAATGAGTGGAAAGGTCACGGAAAGAGCTATTATTGGAATGAATATCGCCTAGAAGGCAGTGTAGTTACAAAGTATAAATGCTCTAGAGTTAAGTTTTTCGATGGTGATGAAAATGTGTGGGAGAAAGATGAGCATGAAGTAGAATCATGGTCGATTGATGACTCCAGTATGCCAGATTGGATACGAAATTATTTATAATATTTTATTAACAGAGGTTGCAACCCAGCCTCTGTTTTTGGGTAAATAGCCTTCTAACTTTTACAGAAAGGAATACAAGTTCGGCTATTCGAACACAGGCTAAAAACCTAGTGAAAAAGCTAAACCTCCTAGTGTGTTTTACACACTGCGTCAGTTTCCTATTTTCATACGGTTTTCTTAATGCCTTTTGTATCATAAACTATGAACAACACAGAATTTTACGATCGTCTGGGGGTTTCTAAGGATGCTTCGCCAGACGAGATTAAGAAGGCTTATCGGAAGCTTTCAAAGAAATACCATCCAGATATTAACAAGGATCCGGGTGCGGAGGATAAATACAAGGAAGTTCAAGAGGCTTATGAAACCTTGAGTGATCCTCAGAAGCGTTCTGCTTATGACCAGTTTGGTCCTGCTGGTGCCAATGGTGGCTTCGGCGGTGGAGCTGGTGGGTTTGGGGGATTTGGTGGCTTTGACGGAGCTGGTTTTGGTGGCTTTGAAGATATCTTCTCTAGCTTCTTTGGTGGTGGAGGCGCTAGCCGTAATCCGAACGCTCCGCGTCAAGGTGATAACTTAACCTATGGCTTGGAAATTACCTTTGAAGAAGCGATTTTTGGAACAGAAAAAGAAGTCAAATACTACCGTGAAGCTACTTGTCGGACCTGTACGGGTTCAGGTTCTAAACCTGGTACAAGTCCAGTAACCTGTGGACGCTGTCACGGTTCAGGGATTATCAATGTGGACACGCAAACACCACTTGGTACCATGCGCCGTCAAATGACCTGTGATGTCTGTCATGGTCGTGGTAAACAAATTAAGGATCCATGTACAACGTGTCGCGGAACCGGTCATGAAAAACAAGCTCATACGGTAACGGTTAAGGTACCAGCTGGTGTGGAAACTGGTCAGAAAATCCGTCTGGCAGGTCAGGGGGAAGCAGGTTTTAATGGAGGTCCTTACGGAGATCTCTATGTGGTCATTCAAGTCCAGGCTTCAGATAAGTTTGAGCGTGAGGGGACAACAATTTATTATAAATTAGACCTCAACTTTGTTCAGGCAGCCTTGGGCGATACAGTCCATGTACCAACCGTTCACGGTGATGTGGATATGGTGATCCCTGAAGGAACACAGACAGGTAAGACCTTCCGTCTGAAAGGCAAGGGAGCTCCAAGTGTTCGTGGTGGGGTCATCGGTGATCAGTATGTGACGGTCAATATTGTTACCCCTACAGGTCTGAACGACCGTCAACGTGCAGCTCTTAAAGAATTTGCGGCAGCAGGAAATATTGATGTCAAACCACATAAAAAAGGATTCTTTGACAAGGTAAAAGATGCCTTTGAGGATTTATAATTCTAAGATGAGACTGGAAACTCCAGTCTCCTTTCTTTTTCAGAAACAACTCTGGGCATTTTCTCCGACGCATCACAGGCTCTGTGTTAAAATAAGATATAGTAATTTGAAAGAGAACGCTTATGAATGAAATCTTGGGTTGAGAATGTGACCATAAAGAAATATGAAGATCGGTCTGGCTTGACGGGTTTGAAACAGGGGCCACTGGTGTGGACTGAGGTATTTTTGCGCGAGGTCAATCGTCAGTCCAATACAGGGATTTTACATTTTTGGCCCATGGACCAAACGGTCATTCTGGGGATGATGGATAGTCAGGTTGCCCAGCTGGATAAGGGCTTAGCCAGTATTGGTCAGGCAGGCTACAGTCCTATTATTCGGAGTTTGGGCGGTTTGGCAGTCGTTGCAGATGAAGGGATTTTAAATGTCACTCTGATTTTGCCCAATCCTTCTGGTCACAAGGTTGATTTGCGGGAGTCTTATCAGGTCATGGTGGATTTGATTGCCCAGGCACTTTCGGATTTTCCCTTCGAGGTGGTCAGTGGTGAGGTGGCAACTTCCTACTGTCCAGGGACCTACGACCTTAGTATCAAGGGGCGGAAATTTGCTGGATTGGCTCAGCGGATTTACCAAGAGGCTATTGCCATTTCTGCCTATATCAGTGTTTCAGGCAATCAAGTCAAACGTGGGCAAGTGGTGGCGGATTTTTATGTGGCAAGTGTTGCTCCGCAAGAAGTATCGGACAGATTTCCGCAAGTAAATCCGGATTCGATGGCCAATCTGTCAGACTTGGTCGGTCAGGCTTTGACGGTGGAGGATATGAAAACACGAATTGAGCGTGTCTTGATTGAAAAAGGGGCTTTTCTGACTACCTTTTATCCCTCGTCGGACAACATGGCTGATTTTATGGCGCTCGGAAAGACCATCAAGCAGTCTATGGAAAAATATGGTATCTAGGAGATTCTTATGACATGGAAAGATGCGACAGCCATGGCTCAGGCTGTCAATCAAAAACAGGTTTCTGCCAAGGAATTGGTACAAGAAACGATTGACAGAATTGAAAAGTTCAATCCCGCCCTCAATGCGGTTGTCAGCAAGCAGTATGAAGAGGCCTTGAAAGAAGCGGAGAAAGAAGACTATCTGGGCAAGCCATTTGCAGGGGTTCCCTTCTTGCTCAAGGATTTGGGGCAAAATGAAAAGGGGCAGCCATCTTCTGCTGGTTCTCGCCTGCTTGCTGGTCGACCAGCAGGTCATACCGACACCTATGTCCAACGCTTGAAGGACTTGGGTTTCATCATTGTCGGTCGAACCAACACGCCAGAATTCGGCTTCAAAAATATCTCAGACGCCAGCTTGCATGGTCCTGTCAATCTTCCCTTGGACCCCAGTCGCAATGCTGGTGGATCAAGTGGTGGTGCAGCTGCAGCACTGGCTTCAGGCATGGTCTCTATTGCTGCGGCATCGGATGGTGGTGGCTCTATTCGCATCCCAGCCTCCTTCAATGGCTTGATTGGGCTCAAAACCAGTCGTGGTCGGATTCCAGTTGGACCTAAGTCTTATCGTGGCTGGCAGGGAGCATCTGTCAATTTTGCCCTGACCAAGTCTGTCCGAGACACCCAGCGTCTGCTCTATCATTTCCAGGATTATCAGCTGGAAGCTCCTTTTCCCCTTGCCAAGCTGAGTGAAGAGGAGGTGTTTGGAAAATTGTCTCGCCCCCTAAAAATCGCCTACTATACCAAATCTCCAGTAGGGAGCAAGGTCAGTTCTGAAGCGGTAGAAGCAGTTCAAAAAGCCTGTCATCACTTGGCAAATTTGGGGCATGAAGTGGTGGAATTATCAGAATATCCTCTGGATGGAGTGGCCCTGATGAAATCCTTCTACCTGATGAACAGCGTGGACACGGCTCAGATGTTTGACGACATCGAAGCAGCTTTTGGGCGCCAGATGACCTTGGATGACATGGAGGTCATGACCTGGGCCATTTACCAGAGCGGGCAGACCATCCCAGCCAAGCTCTATTCCAAAGTCTTACAGGATTGGGACCGTTACAGTGCCAACATGGCGGACTTCCACCAGCACTACGATCTCCTTCTGACACCGACCGTCGCAGATGTAGCGCCCAAGCTAAACCAGTTCACTCACTCGCAAGAGATGCTGGACCGCCTCAAGCACACCCAGAACTATTCCATGGAAGAGCAGCAGGACCTGATCTGGCAAATGTTCGAGGACAGCCTAGCCCTAACTCCCTTTACACAGCAGGCCAATATTTGTGGTCAGCCAGCTATTTCTCTCCCAACTTATGTGCGGGCTGATGGCTTGCCAATCGGCATCCAATTGACAGCAGCCAAGGGACGAGAGGATTTACTCTTGCAGTTGGCAGACCAGTTAGAACAAGCTGGACTTCTTCACTTATAACTTCTCCATTTTTTCGGTTCAATTATTTGCCAAAACGTTTTCAAAATGTTAACCTATAAAAGTTGGTGAGTTAACACCGAAAAAGTAAAAAAAAGGAAGCTATGGCTTCCAAAGGAGATTGTTTTATGTTGAAAAAAGTTTTAGCCTCAGCTCTCTTGGTTTCTACTTTGACCTTGGCAGCATGTTCTAGCTCAAGTTCGAATACTAGCAGTTCTTCTGCTGAACAGACTCAATGGGAAAAAGTACAAGAAGCTGGTGTCTTGAAAGTTGCTACACCAGGTACCCTCTTCCCAACTTCTTACTACAACGATGCTAAAGAATTGGTCGGTTATGAAATTGACATGATCAATGAAATTGGTAAGCGTTTAGATTTGGAAATCGAATACCAAGAAATCGGTGTGGCAGAAGCCTTTACAGCTGTGGACAGTGGTAAAGTTGATATTTCTGTTAACAACTTTGACATGACGGAAGCACGTAAGGAAAAGTACAACTTCTCTACTCCTTACAAGTATTCGGTTGGTGGCTACATCGTTCGTGAAGACGGTTCATCAGGAATCGAAGCAGCTGACTTGAGCGACTGGACTGGTAAAAAAGCTGGTGGTGGCGCAGGTACCCAGTACATGAAAATTGCTGAAAAGCAAGGTGCAGAGCCAGTTATCTATGACAACGTAACCAACGATGTCTATTTGCGTGACGTATCAACAGGTCGTACAGACTTCATTCCAAACGACTACTACACACAAGTGATGGCTATCAAATGGGTCAATGCCAACTTCCCAGATATCAAAGTGAAGATGGGTGATGCAAAATACAACCCAACAGAACAAGGCATTGTCATGAGCAAGGCTGACACAAGCTTGAAAGAAAAAATTGACGAGGCTCTTGAAGCGATGAAGGCTGATGGAACTTTGAAGGCAATTTCTGAGAAATACTACGCAGGACAAGACTTGACAGTCCCTGTTGAAAATGCAGACCAATTGCCAGTTATCGAAGTTGAATAAGACCTTGTAACAAATTAAATGCATCTTGTATAGACTTTGTCAGTCACAGACTGGCAAAGTCTATCTGGTTTTTAGGAAAGAGGAGAAGATATGGATATCAACTGGCAGGCAGTTTTTAATGCAGATATAGCAAGAGAGGCTATTCCACAGATTTTGGAAGGCTTGCCTTACACTCTTTCTCTGTCTTTAATTGGTTTTGCCTTGGGTACCTTTTGTGGTTTCTTTGTTGCCTTACTTAGAATGTCCAAGTTGGCGCCCTTGCGTTGGCTAGCCATGACACATATTTCTCTCATGAGGGGCATTCCTCTTATGGTTCTCCTCTTTTTCATCTATTTTGGCTTGCCTTTCATGGGCCTACAGTTAGATGCCATCACAGCTTCTATCATCGCCTTTACATCCATGTCCAGTGCCTACATTTCTGAAATTATTCGTGCATCTCTTTCAGCCATTGATAAGGGACAGTGGGAGGCGGCGCGTTCCTTGGGCTTGCGGACCAATGTGATTTACAGAAAAATCATCATTCCCCAAGCCTTCCGAATTGCCCTACCACCTCTTAGCAATGTGCTTTTGGACATGGTTAAAAGTACCTCTCTGACAGCCATGATTACTGTACCAGAGATTTTCAATAAGGCCAAGATAGTCGGTGGAGCCAAGTCTGACTACATGACAGTTTATATCTGTGTAGCCCTCATTTATTGGGTTATTTGTACACTATATGCTGTCGGTCAAGTACACTTGGAAAAATGCTTGGCTACCTATTAAAGAACAGTGAAATCAAGATTTGAGATTGAAGGGATGGTCGTTGAATGATCATTCTTTCAATCTTTTTAAATGAAAACAGCTAGTTCTAGTCTTATGGTCTACCTGTGTCAAAACAAGCTAGTATCAGATATAAGGTATCTGTCATTTCGTTTTCTCTATCTGTCTTGTTAGAATGTGCAAGCTTACTTTCTCCTCTCATTATCTATTTAAATGAATGGAATTTTTCTTAACTTTCTTGCTAGAATTTGCTATAATCAAAGTAGAAAGAAGTCTAGGAGGTGTGCTATGGAATTGAAAGATATCATGGACATTTTGGAAGAAATGAAGGTAGGGATTTTTGCTACGGTTGATGAGGCGGGTAATCCTCATTCCAGACCGATTCATATTACAGCTGCGACGGAAGATGGTGTATTCTTTATGACAGGATCAGAAACTCATTTTTACCATCAATTGATGGGGGATGAGCGCCTAGCTATCACGGCTTTGTCTGAGGAAGATTATCTTATTCAAGTCATCCGAATTGAAGGAAAGGCTAGACCAGCAAGTCAAGATCTCTTGGAAAAGGTCTTTGCGGACAATCCTTATGTTCAACATGTTTACAAGGACGAGGAAAGTCGCAAGACCATGCAAATTTTTCAACTTTATGAGGGGAAAGGTTTCTACCATAGCTTGACCCAAGGTCACAAATATGTCTTCCAGATTGGAGAAAGTCAGTCGAAGGAGAT
Source organism: Streptococcus sp. 32226D021BW (assembly GCF_053545015.1). NCBI lineage: Bacteria > Bacillati > Bacillota > Bacilli > Lactobacillales > Streptococcaceae > Streptococcus > Streptococcus sp. 32226D021BW. The sequence continues at coordinate 1,043 of NZ_JBPPVC010000004.1, read as the reverse complement.
GAGAGCGATCTAATTCTCTAGACAGAAAACTTCAAGAAGCTCTTTGGAGCTTCTTTTTGAATTTTCAGACAATTAAGCTACATTTTCTTGAAAAATTATGAAAAATATGAGAAAATGGTAAAAACAAGAAAGTTGAGAATTCCAATGAGAGACGATATAAAAATCAATGACCGAGCAGCTGCACTTTCAAGTCAATTGATCGAAGTCCTAGAGAATATTTATGATCCGGAGATTGAATTGGATATCTATAATTTAGGCTTGGTCTATGAAATTGATTTGGATGAGAATGGATTTTGTAAGGTCATCATGACCTTTACCGATGCTGGTTGTTCTTGTGCTGATACCATGCCAGGTGAGTTAGTCACAGCCTTGAAGAAAATCGAAGGCATTACCGATGCACAAGTAGAGATTGTCTGGTCTCCTGCTTGGAAGATGACGCGAATCAGCCGTCTGGGACGGATTACGCTAGGTATCAGTCCAAAATAAAAAGAAAATGAGTTGCATGGAGCAGCTCATTTTTTATATAGTCGAATGAATTAGCTTTCAGACAAGGAACTGAGGTGCAGGCTGTACTAGAGTACGGCAAGCCGAGAGTGACGATGTATCAAAGTTAATTCAAATGACTATACGTCTCATCGTACTGTCTGTCTAATTCTTCCATGGTTTCATAAATCGGCTTTGGAATCATTACAACTTGCGGATCCAAATCGACCATACCATAGCTCGGGTCGATGCATTCTTCCCAATATTCTAAATGTTTTCTGTCGATATAGGATTCTGAATTTTCGACTTCAATCCCTCCTTCAGTTTGAACAGAATACCAGTAAAGGTATTCGCGTCCGTCCAATACCTCGCGGAAGATGGTTTCGACATACATTTTCTCTCCTTCAAGAGTGAGAAGGGTGTCTTCCATGTGCTCATTGAGAAAGGTCATCCATTCATCTACTTGAACGGTTTTGCCTTCTTTATAGTTAATTGAAACAAGAACAGGACAAAAGTGCCTCAAGGAAAGTATCGCAATTTGGCAATACTTTTCTGAGGTG
>NZ_JBPPVC010000003.1:0-175018 GCF_053545015.1 Streptococcus sp. 32226D021BW | reverse complement strand
GATTCGCTGATGGACTCTGATACTGATTCTGAAACTGACTCAGAGATTGACTCAGATACCGATTCTGAAATGGATTCTGAAACTGACTCAGAGATGGATTCTGAAACGGATTCGCTAATTGACTCTGATACAGATTCTGAAACTGACTCGGAAACTGATTCTGAGATGGATTCAGACACTGATTCAGAAATTGATTCGCTTACTGATTCTGAGATTGACTCTGAAACTGACTCGCTTACTGATTCTGAGATTGACTCTGAAACTGACTCGCTTACTGATTCTGAGATAGATTCAGATACGGATTCGCTGACTGACTCTGATACAGATTCTGAAACGGATTCAGACACAGACTCTGATACAGATTCTGAAACAGATTCAGATACAGATTCAGAGATTGACTCAGATACCGATTCAGAAATTGATTCGCTTACTGATTCTGAGATGGATTCTGATACTGACTCTGATACAGATTCAGATACTGACTCAGAAACGGATTCGCTGATTGACTCAGATACCGATTCTGAAATGGATTCTGATACTGATTCAGAGATTGACTCAGATACAGATTCAGAAATTGATTCGCTTACTGATTCTGAGATAGATTCTGAAACTGACTCGCTTACCGATTCTGAGATGGATTCTGATACAGATTCGGAAATTGACTCAGATACAGATTCTGAAATGGATTCGCTTACTGATTCTGAGATTGATTCTGAAACTGACTCAGAGACTGACTCGCTTACTGATTCTGAGATGGATTCTGATACAGATTCGGAAATCGACTCTGATACAGACTCTGAAACAGATTCAGATACTGACTCAGAAACGGATTCGCTGATTGACTCCGATACCGATTCTGAAATTGATTCGCTTACTGATTCTGAGATGGATTCTGAGACAGATTCGGAAATTGACTCAGATACCGATTCAGAAATTGATTCGCTTACTGATTCTGAGACAGATTCTGAAACTGACTCTGAAACAGATTCAGATACTGACTCAGAAACGGATTCGCTGATTGACTCTGATACAGATTCTGAAATGGATTCTGATACAGATTCAGAGATTGACTCAGATACCGATTCAGAGATTGACTCAGATACCGATTCTGAAATTGACTCAGATACCGATTCAGAAATTGACTCAGATACCGATTCTGAAATTGATTCGCTTACTGATTCTGAGATGGATTCTGATACAGATTCGGAAATTGACTCAGATACCGATTCTGAAATTGATTCGCTTACTGATTCTGAGATAGATTCTGAGATAGATTCTGAAACTGACTCGCTTACCGATTCTGAGATGGATTCTGATACAGATTCTGAAATGGATTCTGAAATGGATTCTGATACTGACTCGCTTACTGATTCTGAGATAGATTCAGAAACTGATTCAGAAATGGATTCTGAGACGGATTCAGAAATGGACTCTGAGACTGATTCTGAAATCGATTCTGAAATGGATTCAGAAACTGATTCAGAGATAGACTCTGATACTGATTCAGAGATGGACTCAGAGATGGATTCTGAGACTGACTCTGAGATTGATTCAGACACTGACTCAGAAATGGATTCTGAGACTGACTCTGAGATGGATTCAGAAACTGACTCTGAAATGGATTCTGAGACTGACTCAGAAACTGATTCAGAAATGGATTCTGAGACTGACTCGGATACTGATTCAGAGATGGATTCTGATACTGATTCAGAAACTGATTCTGAGATGGACTCTGAGACGGATTCTGAGATAGACTCAGAAACTGATTCAGAAATGGATTCTGAGACTGACTCTGAAATGGATTCTGAGACGGATTCAGAAATGGACTCTGAGACTGATTCTGAAATCGATTCTGAAATGGATTCAGAAACTGATTCAGAGATAGACTCTGATACTGATTCAGAGATGGACTCAGAGACGGATTCTGAAACTGACTCTGAAATGGACTCTGAAACTGACTCAGAGATGGACTCGCTGACTGACTCAGAAATGGATTCTGATACTGATTCTGAGATGGACTCAGAGATGGACTCACTTACAGACTCTGAAATGGATTCTGACACTGACTCAGAGACGGATTCTGAAATTGATTCAGAAACTGATTCTGAGATGGACTCAGAGATGGACTCAGAGACGGATTCTGAGATGGATTCTGATACTGACTCAGAAACTGATTCAGAAATGGATTCTGAGACTGACTCGGATACTGATTCAGAGATGGATTCTGAGACTGATTCTGAAATCGATTCTGAGATGGACTCAGAGACGGATTCAGAAACTGACTCTGATACTGACTCAGAAACTGATTCTGAGACTGACTCTGAAACTGATTCTGATACTGATTCTGAGATGGACTCAGAGACTGATTCTGAAATTGACTCAGATACAGATTCAGAAATGGATTCTGAGACTGATTCTGAGATGGACTCACTTACAGACTCAGAAATGGATTCTGAGACTGACTCAGAAATGGATTCTGAGACTGATTCAGACACTGACTCTGAGACTGACTCGCTTACTGACTCTGAGATAGACTCAGAGACTGATTCTGAAATGGATTCAGACACTGACTCGCTGACTGATTCTGAAATGGATTCTGATACTGATTCTGAAACTGACTCAGAAATTGATTCGCTGACTGATTCTGAAATGGATTCTGATACTGACTCAGATACTGACTCGCTTACTGACTCGGAAATGGATTCTGATACAGACTCAGATACTGATTCTGAAACTGATTCTGAGACTGACTCTGAAATTGATTCTGAGACTGACTCTGAAACTGACTCTGAAATGGATTCTGATACTGATTCAGACACTGATTCTGAGATTGATTCTGATACTGATTCTGAGATAGATTCAGATACGGATTCGCTGACTGACTCTGATACAGATTCTGAAACTGATTCAGATACAGACTCAGAGATTGATTCTGAAATTGATTCTGAGATTGACTCTGAAACTGACTCGCTTACTGATTCTGAGATTGATTCAGAGACGGACTCTGAAACTGACTCAGATACTGACTCAGAAATTGATTCTGAAACTGATTCTGAAATGGATTCTGAAACTGATTCAGATACGGATTCTCTAACAGATTCAGAAATCGAATTTGAAAGTGATTCTGAATTTGAAGTTGATTCAGAATTAGACAGTGACTCAGAGTTTGAGATAGATTCTGAATTTGATGTTGATTCAGAATTTGATGTTGATTCAGATTCAGACAAGGAATTTGAGTTTGAGTTCGAAAGCGACTCTGACTCAGATGTATCAACTGTGTACCAGTGCGTTGTTTCGTTAACTGTATTTGAACTCAAAGTGTTGGCTAAGTTTACCGATGACCCGTAAGTATTTGGGTTTACAACCTGACCTGCTGAGTCGGTATAGGTTGGTTTATAATTCGGGTGTGCTTCTTTCAGAATAACTTGCACTAACATACTTACAGGATAGCTTTTCGCCGCTTTGGCATAACCATCAAAACCTATACGGATTTGTTGATAGTTATCTTCATAGATGACAGAGAAGATATCATTGCCGATTTTACCAGCTTGAGCATTTGCAGTAGCCAATGCAGACTCTTCAGCCGAGATAACATCTGTCACAGGAACAACAAGACTTGTATTCGCTGTTCCGGGAGCCATAACAGACGTTTCCATGACTTTGATAAAGCCGGTTGTGTCTGTTGAGTTGTAATCAACTGTTCCAGTGTAAGTCGGATCTTTTACCCATATAGTCTTAACAAGGCTACCATTCTCATCTACTACTTCTGCCAGACGTTTAATATACGATGTTGCAATTGCACCATCATTATAAATCGTGCCTGGAGAATAAAGGCGTACCGTAGTACCACCTGTTGTACGTGCATAGTCATAGCCTACAAAATCACGTTTGGCAGATGGCGTAGCCATTTGACCACCAATACCTTTAACAGTGTAGGTTGCTATTGTTTTACCATCAGTTGTCTTATAGTATGTTGTGTATTCTTGATAGGTTGGTACTAGGGTGTTAGTAAGTGTTCCACCGTTATACTGTAATTGGAGTTCGCCAGTTGTCGTAGTCGACGAAGTACTGTCGCCATAAGTAACAGTTAATGGTAGATTATTGGCACCTGAGTAGTTTTGGAAATAAGTAAAAGTTGCTGTTTGGCCTTTTTCTAAAGTATGGCTTTCAACGACTGTATTATTAGTCTTATTAACTAACTCGACATAAGTTGTCGTTGTTGTCGTATCATAATCTAAAGAATAACGGAAATAGTAGTTATCTTTGATAGTTTGATCCGTCAGCTGATCACCAAACCAGTTGAATTTTGAATAGTTAAAGGTAAAGCGTTCCGCTTCTGAAGATGGGGTAAAGCTTGTGTTGTTTGTCGGATCTGAAATTTTTGCACCATTTGGATTATCCATTGATGGTGACGCAGTTGACAAGGTATCAACCAAAACACCATATCCTTCGCCAACTTTGATCACGGTTGCTGTCGTTGAAGTATTAAGAGCAAAAGTAATCACTCCGTCTTCATCATTTTCCAACAACAAAAGACCAATTGCTTGGTTGCTTGCTTGCAAACTGCTGATAATGGTAGCAAGGTCAGCCGCAGTTGCATCCGCATCTCCTAAGATGGTTTGAGCCAACAGCAGCTGATCACGACTGGTTCCAATTGCAGTTAGCAAGGCTTGACTTGGTGCAGTTTGGTTACTTGCGATTTGCACTAAAACCTCTGCTTCCGAAACAACTTGCTCTAAGGTTTGCTTTTCTTCTGCTACAGTTGTAGCGCCTGTTTCGCTCGCACTGGTTTCCGAACCTGTTTCACTTGCTGATGATTCACTTGTGCTGGTTTCTGAACCTGGTTCACTTGCTGATGATTCACTTGTACTGGTTTCAGAGCCTGTAGAACTTGATGGCGTAGTCGATGCTGATTCAGATTCCGAATGTGATACAGAAGTTGATTCTGAAACAGAGAGCGACTCTGAAGCCGATTGACTTTCTGAGTTCGATACGGACTCTGATGAACTGAGCGATTCAGACTCCGAAATCGATGTCGATTCCGATGCTGAAGTTGACTCAGATTGACTCGCTGATTCGGAAATCGATGCTGATTCCGAGGAGCTTACTGAAATTGAGTCTGAATCGACAACTGTCGTCAACACGACAGTATCTGCTTCTGCCAAGGTTGATGTACTTGTCTCTGATGTCGCGATAACTTCAGAAGCCATAACGGTTTCAACCGCGACATTCCCACCCACAACTGCTCCCGCTGCTACTAACCCGCGTAATAATTGGCTTGCTGTCATTGAACGTTTTACAGTGGCAAGGTTGACCTCGGCTGAACTTGCCGAAGACTTGCTTCCAATACGCATCAAACCGATTTGCGACATGACTGTCCTCACCCAGTGCTTACCGGATTTATGCATTTTTACACGACTTTTTCGAGATACTTCGGTAAAGTCATCTTTTCTTTGCATTTTCATTCAAAGAAATCCCCCTGATGTTTCTTTATCATTTAGTGTCCTAAAAATATCCTATTCCAAAATAGTCCCCTAAACAATCCATTTATTATACCAACAAATTATACTAAAGTCAAAGACTTTGCTGCAATGAAAACGTATTTTTCGTCTTATGTTGCTCATGAAACACCAGTTGATTACAACTGGTGTCATGATTATTCTTACTCTTCTTTTTGAGTAGTACAAATAACAGCATTCCTCCGAGCAAGGAGAGGGAGGTTTGCGATTCCTGACCTGTGCTTGGCAAGGCTTGGAGAACAGATTCGGATAGGGTTTGAGATGGAACTTGCTGAGCAGGCGTAATCGCTTCAGATTCGGAGACTGATTCTGAGATGGATTCGGAGACGGATTGCTGGATAGAATTGGATAGCGACTCAGACACGAATTCGGAGACGGACTCAAAGACAGATTCCGATACGGAGAGACTCAAACTCTCTGTCATAGACTGGGAATGAAAAGAAAAGATAAGATTGCTCTCACCATTTCCATTTTTCTAAAATTGAAATCTTTTGCATACATTTTTGATAGTCTTGCATCCTACCAGCTTTCAAATAAAAATCCTTATGTAGATTCAATCGCCATCTATAGGCTCGTAATTCTGGCTCGATATCAAAACCAATCAATGATAAGACAGCAATACGTTCTTCAATGCTCTTCAGAGGAAAAACCGAAGAGATCTCAACTGTCTTGGTCACACTTGTTTGACGCTTACGATGATAATACAAACTAGTATTTGAATACACGATTCGCTCAGCCTTTAGGTATATTTTCCAAGTTGTATAGTCATCCTCGACCTTTTCATCCTCCGGGTAGACAATTCCATCTAACAATGCAACCTTATACAATTTGCACCATGGGACGGTAAAACATTGACTGATCGAAAATCGACTCTCGTACTCTTTTTTAAACCATTCTCGTGGGCTAAAAATCTGCCTAAAGTAATCCTGTGCTTGCAGGTGGAAAGCAAATGAATTGGTCTCTTCCATAAATTGAGTAAAGTTAACCACAGCAATATCAGCATCCGTCTCTTTCAACGACTGATAGAGATATTCAATGTGATTCGGTTCCAACCAATCATCATTATCAACAAATAAAACATACTCTCCACTAACCAGAGGCAGGGCTGTATTTCGTGCTGCTCCGACCCCTCCTCCTCCGAGTGCCTTATTCACCAATTTAACTCGACTATCTTTTTGACGATAAGCTTCACAAACACCGGCACTACCATCTGTAGATCCGTCGTTCACCAATATTAATTCAATGTTTTGATAGGTTTGATCTAAAATACTATCCAAACACTGCTTCAAGTAGATACCCGCATTGAATACAGGAACAATGACTGATACTTTTTCCATCCTATCTCTACTTTCTAAATCGATTCATCAAATCTAACTTAGCACTAATAGCTCGATAAAGCTCAATCTGACCTGCATAGAGGGCATCTACTTGACATTTTTTCAAACGAGCTACATAGGAATCTATCTGGGCGGCCGGATTATAGCCTAAGGCTACCAATAGCGCAATCCTTTCTTCCGCGTTACTGATCATGGTCGTGATGTCTTGCAACATGACAGACCGAGACAACCCTTCCGGTCGTTGTGAGTAGTAATAGGGACCTTCATTGGTGAAATGGATCTGATTGGCTTTCAAATACAATTTATAGATCGTTGCATCATCTTCTCTGAGACGACCTGTCGGGTAGCGGATATCTCCAAATAAGGACCTTTTAAATAATTTTAACGGAGAGAAGGTGAAAGCAAGGTGCATATTGTTTTTCATATTTCCCTCTAAGTCCAACCAGTCTTGGATGGAATAGACCGTCTGAAAATAGTTTCCTTCATGATGGTAAAAAAGGAAAGACTGCCGTTCCTCATTGAAAGAGGTGAAATTAGTGGCGGCAATATCCGAGCCTGACTCTCTCGCTCCGTCATATAGATGCTGGAGATAGTAATCTTCTACAAAATCATCTGAATCGACAAAGGTAATATATTCCCCCTTCGCACTGTCAATCCCCTTATTGCGTGCCGCAGACACCCCTGCATTTTCCTGGTGAATGACACGGATACGTTCATCTTTTTTGGCATATTCTTCCAAAACAAAGGCGCTCCCATCTGTCGAGCCATCGTTAATTAGTATCAATTCAAAATGAGGATAAGTCTGTTTCAATAAAGAATCAATGCAGCGGTTTAAGTAAGGCTTTACATTATAAACAGGGACAATAATACTAATTAAAGCAGGTACTGCTTGCACTTCGTGTTCTTCTTTCACCGAAACCTCCTGTAGAGTTTGCGGCGCAACACCCACCCAAGCCTTTACGGAGTAAAGGTAGTCCGCATCTTCTGTAAACTGAATATCTGTATCAAAATTATGCTCAGCGGTGTGCTTGTGGTCAAGTTTCACCTTGGATGTCGCCTTCATCTGGAACCATTCATACTCGGAATCGATGTGTCCCAAGTCAATAGCCTGATAACCCCTCTGCATCAAATCAACTGCCAAGACCTTGGCTGTCGGCCCCAACATCAGAAGGACCAACTTATCGTCTCCATGCTCTAGAATCGCTTCTAAAATGTCATCGTATTTAGCAAAAGCATTCTTTGATGGACAAACGATACGAGAAACAGAATCTGCTCCAGCAAACAGGTCGTTTCCAACCCCTGATCGACTGGTTTCACCTTCGACAATCAAAATATCTCGCTCCTGCCATAAGTCCTTAATGGCCGCAAAATAGGCTGCCGCAGGTTCCTTATCTACCAAGTCGATATAGGGACGCGAAATAAAGGTTGAACCGTACCAATCAGATTGACACTCGTGGGCATAAAATTGACCATAGCGCTCAAAATGACTCTTCCAAAATTGTTGAGCATTTGAATTATACCGTTCCAATCCTTGAAAGACATCTGGCAAACACACCACTAATTCCGGAGAACTTGGAATGGTCAAAATAGCTTTTAATGCCGCCGCTAATTCTGAATCATATGGCTGATAGGGGATGCTAGACCCCTGAATCACATCAATTTCTCCATCTCCAAATCGCACAACAGAGGACTGGTGTTCTTTGATATAAGCAAGGCTATCCAAAATCGGCAAAACACGAATTTCTTCTAATTTTCTCATCCCTCTCCCCCATCACATATGGCACTAAAGACAGCATCGATCAATAATTTTTTCGTAAAATACCCTTGTCGAACCAAGGGATTAAAGGCCCTTACTCTAGCCACAAATCCCTGATAGTCAGCTGGCGTCATAGCTTGAATTTTTTCAACCGCTTCATCCAGACTGTCCACAACCAAACCAAGTCCATTCGCCTCGATGATTTCCTGATTGGCAATTCCTCTCTGAACAATCACAGGGATTCCTGCTGCTACAAAAGCACCTAATTTATACGGACAATAGAGGGTTTGATACCCCTTGTCATGATCATCCATCCAGACCAAGCCAAATCCGCCCTGCGACATTTCTAACAAGAGCTGTTCATCTGGGCGATAAGGCAGGCGTTTTACCATGGTTGGCAACTCCACCTCTTGGCGACAATAAAGATGAACCTGAACAGGATAGTTCCAACTTTTCATGAAGCTAAAACGCTCTGGTGAGCCCGGAAAGTGAATCAAGGGCTTGTAATAAGCTGGTAATTGCGGAGCATTGGTCGGATGATCCCACATCCCCTGAACTAGTGTCTTTTTCACAGTCAAACCATGTTCACGCAAGACATCAATCATCTTTTGACTCGGGGCCACAATGACATCTGCTAGATTATAGTAGGCAATGGTCCGGTCCATCAAGTAGTAATTTCCCGCAAACATTAAAGGAACAACATCGTGGATAAAAATCACAATTTTGATTTGATAGGCCTTCAACTTTGCCATCAAGCGCTCATCAAAATTCGTTGTATTCCAAGTCGGCGTTTGGAAGATGACAACATCCCCATGCCGCAAGCCAGCCACAATCCCATCCAAGCGTTTACTGAGTTCAGACGGACTATCTGCCTCCATATTATAAGCATAGACCCCCAGTTCACGATAGCCAAGCCCAATCGCAATATCTGTCACCATATTTTGTCCAAGCTGCGCCGTTGAAGATGCTGCTTGACCGTTTAAATTTGTAATATAGACTCTCATTTAGTTGTTCCCGTATTTATCTATCATCCGCTTGCGGAATTCCAGGTTCTTATAAGCTACTACATCCCCATTACGCAGTTTGCTATCCCGATTTATCTGCGAACGCCATTTGTAGGCGGCAATTTCCCGTGACAAATCAAAACCAAGCAAGCCCAGCACCTCAAGGCGTTCTGCTACTGGCTCCGTTGAAAATATTGTCGCCTGATCGGCTGTCTGGGTCATCGACCCCGCATTGACACGATAAATCAGACTAGAGCGATGCATATAGGCGATTCGATTCGCTGCCAAGTATGTTTTCCAAGTTGTCCGGTCGTCCTCCCCAAAACCATCTGTCGGATAGAGGATGTATTCAAACAGAGACTTTTTATACATTTTGCTCCAAGGTACTGTGAAACAGAGGGAAATATTGTGGCCAACACCATATTGGAAAGCAAACCACTCTTCTGGGCTATAGACAGCCTCGTAATAATCGTCTGCCGCAATATGTAAATTGAACTGCCCGGTTTCCTCGTAATACTGAGTAAAGTTGGAAATGGCTACATCACTTCCTGTACGAGTAAGAAGCTCATGCAAATCAGAAACATGATTAGGATCAATCCAATCATCTGCATCCACAAATACAATATAGTCCCCTGTCGCCACCTCAAGGGATGTATTACGGGCCGCGCCTAGACCCTCATTCTTCACCTTGTGAACCACTCTAACCCGTCGATCTTGCTGACGTAACTGCTCGCACAAGAGAGCTGACCCGTCTGTCGAACCATCATTGATCAATAAAATCTCTAGATTTTTATAATCCTGTGCCATAATACTTTCGACACATTGACGAAGATGTTTTTCCCCATTGTAAACAGGTACAATTACACTCACTTTTTCCACTTAAACGCCTCATTCCCTCTTAAATATTACCTTTATCATAGCATGCCTAGACTAGAAATGCAAAAATAGTCTGTCATTTTTCTGTAAACAAAAAGGGGGTTTTCCCCTTTTTAACGATAGATTCCATAATACTGGTGAGCTGACCACAGTCCCGTCACCATGGCTTGAACCAACTCTGGATCCATCAAGAAATCTATAACTTCCTGCCCATTGAGGTATCCAGCTTCGCTCTTAAAACCTGTGAAAGCTTGGCAGCGTTCCTCTAGTTCCTTCCGAATGTCCAGATGCTTTTGTGGATTTGGCAAAGGCTGGTTCACATCACAAGCTCCTACCAAAAACTCCTCAACCGTCATGTGGTTGGCCAACTCACGCAAACCAGAAAAACGCCCTTCTTCAAACCCTTGTTCTTGAATATTCAGAACAGGAGTTCCAAGCGCCAAACATGGCAAGGTTCCATGCAAACGAGTGGTAACGACAAAACGTGCTGACTGATAGAGGTAGAGGTAGTACTGAGCCACTTTCATCCGTTGAGAAGGGCTCATGTACTGGTGGTTGATATCCGCACTCATCCGAATAACCGGATAAATAGATTCTCTTGCCAACTTATCATAAACAGCATTGGGCAAATCAATCGCTAAGACAAAATCCTGCTTTTTCACATTCTTTTCTGGTTGAATGGTTAATGTCAAGCAACCAGACCAGTACGAGTCTACACCGATCGATTCAAGGAAGTCTTTGGTAGCTCCACTCCTCGCACCAACTGGACCATATTTTTTGAAAAATGCTCTATTTTCTTCTGTAGAAAATTGCTCTTGCACCGGTTCATCGATAAACATCGATATCAATAGAGGATCGATTTTTTCATTTTTTAATGGAAAATTTTCCGGGCGGTGGGAATACCAGCCATTCATGATAAGCTTGATTGATTCCTCACCATCATACTGGAACTCATTTAAATAATCCCTGTTCACATAGTAATCTATCTGTGGTAAAAAACGACTCGTCGCTACCGACTGAATCTCATCTCCTATATTACCTGTTGTGTAACTAAAAAGGGCATATTTGGTCATGGCATTTCCTGCTTTCGGTTATTTCGTTCTAGTATAGCACAGAATAGCATGAATGCGAAGCTAGTAGCTTAGATTGTTCGAGCTTGACCTACCTCATTATTGATTTTAAAGACATACTTATGCCCCTGCGTCAAACTATGATAGAAGCCATCTCCCTCATAGACTTGGAAAATCTGCATGGTCTTGCGACTTTCCTCATCCTTGTAAACATGTTGAACATAAGGATTGTCCGCAAAAACCTTCGCCAATAGTTCTTGACTAGCTGGACGAGCTTTGCCCTCGATACGAATCACTTGAATCAAGTAGTCTTCTTCTGATAGGGCGGTTACTGCCACGCGCTCATCCCCCATCAATTGCTGATAGAAATGCGTTTCCGAACCTGTCATAAAGAAGATACCATCTTCATTGGCAGCTGTGATATGGATAGGACGCGCATGGGGATTTCCAGCCTCATCAACCGTCGCAAAAATCCCTAGCTTCATGCCTTCCAAAATTTCCATGACATCTTTGACTTCCATAAGTAGCCTCCTAGACTTACATTCTACCTAAATTATAGCAAATTCCATGGGGAAAGTTAAGATTAACATACAAAAATACTACCTAATATTTTCCCATCCCTCTAGCCCTGACGCCCACTCTTTAGCTGAGTTGTCTTTACATAGTCCCTAAACTGCCAAAGGCATAAAATTCCCAACAACCTTTCCTACTATTTTAGGCTGGTCTTCATAGAAGGCAAACTTATCCGGATGGTCTGGATTGATGGACACGAGACGAAAACCTTCCTCCTCCCGATACACACGCTTGATATAGGTATGACCAAACCAAACAATGGCATAGATACCGCCGTCATAATCAAAACCAGTCTCCTTGATAAGCGCCACCTCTCCTGATTGGAACATAGGCTCCATGGAATTACCCTTAATCCAAGTCGCCACGTCATGGTCCATCTCGCTATCGAAATAGACCGTTTCTGTTTCAAACTCATCCTCAAAGGCCTCACCAGGCCCTGCCGACAGCAAAATATTGGTTCGAACCTGATAGGCCACAAATTGTAGAGACTGGCGCTGCTCCTCCAATAAACGCCGTGAGTAACGTATCACCTTTCCTTGATGAGCACTAGTCAGTTTATGGTAGACCGACAAGAGATCAAAATCTGCATCAAAATATCCCATTTCCACCAAAAATGTTTCTTCCAACGCCCGCAAATGCTTGGCATTGGGAACTGTCGTCTCCGATTCCCACTTAGAAATCGTCACCTTCCCGACACCAACTAACTTCCCTAAATTTTCCTGCGTTATCTCATTGGCCAAACGAATCGTTCGTAAACGCTCCCCTGAAAACATTCTTCACCTCAATAAGTTTCTTTATAAAGTAACTACATTATACAAAACAAATGAGTATCTGGCAAGACTAAATTTTCCCTTCGACAACTAAATGGTCTATTTAACAAAAAGCATAGTCGCAAAAGGAATTACAGAGCCCCAGTCCGCAAGCGGTAAGACAAATGCGACACACAAGCTAGCCTGAACAACTTGAACAAGCACAAAAACATGAAGTAAACTCTTGAAGGAATACAAATCCGAGTATATAAACTGACATAAGCATTCTCTTTTTAATTTCCTCACATACCATGTATAATATAGTTGCAATAGTGAGAGGTGTATCCAATGAATTTTCCACTGAACATCAGTACTACAAAAGTTTGTAAAGAGGATTCGAGTATAGAATCTAGCATTCTCAAATCTGAGCCAACTTTCGACTTTGACAAAGAATTAAAAAGTGCTATGGACCAATACAATGGATTATTAAAAGAACTGATGGATAAATAAAATACTCTCTATACGAATTTGACATATTCACAGCCGATTCTTGAAATAATGTCTATAATGAAAAAAGTGGTTATCAACCTGATTGTTGATAGCCACTTTTCTATATTCTACTGTATTCTTATTACTAATAGTATCCTGACTGCAATCATTTATCAACTAAAAGTTCCACGCTTTAAACACGCTACACCTCACAAACTCCGACACACAGGGGCAACCCTCGCTAAACAAGCAGGTACTTCCATTGAAATAATTTCCGAAGCTCTAACTCATAGCGATACATCAACTACAAAAACGTATATAAATACATCTAACGTAGTCCCAATTACAATGGGAGAAATCGCCTATCGAAACCTTCAAAAAATTTAGGGGAAATTTTAGGGGAAACTTTTCAAAAAAACACGAAAAAAGCACCCATGAGGTAAACTCTTGAGTGCTCTGAAACGTTGATATATCGCGGTATATTAACGTTTACTAAATTGTGAAGCTTTACGTGCTTTCTTAAGACCTGGTTGGAGCATCTTTTATTTCAATCAATTTCAAAACCTTTTAATATCAACGTTTACACGAGTTTTCAAAACTCAAAATTTCATCCAATTTCAACTAATTTCATCAAAATAAGGTAAATTTTCAATCAAAATATGCAAAATCGGACCAGAAAATATAAAAGTTTACCTTATTCTTGATTCTAGAAAATGTGTCAAACAGAAGTATTTACTTTTAATTTTTGTATATATCATGTATAATGTATTTACAAATACAGGAGGTATATCCGATGAATGTTTTATTACGCAAAACAGGTAACAGCACTGTTATCACTATCCCAAACGCTATAAAAGAAGCACTTGGTGCAGAAATTGGTGAAGAAATCGAATTCATCACTTCAGGAAATAATGTCATCATCCGTAAAGCTGAGCCAACATTTGATTTTGATAGAGAACTTGAAAAAGCCATGAATCAATACGATGAATTATTGAAAGAGCTGGTAGATAAATGAAATACCTAACCGCTGAAGACATTATCAAAATCAATGTTATGGTTATTGGAAAGTATTCCCCAAAGGAGCCCGTTGGGATAGCTGACCCAAACAGCCTGCAGATGATTGTTGAGCAGCCAAAACAAGAGATTTTTGGAAAAATACTCTATCCCGATATGTATAGTAAGGCTGCCATTATCTGGATAAACCTAATTAAGAAACACCCATTCAAGAACGCCAACAAGCGAACTGCGGTGCTTGCTTTACATATGTTTCTAGCAATGAATGGATACCAATCCAACCTTTCCTTAAACGATGGACTGGAAAAAACGATTGATATTGCTACATTTCAAGGTGACTTCGAGGAATTAAAAGATAGGATTATCCAGTTTT
Organism: Streptococcus sp. 32226D021BW; assembly: GCF_053545015.1. Classification (NCBI taxonomy): domain Bacteria; kingdom Bacillati; phylum Bacillota; class Bacilli; order Lactobacillales; family Streptococcaceae; genus Streptococcus; species Streptococcus sp. 32226D021BW. The sequence continues at coordinate 160,258 of NZ_JBPPVC010000003.1, read as the reverse complement.
TGAAAGAAGAAAATCGAGTATATAAAAAATAGAAAAGTGGCTATCAACCTGTTTGTTGATAGCCACTTTTCTATACCTACTAAGTTCTATTCCACAGTATTCGATTACTTATCTTCTAAATGTATTAAAACATATAGAATTGATTTCTATTGTACAAACTCAAATTTAGAGTTTGTTGCGCCGATCAACTGTATAAAGGCTAACAAATAACCATTAGTTGACCGAAATAGAGTTAATATAGCTCGTCTTTAATTGACTCGATATACTCTGTATAGAACCATTTAATTGAATTTATCAGGTACTCCTTCTTTGCTTCATCCGTAAATTTCAAAAGCTTCTGAAATGAATCCATATCTTCTATATCGCTATATAAAACATTAAACTTTTTACTCTTACAAAGACTACTAAACTCTTGTATAACTGTCTTCAATTCTTCAGAATTGTCTCCCTTAAAAATATTTTTGTCCAACCTAATTTTTAAATTATTTATCTCAATTGATAAATTCTCGTAAAGTTCTTCCAAGTCCATTCTCTTCAACACTCCTATTTATTACAACATTTTCAGAATAGCTTCCTAGCTATAGTCTCATATCAATTTGTTGAATATCTATCATTTGTTCAAATATCTTTTCCAAAATTGGAACAACTATACTATTTCCTGCCATCTTCACCAACTTTGAAGTTGATAAAAATTTTTGATTTCCTTTGGAAATAAAATTATTCTCCATCAGAGCATCAAAATGACTCTCATCAAATCCCATTAATAAAAAACATTCTCTAGGAGTAAGGTTGCGGTATTTTTTATTCTTATCTGTAAGAATAGCTTCAGCACTATATGCTACTAGACCGGAATTGGGATGTCTATCTTGCTTTGTCGTTACCGTTTTCGCACAAAGATTATTAAATACTTTATCTCCTTCAGCCAGAATAATATTTTGTTCAAATATTTTTTCTCTGGAATCAGTGAGCATCGGAGTACTGTCGATCGCCTCTAATCTGTATTTTTCTTGTGAATAATCCAATTTTAAATATTCATCTAGTTTATGCATTGCTTTAGATTTATAATTCTCCAAATTATTTTGAGAAAAATAGTCTTCGATTGCTTTTTTATTTTCCAAATTGTTAGCCAGAACACTAATCATAAATGTCCTTTTTCTTGTTTGGGGTACCCCAAAATCTCGAGCATCTAAAGTATATACTTTGTTAACATAGTTTAAATCTTCAAGAAAAGCTTGCCACTCTCTAAAATTATCAATATGACGCTTTGAGAGAATATTACTCACATTTTCCATCAAAAGGAACTTAGGAAGTTCCTTTCCAGAGGCCTCATACTCTTTTAATATTCGTTCAATCTGCCAAAGCAAAGTTGATCTATTTTGAGCATCCCTATCAATTCCCCCTGTATTGTTATGCCAATGACCACTTACAGATAAATCTTGACAAGGAAAAGAGTAAGTTAAAATATCCGCATCTGGCAAATCTTGTGAGTGAACTTCTGAAATATCAACAAGATTATTATTCCGAATAATTGCAGCATAGATAGACTTTAACTGAATAATTGGCATAGAGCGCAATGATTTTTCAGTAAGTGGAGATTTCCCATTACCTGAAATGTTAAATTTCATTAGTTCTTTGATTAACGATTCTTTTGTATGATGTCGTAAATCCTTGAGATCTTGTTTACCATTATGGATAATATCATATGCATATAAAGCGTTGATATCCCACTCCGCAGTGGCAACAACTTCATAATCAACACCAAGATTCTTTAATGCTTGGCTTTGACTTCCAATACCACTGAACGTCTCAATCATTTTTAACAAAATAGTTTCTCTCCTTTCTTACTATATTTTATCCTAAAATCATTGATTTGAAAACGAAAGACTATACTCATTTTCATTAAATCTTTCAAACACTAACACACTCTTATCCGCATATAATGTATCTTCTAAAATAAACTCTCCCCCACTTTCGACATGGAGCTCGCTACTAAATTTTCCACCTATCGAACACTTTAAAATTTGACCTTCAAAGAAAACCAAAAATTTCTTTCCAAATGGAAAATACTTATCTGTCGCAAAACCTATGGGCAATTTAATGGATAGTTGCACTCTGTTGCTGATATCGTATTTTGCAAGATTTTTCAGTGGTATTTGAAAAATACTAAAATATTTACCATCTCTTCTCAATAGCAACCTTTTATGAATAAATTGTTTCTTACGACTAGCTAATACATTATCGTGTCTTTCAAAATCACAAACTTCGGTATCTGCAACTGGAAGCTCCTCTTGAAATACAACCTGTTTAGCTTCCTCTGAATCAACCAATACCGACCTCAATTTTTGTTTATTAAATAAATCTTCAGTTTTTTCGTCAATAGTTGTCATTAACTCATTATGCTTAAACATTCCGTCAAAAGAAAAATTAGAAGATCCAACATATGCCACTGAAATATTTCCTTTTATTACCTTGATCAACTTAATGTGTGTAGGACTATCCTTTACTTGATAATAAATTCTGACTTTAGGGTTTTCTAACATTAACCTCTTATAAGCAAGATGATCACTTTCCGAAATCCCCTGTTGACTCATGCCAATAAATACTTCTAGTCTTACATCTTTAAAACAATTAATAAAAAACTCAATAAATTTTCCAGAGGTATATCCAGTAATCACTTCGACTTCAGTATCCGAATCAACTGTTTCAAATATATTTTCAAAAATATTTTTTACTAATAGCATCTCTATTGAACCTTACTAAAAACATATTTTATATATTCAGGAATTCCTCCATCCATTAGCTCTGGATAAGAGACCGGCAATAATGCAGTATTTAACTTCAAAGCTCGTCTAAATATATTTCTACTTGAATCATTAATATTTGCATATTGTTTCATCAATTCTCTGTACAAATCCGTATAATATCCAATACCTGGCCTCTCTACTAACTGAACAACAGTATCTGTTGTATTATTTTTTAATAAATTGAATGTTTCTTCGGAGTTACCCGCCCAAGATAAATGAATGTACCACCAAAGATTTTTCAACCAAATTCGACGAGAAGTTAGCGTCCGTACCTCATTCCTTCCCCATCGACTATGCACTATATCCGGAATTATTTTTATTGATAAATACCTCCAAACATCATCATTCGATGCTGTTCTATTCGTAAATCCTACTTTGTGACTTAATATACTGTACACCTTTAATCCAAATCGTAAATCAAAATCATACCCCAATTTTTCTACACTATCTAGATTATACTTATCGTATAGTTTATCCCGCGCCTCTAGAAAAGCCATTCTCAGCTCTTGCATATCATTCGACAAATTATAAGGAGTTGATAAGTCCATAGAAAGTTCATCATAATCCTTAGTTGCCTTAGAAATATCGTAATTAATTTGTTCCCAATCAATCATTTTAGTCACCATTTAAGCTTTGTTCTAATTTTACTCTTATTGAGTTTGAAATATCAATCAGGCTATCAGTCTTTATCTCAAACGTAGTAATCCAATATTTAACCGCCGAGATAATAGTCCCATCCTCTAGAACTTCATTAGTCAGTAATTCTTCCGTATTCTCTTCCACAACTTTTGAAATTATCAAAGTCATAGCTTGAGACATAATCTCTGTCATCAAGCCTCTACTAATCGGTGTCTTTCCATCTTTTATTTGATTAAATAATCGATGTTTATTATTCAACAAGAGTCTTAAATTATCAAAAGACATCATATCAACAGTTGCATCAAAATTACCAAATTCCATCTTCCAAAGTGGTCCATTTTCCTCCGAAAATTCACCAATTGGAAAAACTGAACCTGTTCCATCTATTACAAGACTAAGCTCCGATAGATTACCTTGCGAAACCTTCATACCTTGAATTTCTGCATGCTTAGGATATATTTTATTTATTTCTTTGGTATAAATAAATGTTTCGATATTAACTTTACCACGTAAAACTGAGCTGTCAAAGTGATGGGAAACATAATATTCATTTTTTAAATCGTCAAATCTTATTTCAGCTTTAGAGATAGTTTGTTGAAACATTGCTGTTCTTGAATGTATGTGCATCCCTATTCCAAGTGTATTTTCTTCTAAAGTTACTCCGTCTACCCCAAATAAAATTTCAGGATTTTTAAATTTAATTTTTTGTGAGATTACTAAATCGTTATTTTCTGGCATCCAATCCGTACTCAACTCTGACATTACTACAGTAGAGAACGGTTGAACTTCCATTTCAAAATCAATTTCTTCGCCTTCCGAATAATAAGAAATACGGTAATCCTCAACTTCAATTCCGATTTCTTCATATAATTTACGATCTATCTGTTTGAATAGACTAAATGTGTTCATTAAGCTCTCCTTTTTAAATTATGAATTAATAACAATCAACGGAGCATATTGATTTGTATTTTTCTTTACTCTCACAAACAAGGTGAAAGTTCTATCATTATCAAATCTTTTGAAGACCAGCTCTCCATTATCTAATGATACGTCATATTCATTCATAAAACTGCCTTCTATATTTTCTATCGAAGTAATTTCAAAAGGAAAATCAATATTAGGAAAGTCTAATTGCCATTTCTCTTTATCTAATCTACTCTCCTGAGTTTCAACTAAGATTTTGACACGACAATCTTTATCCTTCGGTATCCGTCCACTTACTTGAACTTCAACCAAACATTCATTAATAATGTTTACACGTTCTACAGATACACTAGCTTTTGCGCTAAATCGCCTCTTTTGCTTCGGAATACTTTCCTTTTCTTGACTAGATTTATTACCAAAACCTGTCGGAGGCAGAATTGCTTTTCCCAACATTTTTGATAAACGACTGGTTGCTGAACCAACCGAAGACGATTCGGTTACATCAAAATATTCCTTAACAACTTCTACAACATTTTTCTTAATTCTCTTAATAAATGTTAGTCCATTCTCATCTACCCAATTAGCATGATCTGCATTCTCAACACTCCTAAGATAACTTTCTACTGTTGGATAAGCCCCATAGTATCTTGTATCAAGTTTTTCTTTAGAGTTCGGAACGAACAAAGAGAATAACATGGTGCCTTCTTTTTGAATTATTCCACTCGGTAACCAATTATTATCAAAATCAAATTCAACAATCATACCCGGCTTTCTGCAGTACCCCAGAAATTTACCATTATGTTCTTCAATTGCTTTCGAATCAAAGTTCCCTAGATATGCCAATGGAGATTGCGAATTATTTGGTGGAAGCATGTCTACTTCTTTTCTACTTACTTCACAAAACGCCACATGACCAACTGGATTCTTTTTTTCTTCTAAACCTTTGCTTTTTAAAAATATTGGTCTAACTACAATACTATTATCAGTCGCATTACCTAATAAAGCAGAATTATATATTTTTTGAAGAATCTTAAACGTTTTTTCTAAATTTCGATCAATAATAGGCTCTCCATTCACCAAACAAAATAACTTGCTCTGTTTAAAATGAAGACGATAGGTATTATTATTAATTCGTGGAAAATACCAACGTTGAACTGCCATTTGTATTTCTGTTACCACATTGTTTAACCAGTAACAATTATACTCTTTGCTTTCTTTAGAGTAACTCTTTTTTACAAAGCTATTGGACAGAAACGGAATAATTATGTTTGTTCCGGTCTCGCTTTCTTTGTATTGAGTTAATCCAAAAATATCCAAAATTTCTCTAATTCGATTCGAGTCGGTAATTGGTAAAATTAAATCATTTTCTCCCTTTTTACCCCACCAAGCAATCCCTCTTTCTGATTGTTCTAAAAGTCGATCTGTTTTTTTATTATCCTCTATTAATGACGCAATCAGTCGCTCTTCATAGAGACCTTGACTCACTTCTACCCTAGTATAGTAAATGACAACTCCAACTCCAATTCTGAAGTAGCTAGTCTTACCTAATCCCCAACTTCCTCCAGCACCATCATTTTCTTGATTTTTCCCAATTCCAAAAACAAGTTTATAGAAATTTGAACTTCCTAAATCTTTACTTGATCTTCCATCTATGCTTCCAGTTAAGCCACTAGTATTCTTATCAGCTATAGAAAGAAAATAATTATTATCACTGTAGTCCGATATTAATTTCTCTTCAATGCCTCTGAATTCTTTTGCTAGAACGCGGGGATCAAACTTTTTTACTTGAAAATCAACTTGTGTATACTGCTCTCCATCATTTGTCGCATCAAGACTATTTTGAATAGACTCTCGGACAATTAAATCAACCATTGGTAATGATTTATTTTGCAATGAGCGTAATATTGATGAACCATCTTGCGACATACTTTGTGGGTCGTCAGTTGCTATTTTCAAATCTAACATTATTATTCCTCCTCTACTTGTTCAGCTATTTCTTCATCACTGATTTTTACTGAAAGTCTCGTAGCATAAGTGCTTCCATCAATATTTTTCGACCCAACAAAACTTGGGATCAGCACATTGATTCCGATGATATCTTCAGTGAAATTTAGTGGTTCTCTTCTTTTTTGATCTACATTTGGTGATGGTAAACTATCTTTATCTATTTTATATAGGATTAACAGAGGAGTATTTCCTAAACCATGTTTTTGACGTATCCTCCTAATTAATTCTACTTTAGACTCTTTCTTGTCTTTACTTTCCAATTTATCTGGATCAATATCTGCAAGCAAATCTGCGGGCTTCCGTAAAACCCCTATGGAAGTTACATCTTTTGAACTTCCTTTGGTTAGCTTACTACGTGAAACTGAATTTGGATAATAGCCATGGATATTCCAATCAGTCGATTCATTCGCTTCTGGAATCTCATTACCTTTCGATGATAAAACCACACTCCACGAATCTAAAAATTTATTATTAGATTTTAACCACCGAATCAATTCTGTCACCAAATTTGCTCGCTCATCCTCTTCAATAATATAGTAATCATCTAAGAATTTCTCAACTATCCCATTATCCACATTTTTCCAGACTAGGTGAGCCTTACGATTTTCAGGATCAGGCAAGGAATTTAAAAACTCTGATGTTAATTTAATATTGGCTTGTAATTTACTAACATCATCTTTGAAATATATGGTTTGCATGTTAAAACCAGAAAAATTGAATTCCGCCGCAATAGCTCCTTGCATTTTTTTCTGTGAAGTAATCCTCACCAATTGATAATCAGGAGAATTCTTAATCATTGGAGCTACTTCAAGTGGGGTATATTTTTTCATAGCATATAAATCCAAACTTTCTCGCAATTCCAAATTAAGTTGAGCTAAAAATTGAAATCTTCTATTAGCTATATACTCCATCCACACACGTGGAAAAATTTCATAGCCTTTCCTGTAACCAAACCATCTTCCCATTTGCATTAGTGTATCGGCTTGATTTGTTGTACGAAGAAAGTATGTTGAAACTAATCCTTCAATCGTCAACCCTCTTGAGAGTGTATTTCCCCCTACGACGATAAAAGCTGGAGCAAGCTTAGTCATATTTCGTTTTGTAGGATACACTAGTCGAATCATCTCATCTGTTGAATTCATCTTACTATTATCAATTGCAATATGAAATCCATCATGATATTTTGGTTGACCGGATTCAGATATTTGAACATGGCTAACATAATTCTTATCATCTAGCCTAAAAAGCCTTTCAATTTGAGCACTAATCTCTGACCACTTTGGATATTGCGGAACCCCTTCTGGAGTTGAGTAATTCTCCATATTTTCAATAAACTTTGACCGGCTAAAATCTATCGACTCATCACTGAATAATATTTTTAGGTTTTCCAAAAATGATTCTGGCTTACTCCTAATTTCTTTTAAATATTGTTCTACTAAACTAGAAATCACTACATGTTCATTAATCTTAAATGACGTATGTATCAGCATACTAACGGGCTTCTGATACCCTAGAGTTCGCATACTAGCTAAAGATAAGATAAACCAGTCAATTGCCTTCTTTAATGAATTCGGTATAACTGGAGGCAGCTTTCCTGCTTGAATCTTTCTTATTTTTTCTACGTCATCATTAGGTATTTCCCTAGTAATGTCTATCTTCGGATACTGCTCTGGCTCAGAAGTTCCAAACATCTCAGTTGGTCCGATATAATCTGGAGACTGTGGCAAAACCAAAATAAAATCTTTTGGGTATAACGATTCTCTGGATGACTCGTTAAGAATATTTGCATACGGTGTCGCAGTATAAGCGATATAATTCATAGCTTTGACAGAGTCATTATTCACCAATTCTTTTATCAAACCATTTATCACAGTAGCTTCTTCATCCTCTGCGATGTTATTGGTATTGATACTAGCTTGATCCGCCTCGTCATCAATCACCAAAATTTTTAACTGGCGTGTTTTGTTTGGATCAGAATATAACCATTTAACTAAATTTGTTAATCTCGTTTTGTTCTTTAAACAAACAGACAAATATCTATGCCTATCCCCTTCTGCTAAATTAAAATTAGAGATCGATCTTTCTGCATTCGTGGCCCTTAAACTTGGATTTTCTATTGTCTGCCAATTCAAATTGCCTGAACCATTTAGATCATTAAATAGTCTATCAGATGTTTGTTTCCTTAAATTCTCAATAGTTCCCGTTAAAACGATAAAGAAATTATATCCTTGATCAGCTGCCATTGAGATAACTCCTGCCATATTAGCAGTTTTCCCGGACTGAACATTTCCTAATACCAATCCTTTTGTAGTCCCATAAATATCTCTATCATCATTTAAGTAACTGAGAACTTCTTTACTCGACTCTCGAATAGTGTTAATAGAATCTGGAGTCCACTTTTGTTCAATTAATTTATTTTCATAAATTTTCCAACTTGACCCACTATCAGTTGCTAGTTTAATTTTTTGTTGATTTTGGCCTATTTTGACAATATCAACTTTCTTATTGCGTTCAAAATATTCTTTGACATAATAATTCCAAACATCCTCAATTTCATCACCCTCTTTAGCTTTGATAAAGGATGAAATTGTGTCCTTAACTTTAGAATATTGCATTTCGTCTTGATTTTGTTCTTGTGTCTCAGCCCAAGTTTCTACCCATTTTTTTATTGAAAAATAATCTTTATCATTGTACATAAGTTTTACTCCCTGAAATATTCAATTATATTTATTATAAACCAAAATTAGTTTTTTGAATAGGTATATTGAACTCAATGAGTTCTGATATTTAGTCGATGATGAGGCATTGATTGAAATTTGAATTAATGGAATTATTAAAAAGAAAAAGTACGAAAATGTAGAAAATTAAAAGTGGCTCTCACCCCAAAATGAGCAATTACCACTTTTTTCTTTATTAAATTACAGGTTTGATTTTTAGAAATACATAATAGCATCTGGACCATTAGAATAATCATCTACTCTATGTTTCTGGATCGCATCCACTAGAGAACTATTTTTTGCAACATACATAAATTTTTGCCATTTTCCAAGAATGATCTGTTTAACTAAGATCTCAATTTGGTATTCAATATCCTCACAATCAATCACCTCGGCTATCTCGCCTTCCAATTCATTCTCAACAATCACATAACATTGTTGATCCTCAAATCTAATGGTCAATTTATCTTTATTACGACTAAAACTAACGATTGCAAAATCATCTTCAATGAAATAATAATCACTAATGATATCAATTCCATGACCTTTTATTATCAGGATTTTTTTGCATTTCGTTTCCATCTCAGCAATTAATGTCAGTAATTCTTCTAGCAACATATCATCTATCATAATAAATTCTCCTTATAATTTTTTTGTTTTTTGGAACACTTAATTTTTAAACATACTATCCTCCTCTTGACTTCATTATTAGTATGCCACTTTTTTCAAAATATAAAAAACGTGTGTGAATTCTTGTAAACGAAAAATGTTTTGCGTTTTTTTATTTTTTTGAAAAAGCGACATAATACTATTGAATAAAATTGATGTGAATAGAGAAAGAAGGTGGTAATGTCACTATCATTTGAGTGCCGCACTGGGCTCGGTGAAAAAATAGGTTTCCAAATGATGTGAACTTCTCTTGTTTTGGATGTCATTGACCAAGATGAGAGTGTGAAAAAATAGTGAAATAAATGGTTATTCTACAAATGAAATGAGTACAGAATAACCATTTAACAAAGAATGTGGTACAGAAAAAGATGTTTAATGAAAGTAAATGTAGAAAGTTCGGTTTGAAAAATAACCAGTTCAATGACAAAACGAAGATTTCAGAGATATTCGACGGTGCTACTGAAGAGTATTGAAAACGATAGTCCAATAGGACAGCCTCATCGGAAATTTTCAGGAGCATACCCAGCTCAGGCAAAAAGGGTGGGAGGCAGTTTAACAATAACAAGCATTTTGAAAAGAAAGGAGAAAGAAATGCCACGAAAAAAGAATTCTTTGAAACACGATATCTTTGTCGCAGCAACAAAAAATGTTACAAATAATACATCTCGAACTTCATACAAACGATCTGCTACTCGTTTTTCTAAATGGGCCAAAGAAAATAACATCAAAAAAATAACGGATATTACAGAAGAAGTTCTTCAACGTTATCACGACGATTTAAAAAATGATCCGAAAGAATACACAGCCGCAACAATTCACACATATTTAGCTCCAATAGCAAAAGCCGCTGGAATCAATCTAAACCGTATCAAAAAACAAAAAAGAACCAGCGATAAAATCGTTCGTGGACGACAACATGAAGCGAATGAACAAGGGAAAAAACAAGAATTGAACTCTCGCTTCTCTCGCCTAGTCGCATTTCAGAAAGTAGTTGGAATTCGTCGTAACGAGCTTAAAAATCTTATTGGTTCGGACTTTAAAGAAGATGAGTATGGTAATTGTTATGTTTATGTTAAAAGGGGAAAAGGCGGCAAGAAACAAATGCAATACATTTTACCAAAAGATGTTGAACTTGTTCGTCGAACTTTTGATGGGATCCTAGAAAATGAACCAGTATTTTCAGAAGAGGAGATGAACAATCAGATCAATTTACATGCATTTCGTGCACAACATTCAAGAGATAGCTACTTCTATTATTTAGAAAAAATTCAAGCTAATCCGAGGATGAGACAAGCACTTTCAAATTTATTAATCAAAAAATGGGAAGAAGGTCATCAGAAATTAAAACAAGAATCCCCCAAAAAATACGACAGACAGCGTAAAAATTTCATTTATGATTTACGTGACGAATTGTATATACTACGTGGCACAAATAAAATAAAGGCAATTGCTTCAGGAATGCCAATTATGTATAATCGCCTGGCTCTCATGGCAGTATCTGTACTTAATTTGTCACATTGGCGTCTCTCAGTTACCGTGACAAATTACATTCTGTAATGATTTTTTTGTATTGTTTTTTCAGGCATAATGATAATGTAGAAATTGATTAAATGGAGGACATAAAATGAGGAATCAAAATAATCTACAAAAAATAAATCGAAACACAATTTTAGCAAGAGGAAAAATCGTTGAAGTAAATGACCAAGATATCGTGCCATATCTTGGTCTCTTTATCAGAAACGGCGCCGGTCGAAAGCACACATATTTGAAATGTTATTTTAATCGTGAAAAATTTCAATTGAAGAAGGGAATGACGGTATCGATATCAGGTCATATCGAAAACATTAATACAAAGAATAGCTACGAAATTATTATAGATACCATCCAAGAAGAGCAGACTGAACTGGCGGTATTCTTCAATAAAAAGCCTAACTTCGGTTTTGCATATCCAAACCATTTCGCAAAGATGTTTGTTTTTGGAAAAGTTATTGATAAACATTTAAAACCAAATTCGAATTGGATCGAAATGATTATCAAGGATAACTGTGAAAATAGAGTCAAAGTACAATACAGCACAAAAATGCGTGTCAATGAAACAAATTTTGAAATAGGGGATTATGTGTATTTATCAGCCTTACCTATATCCATTCAAAAGACAATTCATGAGGAAATGTTTATCTTTGAGAATTATATACTTGAAGATATAGTGGTAGAACAAAAATAGAAAGTATAGAGACAAATTTCTTTTTGGAATTTATCTCTATTTTTTGTCATTTTTTGTCATTTTTTCTCTGAAAAAGTTCTGAATGTGGCATAATTCATTTCGAGAAACGAAAGAGGAAAAAATGGTCTCAAAAATTACAAGAGGTATGTCAGATGAGGAAAAACAAAAAATCTATGATGAGAATATAAAAGAAATGGAAAGTTGTTTTTCTGTAACAAATGCATTTTGGGGTATAGATAAAGTAGTTCTTTCATTGAAAGGACAGTTCCACATCAACAACCAGGAATTAGATTTAGCTGCTTCTATGAAAAATAATTTTTCTATCACGAAGAAATACGATAAGTTAGGCACCATCTCCGAATTAAAGGTCAAATCATCTACTTTTGGTTCATTTCTCATGGGAAAAAATCCATTTGATGGCAGTTATTTTTACCGCATAGAATTGATACATTGTGGATTAAACATATCCACAGATTCTATCGAAGGTATCTATCAAAGATTAAATAGGGCTTTGTTATTGTTGGAACATGAAATAGGAATTTCATGTACGATATATCATTGCGAATTCCAAGAAATTGAACTTGCATTTACAATGGCCATACAATCACCATTTCACCTTCAAACAAGAACGCTATTATTACGCTGTCTAACAAATAAAAAAGTGAATTTCGCTTCATCATCAAATCGTATCAAAGACAAAGAATATGATATTTTAACAACCAATAGATCTAAAAATGAGGAACAAGTTTTGTACAACAAAACAAATAAAGCAAAGAGGTTAGGACAACTTGATAAAGCAAAAACAGAAGCATTTGAAGTTTATCGTTTCGAAACAGTTTTGAAAAAAGATAAGATTAAATCTCTTCTTACTACCTGTGATCTGGAAGAAATTGATAATCTGAAAATCATTCAATACTTAGAAAACTTGATTTCAATTGGAGTCTTCAATTTCATAAAAGAAATCGAACAATCAGTAATAAATACTGACAGAGAATTATCCAAAATTTTCAAAGAAAAACCACGTGCGACTTTCGAAGAATTGTTGAAAAAACAGATTAACGTTGCACATTCAACAAACACTCCGCTAGTTTTAGATGAAGAAATACTTAGTCTTATAAATGCTAAATTTGTTTCGAAAGAAAATAGATCGCGTTATAGAAAAAATATGATTATTAAAAGTCAGAAAGAATTAAATATAAATTCTGAAGCTTTTTATTTATCAGAGATGGTGACATGGAATGTATTAATCATTTTACGATTGATGTTTGATGCTCTTGATTTCGCAAAGGCACATGGTTTAGGTTGTCATAAAAATTACAACACAAATGAATTACATATTGTACAGATCCCAACTTTTTCAAAAGAATTCAGAAATAAAATCTATTCATTGAACAATAAATTACGTAGAAAACATCATTACAAAATTGATTTATATAAATTAATTTTGAATCGATTGTTGAATTTAAAAGAATTATTTAACGGTTTTTAATATGATTTTACAACTTTGTAAAACCTCCAAAACGTTGATATTACAGCATTTCGTGAAAAAATTGTCTTCCGAAACAGAAGACAAATTAACAGCATTCTTCTAATTTTTTCCAAAAATAACAGTTTTTAGTTCACACTGTGGCATAATAACTAATATCAAAAAACAATTGCAAATTTTACGAGAAAAGAGGTTAAAATGCAAGTTATCTTACCAGACGATCAGATCAAACAAATTCAGATATTAATTTCAAGTTTAATTACATCAGAAATTGAAAAACAAATTCATCATCGAAATATAGACAATTCATACTTAAACAAAAAACAAGCATGTGACTACCTTGGAATTTCAAATAACACGTTGGATGAATGGATTCGCAAAGGGCTTCCATCTATTAAGATCGGAAAAACAGTTCGTTTCAACAAACAAGCCATCGACTCATGGCTACTTTCGCAAAACTAGAAATATCTAACTTTTTATTTTATAATTGTCTTGATATTTTCTGGTTCGAAAAGAGGAGAATATCATGACTATCACTAAGACAAAAAACGGAACATATCGCTTAAAAGTGTATATTCCAACGGAAGCACGGATGCCACTTGGTATCGTCAATAATAACTATTTTGATAAGCGTTTCAAAAGTAAAAAGGAGGCACGACAAGCAGAGATAGACCTTTTAACAAAAATCAATCAGATTGAGAACAATGAGTTTACAGGGCTAGGCAAGATAGACATTCTATTCAAAGATTTTTACGAAAATGTCTGGTGGGAGTATTATAAAGCAGGACAGACCACTTCAACTACAAAGCCCCCAAGCAGGTCAACTATAGCCAATACAAAAACTTGTTTCAAAAAACATATTTTACCTATGCTAGGTAATTACACTATTCAATTTCTCAATCAGAACAAGCAAGTTATTCTAAACTTGATGACTGCTAAAGCTAATGAATACGCCAATTTCAAGACCTTGAGAAGCTATGTAATTTCCATATTTGATTGGGCAGAGGAATTAGAATATATAGAATCAAATAAAGTTGCTAAAACCTTGCGTCGTATCAAAGCAACCAAGAAAATCCAATTAGCGGAAGCAAAGAGAGATGAAGACCTCTACCTTACACAGGAACAACTACAAGAGTGGTTCTCGGCTTTCCAAGATGACTTGACTAATGAAAAAATTTCGCTTAAAGACTATGTTCTATTTTATCTTACCTTCTTCTTGGGAGACCGAAAATCTGAATCTTATGCTTTGCAGTGGAAACACATTAATTTTGAAAAATCCCAAATTCAATTACTCCAAGCACTAGATAGGTATGGAGATGTGAAATCAACCAAAGGGAACAAGAAAACAACCTTTGCTATTTCATCTGACTTACTTCAACTTCTCCAGAATTGGAAAAAACAACAAAGGCAAGAACTTGCAAAGTTTGGAATCATTACAAATCCTGAACAGTTCGTCTTCACTTATATAGATACCAAAGGAAACATCAATAAACCTCTGCACGCAGATTATCTAAATAACAAAATGCGAACAGTTAAAAAGCGTCACCCACATCTGACACACGCTACACCTCATAAACTCCGACACACAGGGGCAACACTTGCCAAACAGGCGGGAATGAGTTTAGAAGCTATTTCAGAAGCTCTGACCCACAGTGACACCTTGACAACTCAGATTTATGTCAACACCTCAAATATCATTCCAATGGCTGTTGGAGAATTTGCTTTAAACTCTCTGAAGCAATAAGGTAAAAATAAGGTAAATTTTGAGGTGAACTTTTCAAAAAAACACGAAAAAAGCACCCATGAGGTAAACTCTTGAGTGCTTTGAAACGTTGATATATCGCTGATAATTAACGTTTTGAGAACTGGCTAGCTTTACGTGCTTTCTTAAGACCTGGTTTCTTACGTTCAACCATACGAGCGTCACGTGTAAGAAGGCCTGCGCGTTTCAATGAATCGCGGAAGTCTGGGTCTACTTGAAGCAATGCACGCGCGATACCATGACGGATCGCACCTGATTGACCACCGTAACCACCACCGTTCACGTTAACGAAAACGTCGTATGAACCTTGAGTTGAAGTTACTGCGAATGGTTGGTTGATAACCAAACGAAGGTCAGCGTGTGGGATGTACTCTTCTACATCTTTTTTGTTTACTGTGATTTTACCAGTACCTGGGACCAAACGTACGCGTGCAACCGCGTTTTTACGACGACCAGTACCTGTGTATTGTGCTTGTGCCATTTAGATTACGTCCTTTCCCTTAGATAAGACCTGAAATATCAAGTACTTCTGGTTGTTGTGCAGCGTGAGTGTGCTCAGCACCAACAAACACTTTCAATTTCATGCCTTGTGCACGACCAAGTGTGTTGTGTGGAAGCATACCTTTAACTGATTTTTCAATCAAACGAACAGCGTTTTTAGAACGCAATTCACCAGCTGAGATTGATTTCAATCCGCCTGGGTGGTTTGAGTGAGTGTAGTAAATCTTATCAGTTGCTTTTTTACCAGTCAATTTCACTTTCTCAGCGTTGATAACGATAACGAAGTCACCAGTATCAGTGTGAGGTGTGAAAGTTGGTTTGTTTTTACCGCGAAGAACGCTAGCAACTACTGCTGAAAGGCGTCCAAGAGGTACATCAGTAGCGTCTACTACATACCATTTACGTTCAACTTGGCCTGGTTTAGCCATAAATGTTGTTTTGTTCATGATTTCTCCTATACGAATCGTTTTTGTTTACTGGGCGGATGTTCCGGTCCGCGGGTATTTGGAAGGTTCCGGGGCCTTTCAAATGGGGTAAACAATACCGTCTACCATTCTATCAAAACTACTGGTACTCGTCAAGTTATTTTACTTTACTTTTTTTATTTTTTCTTCAACCTAAAGAAAGGATAGAAAAATCGAACAGTTACAGCTGAAAAACGACACCAAATCCTATCTCCTCACTGACTGCCCCATTTTAAAATAAGTATGCCGCCTGCCTCTGACCGCCAGGGACAAGGCCAAGATATTTTCAGGGTCTGGCATCCGACCGTAGCCCCCATCTCCGATATGGTGAATATCCGAGCCCACCCGCTTGTTGCTGAGCCCAAACTCCCGCACCGTCTGGCTGTCCGCACTCTCTTGACTGGTCCCGATAGTCGAAATAACCAAAGCCCCACGCGCCTTGACCTGACTAATGATTGGTGCCACAATCTCCTCCCGCACACCCGGTACTGTTCCGACCGCTGGTATGAGGACACCGTCTGCCCCCAGCTCCACAAAATCCAGCAGGGCTTGGCTGTCCACGACCGACTCTCCCAGACCTGCACCATGCATTTTTCCTGCAAATATGAGTCCTTCAAAGTGTTCTTTGGCATGGCCAATAGCAGAGCGGATTGCAGCCATAGACACACCTGTAGCAGGATTACCTGTCAGCATGATAAAATCTACGCCAAGGGCTTGGGCCTGTCGCAGACTTTCTGGACTGACCTGACGACCTGGTTTTAGAAAAACCTGCTGGTCTTGGACTTCCTGACTAGCGTCTACAGGCTCCAAGTTAATCCCAACCAATCGACCCGTCAACCGCTTGATTTCAGCGATAGGATTGTCGCAGTCGTAAAAATCAACAATCTCCGGATGAAAAACATCTAATTCATTGAGCACTAAGAGGTCGCAACCAAAAGCAGCCATCATCTCCGCATTGGTCACCCCCGCAATCAAGGGGGCAGCTGTGACCACCGTTTCTCCCATGATAATCCGACCTTCACTAGACAAAATGGACTGCTTGAGCTCCTCCTTGGTCGCTCCCACGATATCACTAGCATAGCATGACAATAAACGTTTCATAAGAACCTCCTCATCGACATCGTTTTGTAATCGCTTTCTGTTTCTGTAAAAAGAAAAGAGATTATCTCTCTTTCTTATTGATGGATAGGATAGCTAGCACCCCTGTCCCTGTATGGGTAGCAATGATCGGACCCAACTCAGTCAAGAGAACATCGGTCACACGGCTATCTTCCAACAAGGTCGCTTTGATGGCTTCAGCAGCCTCTAAATCACCTGTATAGGCCACCATGACCGTGGAATGATCCAAACCGTCCAAGGTCAGGTTTAGCATTTCCTTAATCCCTTTTTTGCGACCACGGATTTTGGCAATAGCTTCTAACTTCCCTTCCGCATTGAGAGCAAGAAGAGGTTTGATATTGACCAATCCTCCAATGAGAGCTGCTGCCTTGGACAGGCGGCCACCACGCACCAAATGGTTGAGGTCATCGACCAAGAGATAGGTCCGCAAACGTGGCACCAAGTCCTCGATGAGCGCCTTGGTTTCAGCTAATGACTTACCCGTTGCACGCGCTTGCGCAGCTTGCATAACCAAGTAACCTTCACCAATAGCCGCCGCCTTAGTATCTACAATTTCGATAACAGCATCAGGATAATTGTCCAAGACCATATCGCGTGCAATAATTCCACTCTGATAGGTTCCTGAAAGAGCAGATGAAAAGGCGAGATAAAGCACTTCCTGACCTTCCTTGGCTGCAGCCTCAAAGACTTCCTCAAACTGACCAACATTAACCTGACTGGTTGTCGGAAGACCTCCAGTCGCCATTTTATCCAGCAGATCTGCAGAAGTTAAACGGTTTTCCCCAACGGTTTCATAGGTTACGCCGTCTAGGTTAATGGTCAAACCAAGCACGGTTACATCATTTTCTTGCAGCCAGCTAACTGGCAAATCCGATGTCGAATCGGTTACGATTGTAAATGTCACTCTTTCATTTCCTCCATCATTTCTTTTAAAGCTTGAAAATTCCCATCTGACCAAGGATTGAGGCGCGGAGTGTAGAGTTCTACCTGGTCCACAAACTTGTCCAAATCCTTCTTGATAACCCTGGTTCTCTCCTCCAACTCACGCGCCGAAACCCTTAAGGCACCTTGTGAAAAGACCACCCATTGTTCATTGAGGTCGCTGGTTGCGACGGAAACCTGCTTACGACGGTCACTATTGAGCTGGGCACTAAGCCGTTCAATGTAGCTATCTGCCGCCTCTTCCTCATCTGTAAAAATGACCGATACCTTGAATTCGTCATACTGCTGGCGAAGGCCTGGCACATGGTGGGCATCAAAGACACAAATGACCTCGATCTGTTCAAAAGCTGCATAATGAGACAGGGTTCGAAGCAAGGTCGTTCTGGCCGCATCCAAGTCTCCCTTTTTAAAATCCTGCTTGGTCGATTGCCAAAAAGCAATCATATTGTAGCCATCTACGATGAGAACTTTTTCTTTCATTTAGATTTTCTTCCGAAATACTTCGTACATGAGCACAGCGGCTGCCACACTGGCGTTGAGGGATTGGACATGCCCTTTCATGGGAATGGTAATCATCTCATCGACCTGCTTTTTGATATTGCTGGAGATGCCCTTGCCTTCGTTGCCAATAATAAGAGCTAGTTTGCCAGCCGTATTCCACTTGTGGCTTGGGGTTCCGTTCATATCCGTGCCAAATACCCAGAAGCCAGCCTCCTTGAGCTTATCAAGGGTTTGGCTAAGATTGGTCACTCGGGCGATTGGGACATGGGCCACCGCACCTGTGGAGGTCTTAGCCACAACAGGCGTCACGCCAACTGCTCGGTGCTTAGGAATGATGATGCCTGCTACCTGAGTAGCATCTGCGGTCCGCAAA
This sequence comes from Streptococcus sp. 32226D021BW, assembly GCF_053545015.1. Classification (NCBI taxonomy): domain Bacteria; kingdom Bacillati; phylum Bacillota; class Bacilli; order Lactobacillales; family Streptococcaceae; genus Streptococcus; species Streptococcus sp. 32226D021BW. The sequence goes on along the minus strand of NZ_JBPPVC010000003.1, from coordinate 141,126 downwards.
ATCGAGCCGAAGTTGTGGGGATCTGTCAGACCGTCCAAGATGAGAATGAGGGGATTGTCTTCCTGCTCTGCCTTTTCCAAAATCACCGACAGGTCCGCATAGGCGAACTCGGAGACACGCAGGACAAAGCCTTGGTGAACCGCACCATCTGTCATGTCTGATAGGGTCTTTTTGGGCGTCCAGGAAATCGAGACTTTTTTATCTGCCGCAAGGGCCTTGATTTTTTCTACATTTTTTCCGCGTAAATCATCCTGAATGTAGAGTTTGTTGCCGGTGTTGGCCTCCAAACTCTCCACCACAGCATGTACGCCATATACAATATCATTATGTTCCATGGTTTTATTATAGCATATTTTTGAAAAGGAAAAAGCTGAGAATTTCTCAGCTTTCTTAGTTCACACTGTTTTCCAAATAATAATGTTGGGCAACATACCAGTTGACACCCCCTTGTTCCGGATCTGTGTCATATTCGCTTGCCTCTAACTCCCCACGACTATTGATCCGATAACTCCAATCTCGTGGTTCAAAATTAGGGTCTGATGGTACAGTTACATCTGCATAAACTAAACCATCCTCAGCCATACGAACACTTATGACAACCTGGTCTTTTCGATACTTTTCAATCATGACGCTACGGCTAAATAAATCATCCATGACCCGAGCTTTTACCTGATCTGTCGTTAAGTTTTTGGTATCAACCTGCGGTACAGGATTATGCAAATCTGTCAAGGAAATCCAACCCTGTCCTGACTTTAATCTGCCCCAACTATGTCCTTCCTTTTGAGTCGTCTCAACTATCGTGTACATTCCAGGTTCTATATTGGTCACAACTTCTCCAGATAAACTAGGTTCCTGACGAATAACCAGTCCTTGTTTTTTAATATCCACAGTAAACAATTGAACGGCGCTACCTACCTGAGACTGGCTAGAAGCTTGCGAACTTCCAGCAGTCTTGCTAGTTGATACTTCGCTAGTCGAGCTCTCTTCAACCACAATCGTTTCATCTGTATCTTCTGCAACAACTAGATTGACTGAACTTCCTCTCTTTACCTTATTTCCTCCACTTGGAGAAGACATTGAGACATTCCCAGGCTGAACCGACTGTCCACCAACTTCTGTTATTGTCCCGACCTTTAACCCCTCTTCATACAGTAAATCCTTAGCTTCAGATAGCTCAACACCATATAATTCAGGTACTGTAACTTGAGAAATATCTTGGTAGACAAAATATAAACCAGCCATTCCTAACACAGCCACAACACTTGAAATGATTAGCCATATCTTTCGTCTTTTTGCGTCTGCCAAACGTTTCTCAGCTTGCTCTCTTTGATAATTCTCATAATCTTCCTCAGCTTCGCTGAGCATTTGCTGGATGACAAATCGTTGACTCTCATCCGTAACCTGTGCTAAATGCAATCGTAATTGAAAAATTCTGTCCTTAAACTCTTTTTCAATTTGACGCTCATGCTCTTTTTGCAAAATGTTATTTTGTTTTTGAAGTGCTATTGCTTGAGAGTTTATAGCAGAGGTTTGAGCATCCATTTTTTGCTTCAATTCATCATGTCTCTGCCGCTCTTCAAAATCTCGCATCCATTGATCCATAATAATCATCTCCTCATAAAATATTGGTTATTATCCATAAACAAAATCTATTTTATTTTAGTATAGCATAACACCTAAATTTGTCAATCCTCATTTTCACCCCGTTTCAATCTAACTTTTGACAAATAGCAAAGCCTATGATATTCTGATACCTATTACTTGTCCGTACCAGCGGACACAAAAGGAGAATGTATGACACTTGTATTTGGAATTGTGGCAGGTCTGATTGCCTTTGCTATCGGTGGTTTGTGGTATGGTGTGATTTTCCGCGATGCTTGGATCAAGGCTTCAGGCATTGACATGGCTAAGGTAGAAGCAGATCGTCAGGCTGGGAAAAATGGTCAGAAGGAAATGGTGATTTCTCTTGTCATTGAAGTCCTTACTGCTATCATCGCCATCTTCTTCATCAAAACCCTCGGCATCTCTCCCCTTCACGCAGCTGGCGGCATGGGCGTAATTGCGGTCCTTGCTTCATTGAAAAACTACGTCTTTGAGCAACGCCCTATCAACCTCATCCTCATCAACGAAAGCTACAAACTAGTCTGCTACCTAGTAGTCGGTATTCTGGCTCTATTTGCATAACCAATTCCCTCCTATCCTTTAGGAGGCTTTTATTTTATGATACAATAGAAATAGACTAAAACCAAAGGAGCCCCCATGTCCCTTTCCCTCCGCACCATCAAACTGATATTTGCCACCGTTCTGGCTATTTACCTAGCGACCGCCCTGGGCTTGTCTTATGCGACAGCGGCCGGCATCATCGCTATTCTCAGCGTCCTCGACACCCGCAAGTCCAGCTTCAAAATGGCTCGCAACCGCCTCTTTTCCACCCTCCTGGCCCTGACCATAGCCGTCCTGACCTTCGCCCTCTTTGGCTTTGGCATCTGGACCCTAGGCATCTACCTAGCCCTCTACGTCCCCCTGGCCTACCGTTTCAACTGGGAGGCAGGCATTGCCCCATCGACCGTCCTCGTCACTCACCTCTTGCTAGAGCAGGATATTTCGCTGATTTTTTTGGGAAATGAGCTGGCGCTTTTTCTGATTGGGGCAGGACTGGCACTCTTGTTTAACCTCTATATGCCCTCACAAGAAAAGCAAATCCAGGCCTATCACGACCAAGTCGAAGACCTGCTCAAGCAGATTCTCCTTCGCTTTGAAGCCTTTCTGCTCAACGGCGACGGACGAAACGAGGCAGCATTGATTACGCAGCTGGATAAGACCTTGGAGGAGGCCCTGAAAGTCGTCTATCTAGACCGCCACAACCAGCTCTTCCAGCAGACCAACTACCAGGTCCATTACTTTGAAATGCGAGCCGCACAAAATAAAATCCTGCGGACCATGGCAGGAAATATCAACAAGTGTTTACTGGAAGGCAGAGAAAATGTCATCCTGTCCAGCCTCTTCGAGCGAGCAGCCCAGCAACTAAGCCGAGAAAACTCCGCTAAGGAACTGCTCCTGGACATCGAACTCTTCCATGCCACCTTCCGCGAGCGACCTCTGCCGCAAACCCGAGAAGAATTTGAAACCCGAGCCACCCTCTTCCAACTCCTACATGACATGGAAGCCTTTATTCGCCTCAAGGTTGATTTTTATGAAGTTTATAAAGACCAAGAACCGTCAGTTTAAGCCGACGGTTCTTCTACTTTTCCATGAAATTCATCTGATACTTGGTTGTGCAAATGCACGAAAGACAGGCCCATCATGACCGCATTCCCTGCGACTGCAATCATAAATTCTTCCTTGGAAGATACCTTCCCTAGCCAAATGGAGAGGATTAAAATGAGATTATAAAGCAAAATATAAAGAGACGTTATACGAATTTTTCTCAGTAGCGACTTCATAAGGAGCCTCCTGTAAAGCATTTTTCTATATTTATTATATAGAATTCAAGAAACAATAACAAGTATTTATGTGTTCCTAGCCAAAAACCGCCAGATTTGCATCTGACGGTCAGGTGTTTTATGAACAATTTTATACGATTGCTTTACTTGTCGCATCATCAAAGAAGTGAGCTTTGTTGAGGTTGAAGGTCAAGCGAACTTTATCGCCTGGGTTGTGGTAGTCACGCGCATCAACACGAGATACGAATTCAGTGTTTCCAACCTTAGAGTAAAGCATGGTTTCTGCACCGAGAAGCTCCGATACAACTACTTCTGCTTCTACGATTGAAGAAGGATAAGTGTCCAATTCCAACTGAGAAGCCTTGATATCTTCTGGACGGATACCGAGGGTAAATGATTTACCATTGTAGCCTTTTTCTTCCAAGTGTTTGCGACGTCCTTCCGGAAGAGCTACTTTGAAACCATCCCCAACAAGAACACCATCTTGAAGCGTCACTGTGAAGAAGTTCATAGCAGGGCTACCGATGAAGCTAGCAACAAACTTGTTGGCTGGACGGTTGTAGAGCTCTTCTGGGCTACCGATTTGCTCGATACGACCGATTGTACCTGTACCTGCTGGGTTTTTAGTTGCAGACATGATAACGATACGGTCAGCCAAGGTCATAGCTTCTGTTTGGTCATGGGTTACGTAGATGGTTGTCGCACCAATACGGCGGTGGATTTTAGCAATCTCTGTACGCATGGACACACGCAGTTTGGCATCCAAGTTTGACAAAGGTTCATCCATCAAGAATACTTTTGCATCACGAACGATGGCACGACCCATGGCAACACGTTGGCGTTGTCCACCTGAAAGGTCAGCTGGTTTGCGCTCCAAGAATTCTGTCAAGCCAAGAATTTGTGCAGCTTCTTCTACACGTTTCTTGATTTCATCCTTGCTGTATTTACGCAATTTCAAACCGAAGGCCATGTTGTCAAATACAGTCATGTGTGGGTAGAGGGCGTAGTTCTGGAATACCATGGCAATATCACGATCTTTTGGAGCCACATCGTTCATGAGAACGCCGTCGATGTAAGCCTCCCCTTCTGTGATATCTTCCAAACCAGCAATCATGCGAAGAGTGGTTGACTTACCACATCCTGAAGGACCTACGAATACGATAAACTCTTTGTCCTTGATGTCCAAGTTGAAGTCTTCAACAGAGTAATGCTCGCTATTTGGGTATTTTTTATAGATATTTTTGAGATTAAGTTGAACCATGTTCAATCCTCGCTTTCTTTGATGATTTTATTATAAATGAAAACGCTTTACTTTTCCATGTCAATGTGAACAAAAATAAAAAAATCTTTTGTACATCTTGCACAAAAGATTAGTAAATTCTATCTAATAAAACTTGATAACAGAAACTCAAGTCAGTTAGGTCTTTAAGTTGGAGACCAGTCATATCCTGCCACTTGTCCAATCGGTATTGAAGGGTATTGCGGTGGATATAGAGGACCTGAGCGGTCTTAGTGACCACGGCTCCCTCTGTCCATAGGGATAGAATGATGTCCTGCATATCTTGCTGGTCAATCAGCTCTAACATACTGGCTTTTATCAGACTAAGCTCCAAGCCTGCTCTGCCTTGTCCCCAAAGAAAAAGTTGACTCAAAGAGAGGACAGTTGATTGGTGGTAGTGTGCTTGCCAGTGAGCGAAAAGGGCAGCCTCTGCTTGATAAAGTTGGGGCCAGTGGTCTGCGAGTTGACGGGGCCAGACCTGTCCGACCAATAGGGTCAATCGCAAGCCGAAGTCGAACTCCAAGGCCGACAGGGTGTCTGCCAAAAGACTTTGATAGTCTGTCCAAGTGCCTTGCTCCAGGATAAAGAGGTAGTCCTGAGCCGTCAATTGAACCTGAGCCAAATGACTGGGCAAAAGGTCGGTCATCATGGTCTGCCAAGCGTCCAGCTGAGCTTCCTTCTGCGACCAAAGGTGGACATGGACAAACTGAATAGCCTCAACCGCCTGGGGCAGCGAGCCCTGACCTTGTAGGTAGGACTGCCAAGGGCTAGACGGCTTCTGCTCTTGAGGATGTGACAACAAGGACAAGAGATAGCGTTCCCGCTCTGTCAAATCCGCATCCGCCAGATTCAGATAGCGACCGTCGCCCAGAGCCAGAGTGTTTTTGCCCGCTTCCCGCGACAACCTGGCCTGCGGAAACCAACCTGCAAGTTCCTTCTCGTTCATCTTATCCCCTTTCTATTTTGTCAATACACCAGCCCACCAGTTCATCCAGGCGTTCCATCTGCTCGGTCATGTGCAAATAGCCCAAAACCGCCTCAAAACCTGTGGACATCCGATAGGTAACTACATCCGCATTCTTGGCCTTGGTGTGGCTATGGCTATTCCTTCCCCGCTTGTAGATTTCTTCCTCTTTTTCGGTCAATAGCTGAGCTTCTAAGAGGGCGGAAATCAGACTTGCCTGTGCCTTGGCGGAAACGTATTTGTTAGCCTCTCCGTGCAATTTGTTGGGCTTGGTCAGTCCCTTGAAAATCAAGTGCCGTCTGACATACATGGAATAGACAGCATCCCCTTCAAAAGCCAGGGCAATTCCATTGATGAGATTGACATCTACTGCCTTAGTCACGTGTCCACCTCACACCGTCTTTAGTATCAAGAAGCTTGATGCCCTGGGCTGCCAGTTCATCACGAATACGGTCAGCCGTCGCAAAGTCCCGATTGGCACGCGCTGCTTGACGTTCTGCTATCAAGGCTTCAATCTCGCTATCCAAGACTTCTTCTTCAAAGACAATACCAAAGACGGCGAGCATCTTGCCAAAGGCTTCTTTTACAGTTTCATCGTAATTGCCTGAGTTGATCCATTTGGCAAAGTCAAAGATAGCCGTAATCCCATTTGCCGCATTGAAATCATCATCCATGGCTGCTTCAAAGGCCGCCAGATGTAATTCAAGAGCTGACTTATCCACAGAGTTTTGCACAGGTTGTGTATAAGTATTTTTCAGATATTTGAGATTGATTTCCGCATCTGAAATAGCCTTCTCAGTGTAGTTGAGTGGACGGCGGTAGTGCTGGGTAGATAGGAAGAAGCGCAAGACCTGCCCGTCGATTTGTTCCAACATATCATGGGCTGTCAGGAAATTGCCCAAAGACTTGGACATCTTCTCATCGTTGATATTGAGCATGGCATTGTGCATCCAGTAGTTAGCAAAGGTTTGACCTGTTTTGCACTCAGACTGGGCGATTTCATTGGTATGGTGAGGGAATTCCAAGTCCGCACCACCACCGTGAATATCAATGGTAGCTCCCAAAATCTCTGTCGCCATGACTGAACACTCGATATGCCAACCTGGACGACCCGCTCCCCAAGGACTTTCCCAAGAAACTTCGCCTGGCTTGGCAGTTTTCCACAGAGCAAAGTCGAAAGGATGTTCTTTCAGTTGACCTTCTCCCTCAACCCGACCAGAAGCACCAGCCTCCAAGTCAGACAGGGTTTTGTTGGCCAAGCGAGCATAATTTTCAGCCAGTTCCACACGGAAATAAACATCGCCAGCCGCTTCATAGGCGTAACCCTTGTCAATCAAGACCTGCACAAAATCGATGATTTCATCCATGTAGTCAATGACACGAGGATTTTTGGTAGCTGGCTTGACACCCAGTTTTGCCACATCTTCCTTGAAAGCTGCGATAAACTTATCAGAAAGTTCCTTGGTTGTCATGCCAGCTTCATTAGCAGCTTTGATAATCTTGTCATCCACATCCGTAAAGTTAGAAATGTAGGCTACATCAAAGCCACGGTATTCAAAATAGCGGCGGATGGTATCAAAAGCCACGACACTCCGGGCATTTCCGATATGGATATAGTTGTAAACCGTTGGTCCGCAGACATACATCTTGACCTTGCCCTCTTCCAAGGGCACAAAGTCACGCAAACTGCGAGTCATGGTATCGTAAATTTTAATCATAGTTTCTCCATTACTTCTGAGTATTCTTTAGGACTTGATACTTTTGATACAATTTTACTAGCCAATAAGCTGTCGCGGCCAACCAAATCATCCCTACCTGCCAGCTTCCTTGAGAGAATTTAAGGATAAACATAATTGTCCCAGCAATGGCGGTCAACACATAAGGCCAGTTTTGTCTTACTAATTTTTTTAACATGATCTACTTTCTAATTTTCTTGCAATCGCCATGGCCACTTCAAAGAAGGTCATACTGTCAGCCGTCCGTTCCTCTCGACGGGCATCCCATTCATTCTTGTGGTGGTCCACATAGTCTGCCGTGTAGAAAAATTGATAGACCTTGGCCTGACGAAAGTTTGCCCAGGCCATGATAGCAGAAGCTTCCATATCGACCACCATGGCACCAGCAGCTAGGCGACGCTTGACCTTGGCAGCTGTTTCCCGAAAGAAAGCGTCCGTGGTCCAGGTCTTAGCCCGCACGTGTTCGATTCCTGCTTGGTCCAAGGCTTTTTCCATGGTCAATAGCAAAGCAGGGTCATAGCTGATTTCATCGCTGACAGGAGCGTAGTGGTAGCTAGTCCCCTCATCCCGAAGAGCAGAGCTAGGAAGGATAATCTTATCCGCAGCAAGCGACTTATCCAGCACACCGCAGGAACCAAGAACGATAAAATTTTCAAAACCACAGGCTTTCAGCTCTTCCAGATGACCAACTGCCATTGGAGCACCTATTCCTGCCAACATGACCGCAACCTGCAGTCCATCGCTCTCCAAAATATACCAAGGATGACGACCATTTAATGTCTGAAGATGACCACCTTCCCTGCTTTCAGCTAGCTGACTTACTCGGTCCACGATTTCCCCATTGAAGGAGAAAATCATGGTGTCACATACCTCTCCGCCACCACGGATAGCTTTGTTCGTTGGTTCAATAACTGCAGAGGTGTTTTCAAATTCTTCTAGTAGCATAAACTGTCCTTTCTTCTACAAATGCGATGAATGGTGGCTGGCCTCTCGTAATTCCGCAAGCTTAGTCGTGTAGTATTCACGACCACCTTCCATGTCATGAATGACCTTCTCATCTTTTTGACCATGTACACGGACGATTTTAGCTGGCATGCCGACTACTGTCACATCGGCTGGAACATCGGCTAGAACAACGGCAGCCGCACCCACTTTAGCATTTTCCCCAATCTCAATGGGGCCAATGACTTGGGCGTGGGCAGAAACCAAGGCTCCTTTTCGCACGGTCGGGTGACGCTTACCGCAATCCTTACCTGTACCTCCCAAGGTCACCCCATGGTAGAGCATAACACCTGATTCGATAATGGTGGTTTCCCCGATGACCAGCCCGGCCCCGTGGTCAATGAAAACTCCCGAAGCAATCTCGGCTCCTGGATGAATTTCAATATTGGTCCAAAAACGCCAGAACTGGCTATGCATCCGAGCCAATAGCCTGAAACCTTTCTTCCACATAAAATGGGAGAGACGGTGGGCGGCCAGGGCCTTGACACCAGGGTAGGTCAAAAGGACTTCCAAGCTGGTCCGTGCCGCCGGATCTTTTTCTTTTACAATTTCAATGGTTTCTTTCCACCAACCCATAGTCACTCCTTCTAGCGAAAGACAAGCCCGCTACCGAACTTGTCTACTCAGCTTATTTCTTTTCAACTTTGTGGAATTTGAATTCGCCAAAGTTGTTATCTTTTTTCTCTTTATGGTCTCTTGGACGACGAGGTTTGTCTGAACGCTCGCGTTTTTCTGGCTCCACATAACCTTCTGGTTTTGGAAGAAGAGCCTTCATAGAAGCGTCAATACGTCCTTTATCATCAATCTTGATAACTTTGACATCAACAATATCGCCAATTTCAACCAAATCTTCTGGTTTGTTGACGCGGGTCCAGGCCATTTCAGAAACGTGAACCAGAGCATCAGTCTTGTCAAAGAGGTTGACAAAGGCACCGAATTTCTCCAAACGAACCACTTTTGCTTGGAATACTTCGTCCACTTTTGCCTCACGAACAAGACCTGCAATGATTTCTTTGGTTCGTTCAATCGCAGCGCGATCTGGTGAGAAGATAGCTACAAGACCGTCTTCGTCAATATCGATTTTCACGCCAGTTTCTGCAATAATCTTATCAATAGTTTCGCCACCCTTACCGATGACAATCTTAATCTTATCCACATCAATCTTGATGGTATCAATCTTCGGTGCAGTTGGTGCCAAGTCAGGACGAACTTCTGAGATAGTTGCTTCAATCACATCAAGGATTTCAAAGCGAGCTTTCTTAGCTTGTGCCAAGGCTTCTTCCAAGATTTGTGGTGTGATACCGTCAATCTTAATATCCATTTGAAGAGCTGTGATACCATCACGGGTACCAGCTACCTTAAAGTCCATATCGCCGAAGTGGTCCTCAAGACCTTGAATATCGGTCAAGACGGTGTAATTGGTACCGTCAGAAATCAGACCCATGGCAATCCCTGCAACTGGTGCCTTGATTGGCACACCACCGGCCATGAGGGCAAGGGTACCAGCTGTGATAGAAGCCTGTGATGAAGAACCGTTTGATTCCAAAACTTCTGCTACCAAGCGGATAGCATATGGGAAATCTTCCAAGCTAGGCAAGACTTGCTCAAGAGCACGCTCACCAAGGGCTCCGTGACCAATCTCACGACGACCAGGTGCTCCGTAACGACCTGTTGATCCCACTGAGTATTGTGGGAAATTGTAGTGGTGCAAGAAGCGTTTCTTGTACTCATCATCCAAACCGTCGATGATTTGAGTTTCACCCATTGGAGCCAAGGTCAAAACAGAAAGAGCTTGCGTTTGACCACGGGTAAAGAGACCCGATCCATGAACGTTAGGTAGGAAATCTACTTCTGCATCCAAAGGACGAATTTCATCGACACGGCGACCGTCTGGGCGGACCTTATCTTCTGTAATCAAACGACGAACCTCTGCGTGCTCCATGAGCTCCAAGATTTCATGGACGTCACGCATGATGCGGTCAAATTCTTCGTGTTCAGCGTATTTTTCTTCGTAGGCTGCGATGACCGTTTCACGCACCACATTGGTCGCATCTTCACGGGCCAATTTTTCTTCAACCTGCACCGCTTTTTTCAAATCGTCATTATAAGCTGCAACAATCTCAGCCTGCAATTCTGGGTCCACTTGAAGAAGTTCCACATCTGCCTTTTCCTTGCCGACTGCTGCCACGATTTGATTTTGGAAGTCAAGGAGTTCTTGGATGGCCGCATGACCTTTCAAGAGGGCTTCCAACATGGTGTCTTCTGACAATTCTTTGGCACCAGACTCTACCATGTTGATGGCGTCTTTGTTACCAGCCACTGTCAAGTCAAGGAGGGACTCTTCCATCTGAGCCTTGTCAGGATTGATGATGAGTTCACCATTGACATAGCCGACCTGCACACCTGCGATTGGACCATTGAATGGGATATCTGAGATTGCCAATGCCAATGAAGAACCAAACATGGCTGCCATTGGAGCAGAGGCATCTGGATCGTAAGAAAGCACTGTGTTGATGACTTGGACTTCGTTGCGGAAGCCTTCCGCAAACATTGGACGAATCGGACGGTCAATCAAACGGGCTGTCAAGGTCGCATCGGTTGATGGACGACCCTCACGCTTCATCCAGCCACCTGGGAATTTCCCTGCAGCATACATTTTCTCTTCATAGTTGACTTGGAGGGGGAAGAAGTCTCCCGTCGCCATTTTTTTGGACATAACCGCCGCAGTCAAGACTGTGGAGTCGCCGTAGCGAACAACAACCGCACCGTTGGCTTGTTTGGCAACCTGGCCAGTTTCAACAACCAATTTCTTGCCAGCAAAAACCGTTTCAAATACTTGTTTTGACATGAATTGTCTCCTATTTTTTCTGAAATTTTTCTTGCGTGTTTTCTACAAAAGACAATCAAACATGCTTGTTTCACTCTCTTTTGCACAAAACCACGCATACCTCATATTTTATCATATTTGATGGAAAATGTGGGAAATTGAGAAAGTAATTTCTGCTAAAATAAGATGAAAAACGAATGAGTAACTCAAAAAAGAGAAACTAAAGCAAAACTCAATACCTTGCACAGCCTAAAAACTCGGAAAAAAGAGAATGGAAAAACAAAAAAAAAAGAACCTGAAACCAGGTTCTATCTGAATTGAACTTCGGCTAGAAGCTGTGCGAAATAGATAAATTTTCTGACAAGTAAACTTGTTGCAAAAATTTCCTAATTTCACTTTGCTTCTCACGCCTCCGTATCTTATATTAACGACGGAGTCCGAGTGAGTGAATCAATTCACGGTAACGGTTAACGTCTGTGCGGCGTAGGTATGCCAACAAGTTACGACGGCGACCGATTTTTTTCATCAAACCACGGTAAGTTGCGTGGTCTTTTTTGTGTTGTTTGATGTGGTCGTTAAGGTGGTTGATTTCCCAAGTAAGTACTGCTACTTGTACTTCAACTGAACCTGTGTCGCCTTCATGACGAGCATATTGTGCCATGATTTCATTTTTTTTCTCTTTTGAGATTGCCATGATATGTTCTCCTTTGTTTTTGAGCCTAATCCGAGTGACAGGTTGGCGACCTGTAACCAAGAAAAAGCTAGATTTGTCCTTTTGGACCTCATTTATTCTATCAAGGATTGTCTTTTTTGTCAACTGATTTGAAAACTAGCTGAGTAGCTCTGCTATTTTCAAAAAAAGCCAGCTTTCGCTGACTGTTACTTTAACTTATTCTGCTTTTGGCAAGATGAGGTTGAGGACGATGCCGACAATGGCTGAGAGGGCTGTTCCTGAAAGGGTAATGGCACCGATGTTAAGAACTGCTCCACCAAGACCCAAGACCAACATGGAGCTTGCGATAATCAGGTTGCGGACTTGACCGAAATCAACACGGCTTTCAATCAAGACTTTCAAACCGTTTGAGGCGATAACGCCGTAGAGCAAGATGGACATACCACCAAGAACAGCACTTGGAATAGTAGAGATAAGGGCTGTAAATTTGCCTAGGAATGAGAAGGCAATGGCAATCAGGGCAGCGTTTCGGATAACGGATACCGATGCGATACGGGTCATACCGATAACCCCTGTATTTTCACCATAAGTCGTGTTGGCAGGTCCACCGATAAAGGCAGATACGGCAGTCGCCACACCGTCACCAATCAAGGTACGGCTGAGACCTGGATCTTTCAAGAACTGGCGACCACAGATTTGGCTGAGAACCGTGTGGTCTCCGATATGCTCTGCGATGGTCACCACTGCGATTGGCAAGATGGCAATCATTTCTGGACCGAAGTAGAAATTGTAGGATTTGAAGGCACCAGTTTCAAATGGTAGGTAGAAACCTGGCAATTCAAACCACGCCGCTTCCAGCACAGGTTTGAAATCAACTAGACCAAGGAAGATAGCAATCACGTAACCACCGATGATGGCAATCAAGAAGGGAACAATCTTGGCGAAGCCTTTCCCTTTGGTATTGACAAAAGCAGCAATCAAGAAGGTAGCAATAGCCGCTACGACATTTCTCCAGTCACCGTCTGCGACAAAGCCTGCCGAAGTCACGGCAGAGTTGGCAAGACCAAGTCCAATCACGATAATCATAGGACCGATGACAATCGGTGGCAAGAGGCTGTCAATCCACTTAGTACCGATAACTTTGACAAGTGCAGCGATCAACACATAAATCAAACCGACAAAGAGAATACCTGTCTGCGCAGCAGACACATCGCCGCCCATTTCCTTAATGGCGAGGGCCATAGCTGAGATGTAGGCAAAGGATGAACCCAAGTAAACCGGCACCTTAAACTGGGTCGCTACTTGGTAAATCAGAGTTCCGACACCTGATGCGAAGAGGGCAACCGAAACTGGCATACCGAGTATCAGCGGCACCAAAATGGTCGCTCCGAACATAGCGAACACGTGCTGGAAACTCAACAAAATCCCTTGCAAGGGTGCTGGTTTCTCATGGACATCAAACAAAAGATTGGCTTTTGTACTCATAAATCTCCCATTCTGGGTACGCAAAAAGACCCAGACTTTCTAAATATATAGTCATAGGCCCTTAATTGATTTTCCTCTTGTCTTTCTCACCTCACGGGATGAGTTTAAAAACCTACGCTTTTGGTATTGTAGCACAAAGAGGAAGATTTTTGCAAGGAATTTTATAAAATTTTATTTTTTAGGAAAATGGCAGAGCAGGAAAGGCGAACTCAATTGTCTATTCAAGCTCTTCTTCCAACTCTTTTTCCACCTGCTTCTGACGGTAGCTATTTACCCAAGATACTATGTTCAGCAATAGCAGAACAAGACAGGTCATAGAAATAAAGAATGTTAAAACGACTGCCCAAAAATGTCCATCCCAAATGCCAGTATAATGATGACCATAAGTCTGGTAATTGGTCCAAGCCATTACAATTGTTGTGCCACCAATTACCCCTCCTAGATAAAGGTAACCTTTCCAAGCTGACCCATGCTCCATATCAAGCCCCTTCCTCCAATAACCGTAAAAGAGATAGACCGAAACTACCAACATGGCAACCAGTTCAAAAACATAGGTCTCAAAAGACCACTTTAAAACCACACTCTTGAAAAGAAATGAGAGAGGCAAAAGAGTATTCATGGTCCTGCCCACCCAAGCAAAGACTTGGTTTTCTTCTTGTCGAACACGTTCATCAGTCACAATTTTTTTCATTAGTTGGTTCCTCCCAAAATAATTGATCTAAACTTTTCCCTAAACAGTGGCAAATCGATAGACAAAGACTAAGACTGGGATTGTATTTCCCCGCCTCAATCAGACCGATGGTCTGACGGGTCACTCCGATAGCCTCCGCTAAGTCCCCTTGGGTCATATCTTTTTCTACACGAGCAAGCTTAAGTCGTATGTTCTTCATATCATAGCCGTCCTCCTTTCGTATTTTTATAATTATATTATACACTATATTTTCTATTGAGCAATATATATATTACATTTTGTTTGGTTTTTTTAACAAAAAAGAAGGCAGCCCTGCCTTCTTAAAATATTTAATCTTGACTTATCCCACACTCTTAATTCGTTTCTTAATCTTCTGGCTAAACTCCACCATTCTACGTTTTTCGTCTGGCCATATTTTAGTCACACGGTCCACGGCAATAATAAAGACAATGACCACCGCATAATCTTTAGCACTATCAATCACACCTAAGTTTTTCAAAATGGTCAAGATTAAATAAAAGCTAAACAAGATGGTCCGTTTAGGCAGAGCCATCAGGAATTCAACTCCAGCCTTGTAGCCCAAATAAATTTGCCGATTGAGCCCTCTGGCGCGTTCCAAACGACGATTGAGAAAGGAACGGATACGACTATAAAACCAATCGGACGTAAAAAAGAGGGACTGAATGGCGATAGCAATAAGCGCCAGATTGTTAGCGTGTCTCTCAGTCATCCCAGATACTCTGGCGATGATGTAGGTCCAATCCCCATTATCAATCCACATCCAAATCGAAAGATAAACAACTGCCCCTGCTACTAGAATTAAAGGGAGGGCACGAAACAGTCTAAACATTTTTCTCATAATTCTACCCCAAAAACTTTCAAACTAGTCAATTCCGCTTCTGTCAACCTGCGGTATTCTCCAAGAGCCAGCGCTGGATCTATCTCAAGTGGCCCCATGGTCAATCGTTGCAGGTCTGTCACCGTCTTGCCACAGGCCTGCATCATGCGTTTGACCTGGTGAAATTTCCCTTCTCGGATGGTGATGTCAACCAGTGAGGTCTGTTTGGCTTCATCCATCTCCAAGATGGTCAACTGGGCTGGCTGACAGGTAAAGTCTTTCAGCTCAATTCCTGCCGCAAATCGCTCGACATCCTCTTGGGTCATGATCCCGTCAACCTGTGCACGGTAGCGTTTGTCCACATGTTTCTTAGGAGATAGCATAGCATGGGCCAGCTGGCCGTTGTTGGTCAAAAGCAAGAGACCATGGGTATCAATGTCCAGACGACCGACAGGAAAAATTTCCTTATGGCGAGCTGTATCATCTAGCAAGTCCAAAACAGTCCGATGGCGGTCATCCTCGGTGGCTGAAATAACTCCCTTGGGCTTGTTCAATACATAATAAACAAATGTTTCATGGCTCAAGACCTGACCTGCTACTGCAATCTGGTCTTGTTTTTCGTTAATCTGCTGTTTGGGTGATGTTTCAACTTGGCCGTTGACTGTGACTTGCTTGTTTTTCAGGAGCTTCTTGACTTCTGTCCGACTGCCAACACCACAATCCACTAAAAATTTATCTAATCGCATACGAATTTCTTTTCCATTTTGATGTATTCTGCTTGCTTTTCTCTTTCTGCAAATCCAAGAGCAGGAAAGAGGGCTTGAGCTGCTTGATGAGAGCTAACAACTGTCAGTTTGATACTAGCTGGTTGAACATGCTCTACTATATAGTCTTCAATAGCCTGATAGAAAGCTCTGCCATTTCCCTGACCTGTCAAAGAAGGTTTCATGCCCAAACGAATGGCAACTGTCTCGCCATCTTGGTCCATACAGAAATAGCCCATGAGGGCGGCATTGCGGATGACTGCAAAAAAGCGGTCCCCACGCGCCTCTGGTGAAATCATCTCAGCATAAGTCTCGGGGTTTGCACTAATCGTATAGGCGTCCAAAGGGGCTTGATAGCGCCATTGATTGGCAATCTCCAGCGCCAAGTCCTGGGGCAGGGGCATGATGTAAAAGTAATCCATCTTCCGAAAATTTTTAGACAAATTTTTAATCCGACGGTTTTGGGTGGCGTAACTATCTGTCTGATAAACATAATCCACATAGCCCAGCTGATAAGAGGAAATCATGTCTTTGAAAATCAACTGAACATCCTCGGGGAAGCGCAAGAGCAATTCATTCAAGCGGTTATTTTCTAGCATAAATCCATTATAGCAAAAAAGAAACGGAAATCCGCTCCTACTTCTTCAGTTGTTTATAAATCAAGCCTGCGCTTATCAAGGCACAGCCGATGGCGTAAATACCAAAGGCACCTGTTGGGGTGGGGTTGAGTTTTTCCAGATAAGTCGGCAAGATAGCAGATGTCGCACCGCCGATATTGCAGCCCATAAGGACGATTGTCATGACCGCATTGAGCAAGGCCTTGGGTGCACGGTCTGTTACCTGACTAAAGACAATGGTTAGAATGATGCTGTAGAAAAATCCTGACACCATACCACCGAGTCCCAGCACCCAGAGATTATCCGCAAAGGCAATGCCGACAACCGCGAGTCCAAAGACCACGTAGGAAACAGCTAAAAGCCAACCCTTCAAACGACCAACCAGGCTACTAAAGACCGTCCCTGCCACAATCCCCATGACCTGCATAAGACTGAGAATGAGACTGGCTTGCTGAGCAGTACCGATGCCCTTAGCTAAAACAATCTGAGGAATACGAATGGTCAGAAAGGTATTGACGTTGATAACAAAGAAGGCTAAGAATGCCAGATAAATTCCCATCTTCCACATGGTCTTGTCCAGTTTGACCTTGGGCGCATTCTCCTCAACCTTTACCTCCATGCGAGCCAGCAATTCCTCCTTGGGAACAAAGAGAAGGAAGAGAGCCAAGATGACTAAGGCAAAAAGGTAGACCAAGAAGGCAGGTTGCCAACCAAACTGGGTCAACCAACCGACAAGGAGGGTGAGCCCTGCACTTCCCAAAACCTCTGCTGAACCACGCAAGCCCATCATCTGCACCCGCTCCTGACCGGTGAAAAAATTACCGATGATATTAATCGCACGCGCATTGATCAAGCCAATCCCTAAACCAAGCAAGATACGAGCCAGTAAAATCAGGGGATAGGCGGTTAGAAACACCGGTAAAGCTCCACCGATGGCCATCAACAAGAGCCCTGCAACGATAATCTTTCGTTCAGACAAGAAACGGACTACCAAGCCATTCATCAAGAGAGCAGCCATAATAGCAAAGGAGGTCACTGTGATTAAGTTTTCTACCTGACTAGCTGCTATTCCCTGCTGAGCAAAATGCTCAATCATCTGTGGAATAGCTGGCGAGACAGCAAATGTCGAAACCAGCATGGTGGATAGGGCCAGCAAACTGGCTTTTTCTAAAATTCTTTTCATTTTTCTCCCTTTCAACGTTCGTCTTTTACTAGTATAGCAGATTTGAAAGCGAATGGATAGAAAAGTCCGACTTTTATTCTCTCCCATTTCATGCTATACTTATCTTAACTATATTCAAAGGAGAGAATCATGTCTGTTATTGAACGATTGACAAAAGCTGCCCATTTGATTGACATGGATGACATCATCCGTGAAGGGCATCCAACCTTACGCCAGGTCGCTGAAGAAGTTGCATTTCCTCTATCTGATCAGGAAATTATTTTAGGCGAAAAAATGATGCAATTCCTCAAACATTCGCAGGATCCTGTCATGGCTGAAAAAATGAAACTCCGCGGTGGAGTTGGTCTAGCTGCACCTCAGATTGACGTTTCCAAACGCATCATTGCTGTCTTAGTCCCAAATCCAGAAGATGAGGAAGGCAACCCACCTGCCCAAGCCTACTCCCTCCAAGAGGTCATGTACAACCCTAAAATCGTGGCACATTCTGTCCAAGAAGCTGCTATGGAAGGGGGCGAGGGCTGCTTATCCGTTGACCGCGAAGTCCAAGGCTACGTTGTCCGCCATGCGCGCGTGACTGTTGATTACATGGACAAAAATGGAGAAAAGCACCGTATCAAACTCAAAGGCTTTAATGCCATCGTGGTCCAACACGAAATCGACCACCTCAACGGTATCATGTTCTACGACCGCATTGACCCAGAACACCCATTTGCCGTTAAAGAAGGCATGTTGGTAATTGAATAAACATAAGAAACTGACTGAAAAAATTTTCAGCCAGTTTTTCTTTTTTTATGAAAATAGCAGAGCTAACTGCCTAAAGATCTCCTGCCCATCCAAAATCAGGTCTTGAAAGAGGAGGTAGTCCAGCAGAGCCAGCAAACCAGCTAATAGGATGAAGACCACTAAACGATTTGAAAACCGAACCTGCAAAAGATGATTGAGGCTGACTAGAACAATTTCCAAGACAAGCAAGCCAAGCACCATCCTCAAGAGATAAGGAGTATTGGGCAGGAACCAAGCCCAGAGTTCTTGTCCCCTCAGGAGTTCAAGAAAAATACCCCTCTCCGAATGTGAAAGCAAGATAAGGCCATCTTCCAGATAACCGATTCCTCCGACCAGACTATTGACTAGGAAAAGGCTAACGAGAAAGAACACTGTGAATCCTAGTGCCTGCCCCAGTCCCAGCAACCACTTGGTGAATAGAACCTGACGCAAATCCACAGGCTGGGTCTGATAAAGACGCCAGTTTTTTCCAGCAACTTCCACCGCCTTGCCCCGACTGCCAATCCAAACCGCCAGCAATAGCAGCACCAAATAAGCCGGACCATCAAAAAAAGAGCGCAGGCTGCCGATACCTGTCAAATCTCTGGAACGGTCCCAAGAGGGATCGTCTACCGGAACAAAGGCATCATTTGTGTCAAAACGATTTTCCAAGCTGGTCAAAATAACATCCTTGCCTCGCTTAGTTGCAGGCACCCCAGCCTCCATCAGCTGCTGCCAGTAATACTGACTGACCTGATTGCGGGTCTGGTAACGGCGAAGATTATCCACCGTCTGGCTGGCCCCAATATCACCATCGGCAAAAGCCTTTTCCTCTCTAGCCCATAGATAGACCTGCTCTGCCTTCAGCATAGCAAGGTGACTAGCTGGCAGAGCCTGAGGGTTTTCCTGATATACCTGCCATTGCTTGACATAGAGGTCCTTATAGACACGATATTCTTGCAAGAGACCAAGCCTCCACTCCAACTCCTCCTGATAGCTCGCGTCCTCTTTGACCAACTGCCTCAGACGGTTGATTTCCGACTGCAAATTCTCCACATTGGCCCCATCTTGCTCATAGGACTGGGCAACCAACTCCATCGAAACCCTCTCCTCCTGGGCAACCTCTTGCTTTTGTAGGCCTGTTACTAGGGAAAATAGCAGAGCTAGGAGCAAGTTTACTAAGACAAGCCCTTTCCAAGTCTTGAGCCGACTAAGGATGAGAACATCAAAAGACCAAATCTTGTCTAAAGAACCTGTGTCTAACTCCTTCTGATGACCCACTAGCAAGACCAGCCTTTTCTTTTCTGTCAGCACATAATAAGCAAAGAAAAGCCCAATGGTCAGCAGGAGAAAGACATCCACCGCTACAAAGACCTGTGAAAATACAGCTGTGTCTAAAAAACTCGGAAAGGCAAGCAAAGGCAGAATTTGACCTGACCAACCAGCTACTGCACCAGCCTGATAGGAAAGCCCCAGAGCCAATAGTAACCCCGTCACTACAAAAATCAGCCGACTGGCTAACAAGTGGTCCAAAAATCCAAGTAGCAGGCGAACAGCTAGAAGCAATACCAACCAAAAACCAAGCAAAATAAGCCAATAAAGCCAAGAGCCTATCAACTGACTCTGACCCAAAATCTCAAGAGGAACTTGAAAACTAGATAAAGCCAACTGACCTGTCAGCCCATCATAGACCATGATAAAAAGTAAACCTATCCCCACAGCCAGCAAAAGCGATAGCAAGGAAGCAGCCAAACGCCTGATCCCCTGCAAACTCAGACTATCCCACTGCCGCAACTGCCAAACTTGATGTGCCAGTGTCTTTTCCGCCAGCTGATTGGCAAGCAGAAAACCAAGCACCAAAAATACAGGAAGAAAACCAAACAGACTTTCTAAGTAGGCTTGAACAATACGCCCTGTTGACCAAGCCTTGTTTTCAGGACCATCAGGCACTTGATACTCAATCAACCAGTCATTCCATCTGGCTAAACGCTCGACTTCACTAAGCGTCAAGGATTGCCGCGTTTGAAAAAGCTGTCGATTGCGACTGATAAAATAGTCCAAATCCTGATACATGAGTTTGCGGTAGTTGAGTATCAGTTCAAACTTCCCCTCATCCAAGGCCTGACTGATACTTTCAATATCGGATTTCAAGCCCACCATCCGCGGTGCTTCTTCTGACTCCTCCTCAATTTTTATATCTACCAAGACACTGGCCAATTCACTCAGTTCTTTTTTATAGGTTTCCACATAGGTCGCTTGGTGGACTTGGCGCTGAGAAATCGGAAGGTAGGCCAGACCTAGAAAACCCAGCACGAGCAAGCAGTAAAGAGGCGACCAGAGGATTTTCTTGATTTCAAAGTTCAGCCTCATGTCCCCTCACCACCTTCCTCCACGTAGAGATCACGGTAGAGGGACTCCATATAGTCGCTGGCTTTTGTAAGGCCAGCCACCTGCTGGATTGGAATACGATCCAAACAATCTAGCAAATCTCTCTCAGGCAAGAAGATTTCCACCAGACCCTGCTCTGCCTTTTTCCACAAGAGTTGAGGATAATCCCGTAAAAATTCCTGAACCTGCTTGGAGTTTTCCACAGCAAGATGGTAATCATAATCCGCCGTTAACTCCACTTCTGTGGCAATCAACTTGCTGGCCTTGAGGAAATAAACTTGATTGGTCAGCTTCTCAATCTCCGACAAATGATGGGAAGAAAGCAAAATCGCAACCCCTTCTGCTTGTAGGTTTAGAAGAAATTCCCGCTGTTGAATGATATTGGTCGGGTCCAAGCCGATATGGGGCTCATCCAGCAACAAGAGCTTGGGCTTGGGAAGGACAGCCATGGCAAAGAGCAGCTTCTGCTTCATACCCATGGAATAGCCAGCCACCCGCTTTTTGACATAGTAGCCCATCCCCAATTCTTCCACCAATGCATCCACTTCCTTTTTCCCCAGCTTGTGGGTAGCAGCCACATAGGTCAGATGGTCGTAACCCGTCAACTGTGGATAAAGGGCTTGGGCATCCAACATGACAGACATATCCTGAAAAATCGCACGATCACTGTTGGGACGACCATTGATGGTTACCGACCCACGGTCAGTGCTCTCTGTGTTGCTGATAATATTCAATAGAGTGGATTTCCCCACACCATTGGGACCTACTAGGGCAACCAAGTCCCCCGCTTGCAGCTCAAAGGACACATAGGACAAGACCTGGTGGGCACCATATCGCTTGCAGATATCACGAACTTTTAACATAGAAACTCCTTTCTTGGGGAAATGGCAGATCGGTGTAGCAGACTTTCATCAGCTTATTTTCTATATACAAAAAACAATGTTTTAATATTATTATGATATACTATTTTTATAAAGTTAATTCGTTTTGTTGCAAATAATCACATTTTTTCAAGGAGTAGGTTATGCGGTGGGATTACGGAAGTGTGTATAAGAGCATTCGGAAAAGTAAGCATTTAAGTCAGGAGCAGATTTGTGGGGATTATCTCAATCGGACGACCTTGGTTCGCTTCGAGAAAAATCAAACCATTCCTAGCTACGAGCTCATGCGTTTCTTGCTCAAGCAAGTGGATATGACCTTCGAGGAGTTTGAATACCTCTGTAACTACTACCAGCCCAGCCAACGCCAACAACTGCTCTATGATATAGATAATCTCAGAAATCCGACCACTAAGATCATGGAGGATTTGATAAAGCGTTGCCACGACCATTTAAAAAAAGAACCCAATGATATTCCTATTCACAGAAAGTGCCTCCTCCTAGAGACCGTTGTAGCTATCCGAAAAAGTTCTTCTATCACCCAGCTTTCCGACGAGGCTGAAGTCCTGTCCAAACTCCTCTGGTCCCAACTAGAAGGATACGACAACTGGTACCATAACGATATTATCTTAGTAGGTACTCTCTTGTCACATATAATCTCACTTGATAGCCTTGAAGAAACTGCCAATCTTCTTCTAAAACGATTGGAAAAATACAAGGATTACAAGAGAATTCAGCCCACCATACTGTCATACTATCAGTCTCTTTCTTATTTTTTCTTGGAACAAAGACAGTACAGCAAGTCTACTTTTTTTGCCACCAAACTCATGAACCTAGCCAAGCAGGAAAAACGCTATGACCAACTAGCCCGTGCCTATGTCTATCTAGGAATAGCCCAAAACAAGCAGGAACTGATTGACAAAGGACTACAAATCTTGGAACTGACGGACGAGCAAACTCTACTCGACAACCTCAAATCACTTATCAAACAGCACCAAACTGACTGAAATCTTCGGTCAGTTTTTTATGTGAGTACGAAAAAACGACCCTTTCGGATCGTTCTCAATAATAGTCTTTTAGTTTACTTTTAGTACTAGCTCTAACTGTCTGGGAGACAGTTAGAGGTTGGAAATAAAACGAACACTGTTCGTGTCAACGAGCCGCAGGCATAACTGGAGTTAGGCAAGGTGAGTTCAAATAATGATGAAATTATTTGAAGTTGGAAATAAGGAAACGGAGTTTCCTCGTTCGTCGACGTAATAAAAGATAAACTGAATGACTATATCTTAGTAGTATTCCCCTTGTCTATAGTCCCAAGAGTTGAAGTGGTCTGACAAGTGCATCATTATTTTATCGATGTCCAGACCCTTACGGATGACAACTGGACATGGGCTGATAGAACGGCTATCTGCACCTTGTTCTGGAATCAGTTTACCATCTTTGTCTACCATAGACACCATAACCCCTTGCTCATAGCGGGTTTCAATAGTCTTGTCTGGCTGGATAGATGCTACGTAGTCATCCGCCTCGATGATCAAGTCCACTTTAGAAGCGATACGCTCACCGATACCTTCTACCTTACCACGATTTCCCTTACCTGACGGGTTAGCAGATGACGCATAGACCATACGGCCTTCTTTTTCCCACATTTCCTTGGCAATCTGCTCGCCAGCCACACCAAACTTAATAACAAAGCATGAAGTACCACGTACGTCGGTCATCAACTCTTCACGACCATCGCCGTAAG
This sequence comes from Streptococcus sp. 32226D021BW, assembly GCF_053545015.1. Lineage (NCBI taxonomy): Bacteria > Bacillati > Bacillota > Bacilli > Lactobacillales > Streptococcaceae > Streptococcus > Streptococcus sp. 32226D021BW. The sequence continues at coordinate 117,849 of NZ_JBPPVC010000003.1, read as the reverse complement.
CTTGCAACTTGGCATATGCCTCTGGTTTCCACGGCAGGATACAACCCAACAAAATGTCCTCATCCCAATGTTTTTGGTAGAAGGCATCAATCTCAGGAGTTAGCTGAGCCAACTCACGAAGCTCCTCCATGCTACCGCAAAGGACAACACCTGGCTTATTGCGCTTGCGCTCTTTAGCATCAAACTTCCGCTCCAAACCAGCCTTGTCGGCAGTCATGATAATATAACCAACCTTAGTCGGGCAGACAATCACGCCTCCCTCACCCTTGATAATGTCAAAACCTTCTTGTGAAAGTGCGCCATCCCAGTGAATTTGTTTCGTCATAATAGTTTCCTCTTTTCTTTTGTTCCATAGCAGAGCGATCTGCTTGTTTTCTAATCTTTATTTTATTCCTGCCAGTAACTTGGCCGATTCCTCTCATACTCCTCAATCAAGTCCTGGTATTGCAAGGTAATGCCAATATCATCCAGACCATTGAGTAATTTGTGTTTCCAATCTGCATCGATCTCAAAATCAAATTCTCCGACTGGAGAGATAATTTTTTGCTGGTAGAGATCGACAGTCACCTCATCAGTCGATGCCAGCGCAGCCAATTTCTCCCGAACCTCACAGGGCTGAACGATTGGCAAGATGCCATTGTTGAGGTCATTGTTGTAATGAATATCCCCGAAGGAGCCTGCAATGATAACCTTGAAGCCATAGTCAGCAAGGGCCCAAGCGGCATGCTCTCTGGATGAACCTGCTCCGAAGTTATCTCCTGTAATCAAGATCGTTGCCTGACGATAAGGTACCGTATTGAAGATAAAATCAGGGTCCTCAGTATACTTGTTATCCAAATAACGCCACTCATACATGAGGTACTTGCCAAAGCCTTTCTTGTCAATCAGCTTCAGAAACTGCTTGGGCAAAATCTGATCGGTATCAATGTTGTCATTCATGAGTGGAACGGTCGTCCCAGTGTAGATTGTAAACTTTTCCATCAGACCACCTCCATCTCACGAACATCTACAAAGCGTCCTGCAATAGCTGCCGCTGCTGCCATGGCTGGACTACAAAGGTGGGTTCGAGAGCCAACACCCTGTCGATCCTCAAAGTTTCGATTGCTGGTCGATGCACAGTGGACACCTGTCGGCACCTTGTCTGGGTTCATCCCCAGACACATGGAGCAACCCGGATCCCGCCATTCAAAGCCAGCTTCCAAAAAGATCTTGTCTAAGCCTAGTGCTTCTGCAGCTGACTTAACCGGTCTCGAACCTGGAACCACAATTGCAGTCACATGATCTGCCACACGTTTGCCTTCAACAATCTTGGCGGCTACCTGCAAGTCAGAAAGACGGGCATTGGTACAGGACCCCAGGAAAACATAGCCAATTTCGATGTCCTTTGGACTTTGTCCAGGCTGTAAGTTCATGTACTTATAGGCTCGTTCATCGTTCATATCGCGAACTTCAGGAAAGGTCTCATCAAAGGAGACACCCATGGAAGGATTTGTTCCCCATGTTACCATCGGTGCTAGATTCGAAACATCCATCTCGATGACCTTGTCATAAACTGCGTTCGGGTCGGATACGAGGGTTTTCCAATCCGCCACCGCCGCCTCGAAGTCTTTGGGGCGTTTTTCCTTGTCTGCTAGATAATCAAAAGTAGTTTGATCTGGGTTCATAATCCCCATCTTAGATCCGAACTCGATGGACATGTTACAAATTGTCATCCGTTCTTCCATGGTCAGAGCATCAATAGCCTCACCCACATACTCGACTACATAACCAACCCCCAGTGCCACACCATGCTTAGCAATCAATGCTAAGACATAATCCTTGGAGTATATCCCCTTTTTCGGCTTACCTGTAAACCGTACTAAGAGCTTTTTGGGTTTGACCTGCCACAGGGTTTGAGTTGCAAAGACATGCTCTACTTCTGTTGTCCCAATCCCAAAGGCAATGGCCCCGAAAGCTCCGTGGGTTGCCGTATGACTATCTCCACAGACGATGAATTTACCTGGCTGAGTCCGCCCCGTTTCAGGCCCGACCATGTGGACAATGCCCTGAAATTCCGATCCATGAGCTGCGTGGGGAATACCAAATTCTTCGATATTCTGAGCCAGAGCATCCATTTGTGCCTTGGAAATAGCGTCGCGTATAGTGTGGATATCAACCGTTGGCACATTGTGGTCAAAGGTGGCAAAGGTCAAATCCGGTCGCCGAACAGGTCGCCCTGTATCTCTCAGACCTTGAAAGGCTTGGGGACTGGTCACCTCATGGACATAATGCTGGTCAACATAGAGAAGCTGAGGCTGACCTTCCTGACCCGTAATGACATGGCGATCCCAGAGCTTATCGAAAATGGATTGTCCACTCATGGTGACCTCCTTTCAAGCTGGGCAATAATCGCCTCCGTCATCTCCTTGGTAGAAGCGGTCCCACCGAGATCTTTAGTAAAAATGCCCTGTGCAAAGACCGCATCAACCGCTTGGCGAATGGCTTGTCCCGCTTGAACTAGACCAAAACTTTCCTCCAGCATCATGGCAACAGATAGAATCATGCTGACAGGATTGGCAATCCCTTGACCTGCAATATCAGGTGCTGAACCATGAATGGGCTCATAAAGACTAGGGCCTGCCACCGCATGACTGGCAGAAGGCAGGACGCCCAAGGTACCTGTCAGTACGCTGGCCTCATCCGACAAAATATCACCGAAGAGATTTTCCGTCACCAAAACATCAAAGCGACTCGGATTGGTCATCAGGAGCATGGCAGCACTGTCAACCAACTGGTGCTCCAAGGTCACATCTGGGTAATCCTTAGCCACTTGATCCGCTACCTTCCGCCACAATTTTGACGTCGCTAGCACATTTTGCTTGTCAATGCTGGTGACTTTTTGTCGTCTTTTTCGGGCTAAGTCAAAGGCAGAGCGGACAACCCGTTCGATTTCTGCTACTTGATAAGCACAGACATCACTAGCCCGGTCTTGTCCCAGCTGGTGCTCTCCAAAGTAGATGCCACCTGTCAACTCCCTGACCATGACCAAATCCACTCCCTCCAACCGCTCCGCTTTCAGAGGAGAATAGTCTTTCAAACTATCAAAAATCTTAACCGGACGAATATTGGCAAAGAGACCTAATTCCTTACGAAGTTGAAGAAGACCTTGTTCTGGTCGGACAGCCGCATTGTCATACTGAGGACTACCGATTGCTGCCAACAAAATCGCATCTGCCTGCCTGCAAGCCTGCAAGGTATCCTCAGGTAGAGGATGGCCAGCCGCATCAATCCCAGCACCACCAAAAGCTCTCTCCTCAATCTCATAATCAAATCCTACTTGCCCAGCAACAGCCTCGAGGACTGCTAGGCCAGCCTCCATGATTTCAGGACCGATTCCATCACCAGCCAGGGCTACAATTTTTTTCGTCATATTTCCTCCTAGATGTGTGGTAAGTCTTTCTCTGATAGTTTCTTATCTATCTGGCCACTATTTTCTTTTTGCACCATGACATTGGCATGGATATAGGCAATGGCCGAAGCCTTCAGTACGTCAAAGTCAATACCAGAGGCATTGAAGATAGTTTCCGTAGCTTTGTTTTCTACAGCGACAAGCACACGAGCTTGGGCATCGATACCATCGGTAATAGCGTCGATATGATACCGTTCCAAGCTGATTTCCTGCTGGAAGAATTGGTCAATGGCATTAAAGACAGCCTCAACCGAACCCTTGCCTGACTCTACAACAACCACTTCTTCTTCATCCTGATTGATGAAGGTAACTTGAGCCTGAATACTTCCGTCAGACTGACTATCCAAACGCAAATCTTTAAATTGAAAGCCATCACGATTGCTGATTTCTGTACCAACTACCAAGGCACGAATATCAGCATCCGTAATTTTTTCCTTCTTGTCTGCCAGGTTTTTGAAACGAGCAAACAAGCTAGCAACGTCTCCTTCTTCAAAATACAGGTCTAGTTCTTTCAGCTTTTCTACAAAGGCATGGCGACCAGATAGTTTACCCAGTGGCAGAGAATTTTTCTTGACCCCTACCAACTCAGGTGTAATGATTTCATAGGTCAATGGATTTTTCAAGACACCATCCTGATGGATACCGGATTCATGTGAGAAGGCATTGCCACCGACAACCGCCTTATTGCGTGGAATGGCAATCCCAGAAAAACGAGATACTAATTCCGAAGTATTGAGCGTTTCCTTAAGAACAATCGGACTAGTCACATCATAGAAATCTTTCCGAATTTCAAGGGCAACAGCTACTTCTTCAAGGGCCGCATTCCCTGCTCGCTCACCGATACCATTGATAGTACCTTCGACCCGACCTGCACCGTTTTTAATGGCCGATAGGGTATTGGCAACAGCCATACCCAAATCATTGTGGCAATGGGGACTGAAAATAATCTCACGGTCCGATTTGACGTTTGTTGTCAAGTAACGGAAAATTTCTCCGTAGTGCTGAGGAGTGGTAAAGCCGACTGTATCTGGAATGTTGATGTAAGTCGCACCCGCATCTACCGCTGTCTGCACCACTTCAAGCAAGTAATCCAACTCCGTCCGTGTCGCATCCTCTGGCGAGAATTCCACTACCTCAAAACGCTCACGTGCATAGCTGACATGTTCAGTGATTTGCGCCAAAATTTCTTCTTTGGTCTTTTGAAGTTTAAATTCACGGTGGATGGGACTGGTCGCAATGAAAACATGGATCTGCGGATACTTGGCATCTTTCAGAGCCTCATAACAAGCATCAATGTCTGATTTTACTGACCGTGCCAAACCTGTCACAGCCGTCTTGGTCATCGCTGCCGCAATCTGACGAACCGCTTCAAACGAATCAGGACTGGCCGCTGGGAAACCCGCTTCGATGGCAGAAATCCCCCATTTCTCCAACTGCTTGGCGATGCTCACTTTTTCCTTGATAGAAAAATTCACACCCGGCGTCTGTTCACCATCTCGCAAAGTCGTATCTAAAAATTCAATCACACGCATAAGAATACCTTTCTAAATAAGCCTAACGTCAATATTAGGTTCACTTTCTTAGTTATCTAAGTAAACTAAATAAAAGAAAACACCTCGAGGATAACTACCTGCGAGATGTTGTCAACAGCGCCCGCTTGGTAAGCCAAACAGGACTAATGCATTCTTTCAGCACTAGCCCGACCGTCGCAACAACAAAGCAAAGAATTTTGTAGTGACAGGTTTCATTTGACTTTTCCTTTCAGTGTTTTAATTATTTACAATGATACCCTACTAATTTTCACTTGTCAACAGAAAAATGGAAATTTTCTGAAAAATCCGAACAATGCGGCAATTCGCACAAATCCAGATAATAGAAAACCATGCTCCAATTGAAGCACGGTTCAGGTGTTTAATTCCGTCTAGAACTGCTAAAAATTGCCACTAACAATACCGCACCAAAGACTGACGGTACTAGGGCCATACCAGCAAACTGTGGACCCCAGTCACCGAAGAGCAGCTGTCCAATCCATGAACCTGCAAGACCAAGGATAATATTTCCTAGACAGCCACGACGGTCATCTGATGAGGTCAATGCCCCAGCAATCAGGCCAATAATGGCACCTGCGATTATACTTGTTAACATTCTATATTCCTCCTTATTTACAAAATGGGAGTGGGAAAGAACTCGACTAGGTCAAAAAGAGTTCGTCTTCCCACCCCCGCACAGTTGATTAGGTCAGATTTGGAGTGCAAAACACGAACAAATCTGACAATCAACCACTGCGCTGAGATGTTGACACGAACTCTGAGAAGTGATCCTGGGCTTTTTGCCCAGTTTCATTCAAATATCATTAGATAGCCCACTCACCGTCACGGAAGATTGGTACACGGGTACCATCCTCACGGATACCGTCAATGTTCATCTTATTAGAGCCAATCATGAAGTCCACATGGACATCAGAACGGTTAAGGCCTGCTTCTTTGAGCTCTTCTTGGCTCATTTCTGTACCACCTTCGATAGAGAAGGCATAGGCTTGCCCAATCGCCAAGTGGTTTGAGGCATTTTCATCAAAGAGGGTGTTGAAGAATGTCACACCTGATTGAGAGATTGGGCTCTTGTCTGGCACAAGGGCAACTTCACCAAGACCACGTGCACCAGCATTGTCAAAGACCAATTTCTTCATGACTTCATCGCCTTTTTCAGCTGTTACATCCACGATTTCACCGTCTTTGAAGGTTACTTTGATGCCTTCGATGATGTTACCGTTGTAGCTGAGTGGTTTGGTTGATGTTACATAGCCGTCTGCCACACGGTAGTCAGGTGCAGTGAAGACCTCTTCTGTTGGCATGTTGGCAATAAAGTGCTCACCTTGGGCATTGATTGAGCCTGCCGCTTCCCACAAGTGATTTTTCGGCATACCGAGCACCAAGTCCGTTCCAGGAGCTGTGTAGTGCAATTTGACAAACTGCTCGTCGTTGAGGACCTTAGCCTTAGCTACCAAGCGTGCTTCATGCTCTTCCCAAGCCTTGATTGGATCTTCCTCGTAGATACGGCAAGTCTTGAAGATTTGGTCCCAAAGAAGATCCACTGCCTCTTCGTCAGACGCTGCATTTGGGAAGACTTTTTTGGCCCATTCCAAACCTGAGGCTGCACCAAGTGTCCAGCTGATTTTGTTAGCTTGGGATGCTTGTCGCATTGGGTTCAAAGCCTGGCTGAGTGCACGAGCGTTGCGAGACAATTTCTCTGGATCCACACCGTCGTAAGCACCTGGATCTTCTGACAAGACAACCAAACGGCTGGCCTTACGCTCCAAAAGGTAGTTCATTTCAGTGATGCGTTGTGGATGAACTTGTTCCAAGAGTTCCACATCGACATTGACCAAACGCTCACGAGCAATCACATCGTCCAACCAGTTGACCAAGACTTCCTTAGCACCGTGGGCGTAAGCTTCTTTGACAATCAAACGAGCCAACTCAGCCTGTTCTACACCGATAGTCAATTGAACAGTGTGACCAGGTTGGACATTGATACCTGTTGAAACCAAGAGTTTAGCGTATTTAGCAAGATTTTCTTTAAAATTTGGTAGTACCATTTTATTCTCCTTTGAAATGTAATACTAGATTATTGTATCATATTTTAAAGCCAGACTGACAAAAAAACTTCCTGTTTAGCAGGAAGTCTCAGATTCTATCCGACAGTCTTACACTCACCTGGACAGACTGAAAACGAATATTTCCAATTTTCGCAGAGTAAAGTTTTCAGTTTGCATTTAGTACTAGCTTCAACTATCTGGGAGATAGTTGAAGGTTGGAGATGAAACGAACGAAGTTCGTGTCAGCAAGCCGAAGGTTGAACCCCGCTCCTCTCTTGTTTTAAGGGAGCAGGCTGTAAAGCTCCACTGGAGCTTTACACTCATCACATCAAGTCAACAACATCTGACTTCAATTTTCGCAGAGTATTAGTTACCAAAAACTTTTACACGGTCAGAATCCGCCATGTAGTCTTTGTCTGCTGCTGGAGCTGCAATGCTACCGAATGGTGCTTGGGCACGGAGTTTCCAGTTAGCTGGGATACCGTATTTTTCAGCAACTTGTGCATCAACCAATGGGTTGTAGTGTTGTACGTTCATGCCGATATTTTTCTCAGCGAAAGCCAACCATACTGCGTACAAGTTGATACCGTGAGCTTGTTCAGACCAGATTGGGAAGTTTTCAGCGTAGAGCGGGAAGCTTTCTTGCAAGCCTTTCACCACATCTTGGTCTTCGAAGAACAAGATCGTACCTGCACCAGCCGCAAAACCAGCTAAGCGACCTTTTGTGCCTTCAAAAGCTTCTGCAGGCGTTACTTTTTCCAATTCGCTGTAGGCAATTTCGTTCCAGAAAGCTTCTGACTCCGCACCGAAAAGTACTACTGCGCGGCTTGATTGTGAGTTGAAAGCTGATGGAGATTCTTTCATGGCTTTCTCAACAAGTGCTACTACTTCTTCATTTGATACTGGCAAGTCTTTACCAAGTGCGTAGATTGAACGGCGAGTTTCTTGAAGTTTTGCAAAGTTTGACATATAGTTTCCTCTTTTCTTATTGTTACTACATAGTAGTTTTTATCACTATGTAGGGATTATATACCTATCAACAACATTAGTCAAGAGGTTTGACTTCATTTTTTAAAAAAAATTCACTGCTTCCAAAAGAAACAGTGAACAGATTTAAAACAAATCATCAAAGAGACTGAGCTGGTTATCTTCTGGCATTTTGCCCAGAATGCCCATCTCATCCATTTTTTCAACGAGGGTGCTGGATAGACCGCCTCGCTTACGGAGTTCTGTCTTAGAGAGAAATTCCCCTTCCGCACGCGCAGCAACCACCTGCTTAGCTACGTTCTCCCCAAGGCCATCCATAGCGACAAATGGCGGGATAAGGGTATCATCTTCAATCAAGAAATCGGTCGCATGGGACTTATAAAGGTCTAATTTCCCGAACTTGAAGCCACGTTCCAGCATTTCATTGACCAATTCAAGTGTGGTATAGAGATCCTGCTCAACGTTTGAGGCCTCATTGTTTTTCTTCTTGAGGGCAATCTCTTCCATCTTGGCCTTGACTCGATCCAGACCACCGGACATGGTTGCCAAATCAAAGGCCTTGGCACGAATGGAGAAATAGGCACAATAGTAGTAGATTGGATAGTGAACCTTGAAATAAGCAACCCGCAGGGCCATCATAACATAGGCAGCCGCGTGGGCTTTGGGGAACATGTACTTGATTTTTCCACAGGATTCGATGTACCAGTCCGGCACCTTGTTATCCTTCATATGTTGGATATAGCTGTTTCGCTCTTCCTCAGAAATCTTTAGCCACATGCCCTTCCGAACCCGCTCCATGATATTAAAGGCCATCTTGGGTGGCAGACCAGCATGCATTAGATAAACCATGATGTCATCCCGACAGCCGATAACAGTGGATAGATCGGCAATTCCTGCCTTAATCAAGTCCTGGGCATTGCCCAACCATACGTCTGTACCATGGGATAGACCAGACAACTGCAAGAGTTCCGCAAAGGTGGTCGGCTTGGTTTCCTCCACCATCCCCCGTACAAAGTTAGTTCCAAATTCAGGAATGCCCAGCATACCTGTCGGCGTCCCAATCTGTTCTGGGGTAACTCCCAGAATTTCCGTGCCAGAGAAAAGGGCCATCACTCCCTTGTCATCAGCAGGAATGGTCTGCGGATCAATGCCCGACAAGTCCTGCAGCTTGCGAACCATGGTCGGATCATCGTGTCCCAGGACATCGAGCTTCAAGACGTTTTCATCAATATCGTGGAAGTTAAAGTGGGTGGTCTGCCAGTTGGCCGTCACATCATCGGCAGGATATTGGACAGGCGTAAAGTCATAGACATCCATGTAGTCAGGGAATACGATAATCCCCCCCGGGTGCTGACCAGTCGTCCGTTTGACACCGGCCGCGCCAGCAGCCAAGCGTTCTACCTCTACATCACGGTAGAATTTGCCATAATCCCGCTCATAGCCTCGGACAAAACCATAGGCAGTCTTGGCCGCCACCGTACCAACCGTTCCTGCACGGAAGGCATTTTCTTCACCGAAAATATCCCGAACATCCAAATGGGCAGACGGTTGGTCATCCCCTGAGAAGTTCAAGTCAATATCGGGAACCTTGTCTCCATCGAAACCAAGGAAGGTCTCGAAAGGAATGTCCTGTCCATCTTTTTTATACTTGGTCCCACACTTTTCACAATCCTTGTCAGGAAGGTCAAAGCCTGAACCGTAGGAACCATCTGTGATAAATTCACTGTGTTGACAATTTGGACAGACATAGTGAGGAGGCATAGGGTTTACTTCCGTAATCCCAATCATGGTCGCAACGAAACTGGAACCGACAGACCCCCGTGAACCAACCAGGTAGCCCCGTTCATTTGACCGTTGCACCAACATCTGCGATGCCAGGTAAATCACGGCGAATCCATTACCCAGAATAGATGTCAGTTCCTTTTCAATCCGCAGGTCAATAATATCTGGAAGAGGATTGCCATAAATTTCAAAGGCTTTTTGATAGGTCAATTCCGCAACCGTTTCCTCGGCCTTCTCAATATAAGGCGTATAAAGGTCAGTCTTAACCACCTGGACATCTTCAAACCGGTCCAGCATAGCATTTGGATTAGTAATGACAATCTCACGAGCCAGACTTTCTCCCAAGAAAGCAAACTCGTCCAACATCTCGCTGGTCGTTCTAAAGTGAGCCTTTGGCAGGGGAGCTGGTTGAGCATTCTCACCATTTCCAATGGTCCAGTTAATCGGTGCCCCTTGACCTAAAGCGCGGACAATGATTTCTCGATAGATTTCCTCTTCTGGGTCAATATAATGGACATTTCCAGTCGCCAGAACAGGCAAACCTGCCCTACGCCCTACCTCAATCAACTGCTTGATGGTTTCTTCAATCTCTGCCATGTCCTTGAATTGCTCCTTGGCAATCATGGGAGCATAGAGGGCAGGTGGCATGACTTCGATAAAATCATAATAGCCCGCTGTCTTAACCGCATCATCCATGCCCTTAGAAAGCAGGTCATCAAAAACCTCGCCATCCTGGCAGGCTGTTCCTAGTATCAAGCCTTCTCGGTGGGCATCCAGAACCGTTCTGGGAATGCGAGGAACTCCCTCAAAATACTTGGTGTTGGACAGGGAAACCAGCTTGAAGATATTTTTTAAACCAACCTGATTGACCACATAGAGCGTAGCGTGTTTGACACGGGCCTTCTTATAAGAATCCTCCGCCACCAATTCTGTATTGAGCTGGTTGAGATTGGTCAGATTGTGTTTCTCCAAGGTTTCTTTTAGGAAGATAAAGAGCAGGCGACCAGTGGCCTCCGCATCGTAGTTGGCCATGTGGTGATGCTCCAGTGCAACACCAAACCGCTTGGTCAAGGCTGCTAGACCATGCCGCTTGTAGTCTGGATAAAGGTTTCGGGCAAATTCTAGTGTATCGATGACCGGTTGGCTGATGATCGACAAGCCAGCTCGCTCGTAGTTGACATTCATGAAACCTACGTCAAAGGTGGCGTTGTGGGCAACCATAATGGAATTCTGACAGAAGTCCTGAAACTCCCGCAGAACTTGCTCCAAGGGCTTGGAACCACGCACATGCTCATCTGTAATCCCTGTCAGTTCAGTCGTAAATTTACTGAGCGGGTGACCTGGGTCAATAAATTCATCAAATTCCGCAATGATATTGCCCTTGTGCATCTTAGATGCTGCAATCTGAATCAGGGCATTGTTGACCGCAGAAAGACCGGTCGTTTCCACGTCAAAGACCACATAGGTAGCATCAGACAGGACTACATCTGCTTCGTTGTAAGCAATGGGCACAGAGTCCTCGACAATATTAGCCTCCATCCCGAAGAGCGGCTTAATCCCAGCCTTACGAGCAGCATGATAGCCATGGGGGAAGGACTGGACATTGCCGTGGTCGGTAATCGCCACCGCCTTGTGTCCCCAGGCTGCCGCACGCGCCACCAAGTCCTCAACGGCAGGCAGGGCATCCATAGTGGACATGTTGGTATGGGCATGAAACTCGACCCGCTTCTCCCCCTCAGGCATGAGATCTTTGCGAATTTCCTTCTTGACCTCCTGGACTTCCTGTACGTTCATCGTCAAATCACGGGTGAAATTATTGGTCTCCACATTTCCACGCACCCGCAACCAGTTGCCCTTTTTAACCATATCAAACTTCTGGGCCTCTTCCTCATTCTTAGCCCACTTCTGCAAGGTGAAGGACGACGTGTAGTCGGTCATCTTAAAGTTGATAATGACCCGCCCCGTCTTGGTCGTCTTCTGCTCCACCTCAAAGACAAGACCCTCAAAGACAATCCGATTCTCCTCGCTATCCACCTCAATCATAGGCGTAATCTCAGCTTTTTCAATATTGACCTTGGCAGGACGATTTTTCTTATATTCTGGGACGAATGGCTGAGCTGCCTCTGGTGGTGGCGCCATTTGAGCCAGTTGTTCAAGGGCCGCTAGGTTTTCTTCATTGGCCTGCTGGTAAATTTCTTCATTCTGCGCATGGAAGGTCGCAGCCTGCTGCTGCGTCATCTCTTGACAAACTTCAATATCCACCGCAAGATTAGCAAATCCAAATCGCTTGTATTGTTCCACAAGGTTTGGCAGGTGATTCTTCCGAAAATGATCTGTGTCAATGGTTTCAGGACCTTTTATCCACAGAGTATTCTCCCGATAAACAACCTCCAGAGATTGAAACAGAGCCTTGAAGCCTGCACTCTGGCACAAATCTTCCGTAAAAGCTTCTGGATAATATGCCTCTATCAAACCAGCTTCAACGGCCTCCGCATCACTGACGATAGAAAATTGAATTTTATTGCCCACCTTTTCAAACTCCGTTGCCAAACGAGCCTTGAAGAGTTGATAATCCATCAGAGGCAAGGGTTTTTCAAAGCGGAAGGTAAATTCCCAGAGTTTGCTGACCTTGTGCAAGACCACTTTCTCAATCGTTGCAGTCGAAAAAGCCCCTGATTGTCGTGCATCAAGAGGCATTCCGATTTGTTGTAGCAAGAGTTGAAACTTATCTGACATACTAATTTCCTTTGTAGTTCGTTAGAAACATTTTACCATAAATGGAGGAAAATTTCTTGGGGGAGAGAGAAAACCTCTTCTGGTTTCCAAAAGAGGTTCATCATTTGATACTTAACTTACCAAGCCGCTGCTTCTGTCGGAGCCTGCAAGAAGACTAGCCAGACTGGATCCTTGACACGACAAAGGGTGACAGATATACCTTCCATATCCAAACTGGTCATAAACTTACCTGTTTTAATATAGGGCAGTTTCAAGCCTTCTAATTCCAAAAATTGGCACAAATCGTTGAGAAAGATCCCTTGTTCTAGCTCAGACATGGTCCCTAGATTGTTGACCAATAGGGCATACTCTTCCCCCTCCTTCCAACGGAATTTCAGTTTGAGCTTATTGACAATTTCATTTGCTAATTGCTCCGAAGATTCGTAGGTTACGGTGCGATAACCTTCCTCTCCATGAATGCCGATTCCATAGGAGATTTCTCCATCTGCCAAATCAAATAAAGGCTGGCTGACATCTGGCAAGCAGGCAGACTTGGTCGCAAAACCGATGGTCGCAATCTCTGTTGCCAGAGAAAGCCCCAGTTGCTCCAATTGATTTAAATTGTAGCCTGAGAGAGCTGCAGCTCCAAGAACCTTATGCAGGAGAATAGTACCCGCCAGCCCACGGTGGCGCATCCGAAAATTATCCTTGGTATCAACAGAAATATCATCGTGGGATACAATATATTTCACAGCTATACTTTCTTTTCTCGCTTCCGCAATAGCCTGACCAAAGGTTTCTAAGTCCGCCTCAAAATTTTTGACAATCACAAAGACCCCCTTGCCCCTATTTACGGCGCGAATGGTAGCCAGGACCTCCTCAGCAGTTGGTGGAACAAAAATCTCTCCATAGACAGCCGCAGTCAGCATTCCTTTGCCGACGAAACCAACATGGGCCGGTTCATGCCCAGAACCACCGCCTGAGATGATGGGAACCAGCTGACTGTCCTGCTCTTTTTGGACTAGAATAGGTAGAGGTTCAAGTTTCTTTACATACTTATTTGTCCGATAGAATCCTTCAATGTAATCCGCAATCACATTATCCTGTCTATTTTTTATAAATACCATCCTTCTTCTCCCTCGAATTGTGATTAGAAAATGACTGCTCTAGCAAGGCTATAATCTGTCCATACATAGCGTGAATGGAAGAAGGTGATTGATGTAAGCCCCTCTTTATCAAGCCAATCCAAGCGCTTGAATGGTAGGTCACAAAAAACTCCTGTTCCTGCCTTGTAAAATATCGACCTTCTTTGAACTGATATTCCGCCAGTAATTTTTCCATCATAACCCTAAAATAGCCTTCCAGATAGGTCACAAAGTCATTTTGTCCCTCAATTTCAAACAAGTGTTTGTAAAATACCTGGTTACAATCAATGTAATAGAGCAGTTCATCTAAGAGTTTTACTCCACTGATATAGGTTAGATTGTCGGTCACCTGCTCCTGCAATTCTGTTTCAAAAATCCAATCCAGTAGCTCATACTTGTCCAAAAAATGGTTGTAAAAGGTTTGACGACGGATACCTGCTTCCTGCATGATATCGACAACAGAAAGCTTGTCAAAAGATTTTTGCGATAATTGCCTTTTAAAGGCCTTTGCGATTCTTTTCTTGGTAATCAACGAGGTTGGCATATGTCACTTCCTTTCGCTTCCTCTCCATTATACCCTATCATGATTTCCTTGTGAACAAAAGGGACACTTCTGTAAATTTGTCCCTTCCTTTTTCAACCATTTAAAAATATAATAACAGTATAAAAAACAAAGGAGTCTATCTCATGAAAAAAATCATTAACCAACCTGAACATGTCGTTGACGAAATGTTGAAAGGCCTTGTCTTTATGCACCAAGATGTGATTGAGCGTATTGACGGTTTTGAAGTCATTGTTCGCAAGGCGGAAAAGACTGGCAAAGTTGGCATCATCTCAGGAGGTGGTTCTGGTCACGAACCTTCTCATGCAGGCTTTGTCGGCAAGGGCATGTTGTCCGCTGCTGTATGTGGCGCAGTATTTACCTCACCAACACCAGACCAAATCTTAGAAGCTATTAAGGCTGCTGACGAGGGAGCCGGAGTCTTCATGGTCATCAAAAACTACTCTGGCGACATCATGAACTTTGAAATGGCGCAAGAATTGGCTGAAATGGAAGGTATCGAAGTGGCTAGTGTCGTTGTGGACGACGATATCGCTGTGGAAAATAGCCTCTATACCCAAGGCCGTCGTGGCGTAGCAGGTACCATCCTTGTCCACAAGATTCTCGGTCATGCTGCTGAAACTGGTAAATCACTTGCTGAGATTAAGGAACTGGCTGACCGTCTCGTCCCACAAATCAAGACTATCGGTCTTGCACTTTCAGGCGCTACTGTTCCTGAAGTGGGCAAACCAGGCTTCGTCCTTGAAGAAGATGAATTTGAATACGGTGTCGGTATCCACGGTGAACCTGGCTATAAGAAAGAAAAACTCCAACCATCTGCAAAATTGGCTGAAGAATTGGTCGAGAAATTGGCTGAAGGCTTTGACATTCAAGATGGTGAACACTACGGTGTCCTTATCAACGGTCTTGGAGCAACTCCTCTCATGGAGCAATATGTCTTTGCCAATGACGTTGCACAATTACTGGCCAAAAAAGGGGTTATTGTTGATTACAAGAAGATTGGTAATTACATGACTTCAATTGATATGGCTGGACTGTCACTGACTTTGATTAAACTAGAAGATCCAAGCTGGATAGACGCTTTACAGGCCCCTGTTGAAGTTGTCGCTTGGTAGGAGATTGCTTATGGATGTAAAAACAGCATTGACATGGATGGAGAAATTCAACGAAAAAATTCAAACGAATAAGGATTATTTGAGCCAGCTAGATTCTCCAATCGGAGATGGAGATCACGGGGGCAACATGGCGCGAGGAATGGCTGCTGTCATGCAAGAACTGTCCGATAAAGATCACACGAGTGCTGATCAGGTTTTCAAAGTGGTTGCCATGCAACTCCTCAGCAAGGTGGGCGGTGCCTCTGGTCCTCTCTACGGTTCTGCCTTTATGGGGATAACTAAAGCCAGTCAGGCTGGCGCGGATTTAGCTGATACGCTACAAGCAGGTTTGGACATGATCCAAAAACGTGGCAAGGCCGAATTAGGTGAAAAAACCATGGTGGATGTTTGGGTCCCTGTCATTGCTGCCCTAAGAGAAAACCAGCTGACAACGGAAATTATCCATAAAGCCGTTCAAGGGACAAAGGATATTGCTGCAACCAAGGGACGCGCGTCCTATGTTGGGGAAAGGTCTATTGGACACATTGATCCAGGCTCTTTCTCATCTGGACTTCTCTTTGAAGCAATGTTGGAGGCAGGACTATGACAAAGGTTGGTATCTTACTCGTATCCCATTCAAAAAATTTGGCCCAGGGAATCATCGACCTAGTATCTGAAGTCGCCAAAGATATTCCCATCACCTACTGTGGCGGATTGGAGGATGGTAGTATCGGAACTAGCTTTGAAATGGTACAAGACAGGATTGAAACAAATCCAGCAAGTACAGTCCTTGCCTTCTTTGATCTTGGGAGTGCTAGGATGAACATTGAACTGGCTGCCGATTTTACAGACAAACAAATTCTTATCCAAACCGTACCAGTCGTCGAAGGTTGCTATACTGCCGCAGCTCTCTTACAGGCAGGAGCAGATTTAAACACCATCCTTGACCAATTACAAGAGCTTGAAATCAAAAAATAAATTTATTGTTAGCTAAAAAAATGGTAACCACACCAAAAAGTCCACAGTAGAATTCATTCTACCGTGGGCTTTTATTTCGCTAGAGCAAGATCAAATTCCTTCTCCGACTAACTCTGTCCAGATGGCGTTTTCATAAATGAAACCCACACTGCTCTCTTGATCTACCTCATAGATCAATTTTACCTTTATCATTTCTCCAGGGTTTATTTTCTCCATGAGATTAACATCGTAGGTTCGCATATCCAAGTCATAGGGAAGGTAGGTTTCATCATCAATAAGTTGAAAATGGTACTCATCAAAATACACCACTTCATCTGTGGGATTTTTCACATCCATTTCCACAAGATAAGGATAGCCAAAATCACCGACTGGAGCAAGGCTGTCATCCTTACCCATCGAAGTCACCGTAATCTGCAAACCCGTAGAAAAATCTACACTATCACCCACTTGGTACTCTGTGTAGCTAATGCTATCGTCGAAATAACTTTCCGAATTCCAAGAATCACTTGTATCTGACAAGCTTAAACCGGCCATTAAAATCAAACAGGTCACTCCTAGGATAAAAGACAGGACTGCTCCAACTAAGGTCGTCCAAAATAATGGTTGTTTGAAGATGGGCTTTTTCTTATAATACATTTGGCCATTTTCAACGACAAAATCTTTCACTTCCATTGCTGTCTCCTTATTTTGTTAGGCTAGTGGAAGGCAAATCAATACCCGCCTGGCGAAGAGCTTCCTGATAAAAACCAAGGAACTGGTGATAAATACTACTTTGTTGCCCGTGGGCTACAAAGAGATTGACACGGAAAACAAATTGACCATTGGTCGTATTTTGTGGTCCAAGAACTGTCACTCCTGTAATCTGATCAAAGTTGCCAATTTCTCTACGGTTGACTTCCTCAATAACCTGACCAACCTGCTCCAAGTCGGTATTAAACTTGAGTGGGATATCTACCTGAGCCCGCATATCTCCACGGGATTGGTTGGACACGACAAGGATATTACGATTGGGGATAAAGTGCAGGGTCCCATCCGCATCCCTCACTTGTGTGGTCCGAATGCCCATGCTCACAATGGTGCCTGAAATAGTAATTGGTCCATTGGTCAGCTTGACCACATCCCCCACGTCAAACTGTCGCTCTATCAGGATAAAGAAGCCATTGACTAGGTCTGACAAAAAACCTTGCGCCCCCAGGCCAACAGCTACCCCCGCAATCCCCGCACCTGCAAGCAGACTTGAAACAGGTAAACCTAGGATACTTAAAATACAGTAGATAAGAATAAAGTAGAGCAAATAATTCAGGATACTCTCCACTAGACGGCTGATGGTTTTCTGGCGACCAATGTCCTGAGTGGATACTTTCAGAGATGGCACTAAGACTTTTTTTACAGATGCCTTAGCGAGTTTTTTCACCATATAAAAGGCAAGAAAGAGGAGCAATAACGACAGGGTTTTATTGACAAAGGCTGTCAAGATGGCATCCACATTAAACTGAGAAACATATTTTTGGATAAATTCATTCATACGTTCATTATAGCAGAAAAAGGATAAAAGATGAAAACCAGACCAAAAATTTCTGTTTCCTTCCATACTTCTATTTCGTTCAAGAATATTTTGGAGCAAATGTTGCGTAACCACTCAATACTTTTAATGTAAAAACGACTCCCTATCTAGTGAAAAGATTTGGAGCCGTTTAATCATTTATTATTTCAATGTCTGCTAATAAGTGTAGCTGATAGTTTCAACAAATATCAAATTCCCAGACCTTATAGAAATACGTACTAATAATTATTAAATTGATTTAGCATGAACTGCTTATCTGCTGACTGTGAATGAACCCTTCCATCCACATACAAAACATAAGAGATTCCACCCAAAAATCCCATTTCTTCCTTTAAAACAATATTTTTACCGTATTTATTCTTCGCATCTATAATAGTTGACATATTATTTCTCCTCGCTATAAATTAATTTTTGTTAAAAAATATAAATAAACTTCTAAGATAAATTGTAAAATCATATTGGCCCATACGCTAACATATAAAATACAATTAATAAGCAGTTATAGTCTGATTATCTAACTTGATAAAACTTATCAGCTCCTACCATCGCTTAGACAAGAAAATATATAACATAAATTATAAATGTACCACCTGTACATATTAATAGAAATGGTCAAGATATTCCCATTCTATCTTGCTTAATACCTAAATAGTCCTTGTTAAATCTAAGCATCGTTCTTACAATAATGTCCGCATGCTCAATTCTAGATTGATTTGAAATCGTTTGAAATTCATCTACTCTGCTTTGTTGCAATGATAAATATACTTTCTCTATTAGATGAGCTGGTATTGCTATCTGGATATTTCTAATAATACGGTTCATCAAACGGTCATCCAAGTGACGTACAATTTCAGATTGAACGGGTGGTACTCAGAGAGCATAACCATATTCCCCAGCCAAAGCTAAAATAAATAATTCAAAACTATCCATAGAATCCTCCTTGCAAAATGTAATATTTTAGTTTACTTTTGGTAGCCACCTTACCAATCTAGAAATAGACTAATAAAAATTGAAAACGAATCGAACGAAGTTCGTATCAAAAGCTGTAGATTGCTTGTACGGACATTCGACTATTCAAAGTTGGCGACAGCACGTGCAAAGCACACACAGGGCAAATTATCGAAGTAATATGAGATAAACTGACCGACTATGATTTATAGAATCATATACAGCCAACCCGTCTTGAATACGTTTGAAACGCAGTTCCCCTATTTTACTTTTTAGGATGCCCTATTCCAATTCAACAGAAACTTCAAAATAAAAATAGGATTCATAGCTATATTCTGTAACAAACATATTTTCCTCTCCGTCAAAACAACAAAATGAGACAAAGAAATAAACCTAGTCGGATCCTTTTAGCTGACTACCTAAATATTTGGCATTTTCAAAATACCCTTCAAGTATCTCAGCCCCTTCAAGAGTGGGAATCATCGAACCATCTGGCAAGGTAATCTGTCTAACTCTTGTAAACTTCCCCTCACCTGTCATTTGATTGTCTTTAAAATCACCCTCATAAAAATCTCCATTTGGATAGTAGAAGCTCCCTTTGCCATTCATTTTCTCATTTACAAACGGTCCTCTGTATACATGACCATCTTTTAATATCAAT
This sequence comes from Streptococcus sp. 32226D021BW, assembly GCF_053545015.1. NCBI lineage: Bacteria > Bacillati > Bacillota > Bacilli > Lactobacillales > Streptococcaceae > Streptococcus > Streptococcus sp. 32226D021BW. The sequence continues at coordinate 98,370 of NZ_JBPPVC010000003.1, read as the reverse complement.
TTCCCATATTGGCGTTGCCCATTTTCAAAATTTCCTTCAAAAATTACTCCATCCTTATAATAATAAATGCCCTCACCATGTCTCTTTCCATCAACAAATTCACCCTCATAATAATCGCCATCTGAAAATGTTAATTTCCCATGACCACAGTAGACTTTATCTTTCCACTCTCCTTGGTAGATAGAACCGTCACCCCAGAAAAATTTTTGGTGATAACCATCAGTAGGGGATGGATTAAAGCTTCCTGAAATTTCTTGTCCATTCGGTAAGATGACCTTTCCTTCTCCGTTTACCAGATCATCTATCCAAGTTCCATCAAATATTTCACCATTGGGCCATGTCATAGTGCCCTGTCCTGACCTCTGATCATTAACCCAAGTTCCCCTGTAGACTCGACCATCTTTGTATGTAATCTGACCTTGGCCATTCCTTGCTCCATCTGCCCAATCACCTTGGTAAACAGGACCATCCGAAAATACCATTTTCCCCTGACCTGATCTCTTGTCATCTAGCCATAGACCATCGTATACGGCTCCACTTTTCCAGATTAACTTCCCTTTTCCATTTCTCTTGCCATCTTTCCAGTCCCCGATATAAACACTTCCGTCTTTTTGATAAAAATAAGCAGCAATCCCTTTTAGGGGCTCGGCAGTAAACTGACGAATAATTTCTTTACCTTTCGAGGCTAGAAATTTTCCTTTGCCAGAAGCAAGTCCTTGGTCAAACTCTCCAGTAAATATGGAACCATCTTGATAGGTCAGTGTGCCCTGTCCATGAAATAGGTCATCTAAAAATTCACCCTCATAGACCCGTCCATCTGGAAATACCCTTTTACCAATTCCTGTGAATTTTCCATCCAGAAAATCCCCATCATAGTAACCATGTTCCCCCCAGTCGTACTTTCCTTTCCCATTCATATTGTCATTCAGCCAAGAACCTGAGTAGGAATCTCCACGAGCACTTATCCACCTACCTTGACCAGATCTTTTTCCATTTTTCCAATTACCGATATAGATGTAACCGCCTTTATAAAAATAAGCAGCTTTACCATTGCTAGGTTCTAAAACAAACTCCTCTTCAATAACCTCTCCTGTTGCTGTTTCAAACCTTCCCCGACCGTGTGCTCTACTAGCTTCCCATAGCCCCTTAAAACTGCCACCATCTTTGAAAGTTAGAGTCCCTGCCCCATGCGTCTTGCCATCCTTCCAACCTCCCTCGTATATACTTCCATCAGTATAAATCATTTTCCCTTGACCAGTCTTCTGACCATCTACAAAATCACCTATATACTTATCTCCTGAAGTCCAGCAAATCTCTCCCTTACCAGTACGACTGTCTTCCAACCAATCACCTTCGTAAATAGAACCGCTCTTCCAAGTAAGTTTGCCACGGCCATGTCTTCTATCATTGACCCAATCACCTTCGTAAATATCTCCGTTCTTCCAAGTCAACTTGCCACGACCTTGCTTCGTATCCATGAACCAGCTTCCCTCATAGATAGAACCATCTGAGTAAGTTAATTTCCCATGTCCGTGTCGCAATCCTTGTTTGAATTCTCCTGTATATACATTACCATTTGTATAGTTCTTCATTCCCTTACCATGTGGCTTATCACATTCATAGTCCCCGTCATAATAGGAACCATCTTTAAAAATAGATTTTCCTTTTATACGTTGACCGTTTTTAGATTCCCCTTTGAAAAGGCTAGCATCCGATGCCCGAAATCTCTTGCATGATAGTTCCGTTCCATTATCGTATTCAAATGTTGCACAGGCACCATTCGGATAATCAACGATGATTTCCCCATGAAATCGACCATTGAGGAACCTGCCACTACTGCGACTGCCATCCGTGGAGAGATAGACTCCATAGCCCTCTCTTCTCCCCTCTACAAAATCTCCACAATAGATATCTCCATCCGAGAAATAGAGCGTTCCCTTCCCGGTTCTATCTCCCTCCTTGATATCACCATAGTATTTGTCCCCATTCTTCCATATCATTATCACTTTTCCATGACGTTTTTGCTTCAAAATCCCTGACATCGTTCCAATTACTCGTACGACTTCTTTTTCCGGGAGTGACATATCATTAAAATAATCAAACGGTGGATCATCGTGAATGACCGCAACCTTTACCTTGTTTTTGAAGAGATTAGTAACATCCACTTCCATCTCAGCATCCAGCTTACCATATCTCCACTTTTGCACAAGGTAGTCTTCTCCACCTTTGAAATATCTTCCATAGCCGTTTTTTCGACCATTCACCCACCAACCTTTAAATACACTACCATCGTCATGGACAATTTTTCCATAGCCATTCGAAACATAGTTATCGTGTTCACCTGTATAGGTTCCGTCCTCTAATTCAATGGTGGTATTGATCATACCTTTTCTTTTTAAATAAGCCTCATTTTCCATCATTAACCCTCCATATCAAATAATAAATCTTGTATGCAGCCCCTTGAAAAACTAGTCTGTTCATCAATCTCAGGTATAGCTCTTTACTCTCACTCCGTGATAATCCCTATTTTTTTATAAACACCTCATATAACAGGTAAACGACTATCATAAAAACCAAGACTCCCAAGCATATGACAGGCAGAGTTGAAAAACGATTATTTTGAGGGATTAAAAATTTCTCGTATTTACTATTGTGAAACTCATCCTTTTGATAATGAGGAAGTGGCTTTTTATAGAGTATATTTTCTAAGATAGTAGAGTAAATATTCTGCGGAGAAATCTTCGGTACATGCTGCCCTCTCAGATAAGCTAGATCTGTTTCAGTACCAGTCATCCACTCTAAAAAATCAACATAGTAGCTAACAGTATCATTGAAAAGTTTTTTATCGTACTGCTTAAAAGACGACACCTTAAAGTGAGCATTCAAGCGAGTAAATGAGAGAACAATGACACAAGCAATTTTTTTAAATACTCCAGCTGAATGCCATTGCTCATCCAACTCAAGATGGAGGAACAAAGAATCCTTTAATCTGTCATAGATTAGTTTTATGATTAAGGCTATTCCTAAACAAAGGATATAGGTCAAAAGCCTATCGGGCTCAAAATGTTCACTCATAACTATCTCCCTTACATGGTTTTTTCAGCCTATATTTCAATTGATTATTCAATTTGTTTTTTAAAAAATAGTCCAAGAATTTCTTCTGCTCCTTATATAGGTAAGTTTCTCTGACTTCTACAAGAAAATCTCTCAATAAGGCATTTTGAGTGCTGTCAAAATCATCCACATATTGTAGACAAGCACAGGCTAGTTTCTCACAGGCTTTTGTCCCTATTCCAACTACACCATCCTTCTTTGCACTCTGGATATGATATAAAAAATACACCGCTGACTCATAGCCAAATTTATCAATATCCAGTGAACAGACTTTTGCTACATATATTAAAAACTTCTTAGAATAAGAATAGTCATTTGGTATCAATCGATCTGTTTCCAAGTCCATCGTATAGGTTAACTTAGAGAGATTGGCACCCAGATGACGGATGCGCCCTTGTCTAAGTTCCTTAAAATTGGCTATATAACTCAACTCTCTCAACAAGTTATAAAATTCATGGTCGGAGAGGTCCCCTGTTTTTAATTCCTCAGCTAATTCTCGGAGTTGTTCCTGGTAACGACCACGTTGTGCCCTAAACTTTTCAGTTAACTGACTCACTAAGACAGATTTTGAAACACTCCCCTCTAAAGCATAATAGCTTCGTAATGCTTGGCTATTATCCACTAAACAATGAGTATAACGTAAATATACTCGAATAGGCAGATCCCTCATAGAAAATAAGATATAGGCTAGTGTTAAGCAGATTAATAAAAGAAATAACTGATGATGTTGAGAAGAAAATAAGAAATAGTATTTAGATAAAAAATAGAGAGATAAAATGAGTGTTACTGGAAAGAATATCTCCTTCATAAAGTAAAAAAGTTCAACCTTGATAGCCTTATCTAGGAGTTTATCTACAGAGTTTCTATGCCCTTTACGCATATTTACTCCTAGAAAGTAAGTCTGACCTATTTCATCGATATAAATCTGTTTATACTGATTACCTTTCAAGTTCCTATCTGTAATCAAATTGTTTCTATTTTTTTTCAAAAACATAGCGTTTTATCTATCCTTTTTTCCAAATGAAAATCCAAAGAAGTTAGATTTTTCTTTTCTTGATCGCGATTTCCGACTATTCTCATTCTCTCTATTTTTTTTCGGATTCGGTCCCATGACTTCCTTCTCTTCATTCATTTCCTTTTTATACTTTTGATATTCCCGATTAAATTTTAACTCTGCCTTTTCTTTTAAACTGAGCTTATTTCGCATTTCCAAATCAAGTATAAAGGAATGATGATAATTCATTATATCTCTTGAAGCAAGACCAAAGAAGCCCTTATAGTTATTGAGAATATCTACGAAATCTATAGCAGCGGACAAATTCGTCAAGTATCTTTTTTGAAAAGTAGTGACAACAGAGTCAAATATGCCCTCTCCATCCCCCATAAAATCACTTAACCATTCTAAGCGATGTAGATAATTATCAAAAGAACCTGCTGATAAAAACGTATCGACAAACTCTGTCATCGTTTTTTTATCCAATAGAGTCAGCAGATAATTATACTTATAGCTAAGCTCACTATCTTTTTCTGTATAATAGCCATAAAGATGACGTAAGTAGTCTGAATACTTGTCTATATGCCGAGCTCTTCTAACAAAATCTTCTACTTCTCCCAGTTGCCACTGAGGAAGACTACTATGCAAACTCTGTAATTCAACTATCGAATCCAATGTATGTTGACACTCTTTTGAATAGTTGAGCGGAAGTATAATAAAGGATTCAAGAGTAGCTAGAGGAAGGTCTTCCATCATTAGATTTTTTAAATTACTTAGTTTAGCCTCAAGAAATTCGCGGTAGTACCATTTGAGAATCTTACTGCTAGCTACCCGTTGGGCCAGCTCCTCATTTAGTTCCGATAGTGCAAACTCCCTATGAATACTCTTAGATAGGCTCCACAAAATATTTTCAATCGGTCCTTCTTGTTTAGAATCCCCAATAGAATGGTGTATCTCGAGTAAGCGTTCAAAGAGGGAGTCCAAGGTCGTCGGTTTCCCCAATTCGTAGGTTAGATATGTCCTTAATAATGAGTCATTATTTACAATACTGGAAGAAAATAACTGATGGTAAAGATTCAGATTGCCTTTTGTTGCTGAAACGATTTTTATAATGGCTTGAATGTCATCTTTTGCTTTCCTTAAGCCTAAATCCAATAAATCAATGACATCTTCTTTGGAAAGAGTACCCCGATCCATTTCCTGAATGAAAATAGTAATAAGCGATTGATCTGGGACAAGACCATTTCTATCCAGATATTTATAATAATCATAATGTAAAAGAGCTATACGTATGGATAGGATACTAGGAAAGGCATGGTGGGAGTTCATCCAGCTAGAAATGAAGTCTATCTGTGAGCTAATATAGGCAACAACTTCTTCATGTGGGCAGTCTTTGAGACTATAAAATGAAGGATACAATCTCTCTAGACATCCCAAATAGCCGTATTGCCCAATAGCTTCATCTCCGATGACTGCATCAAATAGGGCATAAAACTTAGACAAGCTATCTTTATCAGGGCAATCATCTAGAGATTCTTCCTGATTAACGGCCGCAAATAAGTCATAAAAGTTCGCTAAGGACTCTGAACTTCCCTTCCAAAGTTCTTGAAACTCAAATGTGTCCTGATTTATTTTGTCAAAATACTTACTTTCAACAGCATAGATAATGTCAACATTGACTCTCTTTCCATAAATTCTCTTTGCGGCATTTAAGATATGTCTAGGAACAAAGTAGAGCTGAATATTGGGATGATATAATTCATTGTTGATATCTCCCATAAAAAAAGTATTGTAACCAACAAGTGGACGAACCCGTTCAGGGAGCAAGGAATAAATTGCTTGCATAATAGCTAAGGCTGCATCGGTTTGATTCTCTATCGGTACATCCAATGATAGATAAATCTTTCTACCTTTCTTTTCATCAATGACTTTTAATAAATCAATAACAATGTTTGACAGTAAGCTCTGATCAATGCCGTAGGGATTTTCCAAAATAAAGTTTTGGAGGTCAAAATGACTTTCCACCCCCAAAAAGGATGGCTGAAGATCAACCTCGCTCTCATCAGCAAATCTTTCTATAAAATGTAGATTCCCTGCAAAATGATCGAGATTGCTACAATCTAGGCTATCTATTTGTGTCGTAAAATTATGGGTTAAGGGTGCCATACGACCGTCTGACAGACCATAAACAGACTGCCCTGTAACAAAAGTATCCTTTTCAGTAAAAGAATACCTAATCTTAGGTTTGAAATCTAGCTCATTGATCCCTTGTTGAGATAGGTATTTAGCATTTTTTTCTAAGATTGATAGGACATCATTAGGTAGGCCTGAATGAGCTATGGTTTGGAAGCCACCCATTCTGATATTGCTGCGGGTATATAGATGCTGATTAAACATACTAGTCATCTCCTAACTTCACTCCAGCGCCACGCAAAATCCATAAAAATGGCTCAATCAGTCGGGTAGAGTTATGAATAAAATCAATCCCTCCATTCTCATCTGGATCTGCTCCTAAACAAGAAACGGCAAAATAGTGGTGGTTTTCAAACTCCTCATCGTTAGGGTAGAATAAATCTATTGCATTCATAAAATTTTGTTGGTTTATATTTCTCAGATAGGCTCTAACCTGACGATTGATCTCAGCTAGGTCAGCAGCATTTAATCGGTCGGTATCTTCAAATAGTTTAGAATAGGCTGCTGCATCTGAACGGTGCTGCAACCTGTCCGATTTGCCAAGCACTACAGCTAGTCTGGCATGGATTTGCCTGTTGAGATGATTATTAAACGATGCTATCATGCGATTGTTCTGTTCTAGACCATTTAAAGCATTTTGATTATTGCCCACATCTATTGATCCTGCATCTGGGTGTACCAACATTATCAAGCCATCGCTATTTATAAACTGATTGAGTTTATTCGCCATCTGCTCGTCATTGTGCACACTTTCTCCTGCAATGTCACAAATAGCACAAAGATAGGTATGCCCATTTAAGGTTAACTTATAAATGACTGGCGGAAGGTACTCGAATACTGCTGTGGCGGCAGCAACTTGCCTTTCCTGTCCTCTTATTTTTTCCAAAATCCGTTCATAATCATTACCAATAGGAAACATAGTGCCATTATAAGAATCTGCTATCTTTTGAGGAGCGATATTTAGCAATTCATATAAATAAGTAGTCTTGCCAGACATTGTCGTTCCATACAAACTGATAGTAATCAGAGGATAGTGTCCAAAATCCGTCGGTAAGTCATTATGACACTGGGGACACAACTTCGTTGTATGGTAACGACCATCATTGGTTGTAATGCCGATAATGACACCGTTTTCTGCTACATTTTTTCCACTTATTTCGCTGTCTTCTAATGTAAAAAAGGCTGATTTAGTTTCAGGTGCTATCCCATTTTTTTGGCAGTAAGCATCAAAAAGAGTATCTTCAATTATGTCTTCCTCCCTTGACGACCTAAAATGAACATCATTGGCCCTTACTTGCTCAAAACAGAATGGACAACGATGAACGCGTTCAAGTAGACCTATCTCTTCATCTGCTTCTTTTTTGAATATTTTTAGAAAATCAAACATTATCACTTACCTCAAATCTCTATTAATCGAATGTGTTCCCTGTATCCATCTCGGACACGAGGATAAATCTCACCTTTAACACCTGCAAATATCCGACTAGTATACTGTCCCCTAAAGTCGACAACCCCTTCCGCTATGCCGCCTCCCACGATTTCAATCATATCATTGGTAATAAATGACTGATCTGCTGTGGTTAGAACAATCTGGCCTGTCTTTAATCCTCGTAACCGTTCCCCAAAAGATGTCTGATCAATTAGTCGCCAATTGAGGGTTATCTTCCTTTGCGGATTCCTGGTCAATAGATTAGGTGGCGTTGCAAATCGTGGCACTCCATTTACAAGTGGTAAAAAATACATGTCAAATTCTACATCGTCTTGAACCACTATTTTCATCTCTCTATATAAGGCATATTCATCCCTTGTTATGACCCCAAGTTGACGAACCTGATCGGCATCTTCCAATAATTGTCTCACTGTATTAGCATCTGACCAATCGATTTCCAAATTAGCAAACTGCCCGCTGTAAACTTGTATAGACTCAACTTTGTTTGGGTGAGTCCAGGTAAGAAACAAGGTATCCAAATTCCCATTTACAAATTCACGAGATCTTATTCGTAAATTTCTAAGGATAATGGACTCTGTTCGCCTTCCTAAGTTATTTCTCAGAATATTTTCTGGATGATGATAGGGAATAGCATTGATATAGGGTAAAAAGAGCAAATCAAATCCTTCATTTGCCGTCACTTCAAAAGAATGTTCTGTTTCTGTCGGCAAAAACGAATGTAGTCTTACTGCATTTGTTCCCTCAAAAACTGCCTCTACCCCCACATCACCCTCAGGAAAATGTTCTGCTTTGTAGACTTCGATTTTGCTAACGTCCTCTCTCGGCAATTCCCAGGAAAACTGGATATAGTCCTTTTCGTCTTGAAAAAAACGTCTCTGACTCAACTTTGGTATTTTCATATAAAAATCCTTTCTAAAAATCAACTCGTCACTAAGTTCTAACCTTACAAATATGGGCAAGCTCGAAGTCGCTATACTTTGTAGATTTTCCTTTCAATCCTGATGGAAAATAAGAATCCACTGGCGTCAATAACAACCCGGCTATGAAAGCGTATTTTGACTCAGCAACCAAGTAGGCAATTCTTCACCCTTAGAGAAAGTGACAGCTGGTAAAATCGATTGAATCTCTCTACTGAAAGCCAAAGAAATATCCACTAGATCCATCCCTGGAGACTGAGCATCCTCAAACAATACAGCGACAGGTTTCTCTAATTTTGATTTCTTGACAAATTTTAAAGTAGAATGGTAGAGACTTTGAAATTGCAATCGTGCAGCATCAAGTGACTCTTGGTTAGGAACCAAACCATCAAAGAATAGAACTAGGTTGTCAGAAAGCGTGACACTGCGATGCAACAACAATTTCAAGCTATTGGAGTAGTCCTCACCCTCATCTATCGCTACATGTAAACCGATATAGTAATAAACCCTTGTCGCCGTTTCTATACGAATAGCTTCTAGATTTTTTCCAGTCCAATCACTGAATCCCTTTTTTGGAAAAGCAAATCTATCCAGTGAATGATCTAATTTTTCAAAAATATCTTTTAAGACACCATTGTTTAGGTTGGATCGAGTAAATAATAATAGTGAAAATACCTGTTGTTTGACCCAGGCAGCCGAATCGATCTCCTGATGACAATGGGGACAAATTCTCCTTATCTCACTAGAATCAACCTGGTCTAAATGAAGCTGCTTTCTTTCAGAAACTGCCAGCTCTTTTGGATTGAAAAATAAATGCTTAGGTGGACATTCAACTTCCTCTGGATCAAATTGGAGTGCAAACTGAAACATTTTCAGATCTTGCCGTTCCAAAAATGGCAAGTCTCCTCTATGGTTGACTGACATTAAGGTCTGATTCCTATCAATCTGAAAAAAACAGTAGGGGCAAATATAGGTGTAGTTAGAATTAATTAGCATGAAACAGTACCTGTAGATTCTCGATTTCCAAACTATGAACTTTCAACACAACTATATCATCAACGTTCTCATCCATATAGTGATTCTTAATCGTTTGCGCGAGTGACTGATAGATGTATAGATTTGGGTTACCAATTAGATAAGGGATTGTCCCCTCTGCAAAGTGGATACCATTGGAGCGGACAGGGATTATTGTTTCTGCCAGTAATTCATTGGCCAAATGATCAGAAAAAGTCCTCATCTCTTGGTCACTCTTTGTTCTGCCTACTGCATTCATCAATTGGCTAATATCGGTAGGCAGCCCCCCTTGATTAATCAACTTGGTAAGCATAGCTTGGAGGCTGCTTATCCTAGAATCAATGGATGGATTCTCATTCCTTATCTCTGGAAAATAGAGTCGAAGTAGGTCTGACATATCTTCTTTTTCAAAGCCTGTCATACTTTGGCCCACTATCTCCTCAAGCTTAGTAGTAACCATTTGTAAAGTCATACCTGGAGTGTAGTATTTCGCAATTTCCTGGTCATAATGCTCTTCTAATTTTGCCATATCCGCCTGATAAGCTTTTAAGAAACCCAAACTACCATTAATCATCTCAGATAAGTGGTCCAAAAGCTTTTTCTCTATCTGAACCTTGATGATTTCGGCCTTCTGTTGATAGATATGTTTCCTAAGGTAGTCAACAAGATGAGTTTCTAGGGCTCTCTGATATGAGTTAAATAAAGAGCTCAAGAAAGATTGTTTCGGCAGGTCCTGTCTGAAGACCACACTATCCTCATAAATCCCTTCTATTCTCTCTTCTATATCGTCAACTGTAGGCAAACTATCCTTACTCTTCTCTACAAAATCGACAAAATTATCAATTACCTTTTTTAGAAGATAGATGCCTCCCTTACTATTGGCAGAAAAACGCTCCATAGACTCCTGATAGACTGTACTAAATATAGCTGCAGCAGCAGTTGTAGCTCGTTCTTCTATGGTTACATCATCAAATATTTTTGTCTGATTTTGATAGCTGATGTCCAGGGATTGACCAAAAAATCTATTTTCTACTGATCTGAGGCTTTCCTGATTAGCAAGTTTTTGCTTGGTCCCAGGAATAACTTGAAAGGACAGCCGATTCAACTCAGTTGTAGCTCCTTGAAAAACTGTTTGATAGGTAGTTGTGAGGTAATCCTTGATAGCATCTGCAGAAACAGGATTTCTTGTCAAGCAATCTTTAAGATGCTGATCCCCCTTTTTAAGTAAGGTTTTTCGTGTTAGGGTTTCTAGAAGTAATCCATTCAGACCTGTAGATTGACTGGATACAGTGAAGAAGTTTCCATTAAGATTAAGTTCAGGGTGACTGTTTAATAACAAGATTGTATTCCAGATATTAAGCACAGACTTTTGAATAGGGTAAATCGGTCTCGCATTACTGTCTATATCACCGAACAGATAAACCTTTCCGTTCAGCTTATTATTCTGTCCAAACTCTTGCAGTTGTCTTAAATTTTCGATCGTAGATGGACCGGTTTCTTGGTAGTAAACCAATAGATTTTCTTTGTATGTATAAAAAAGCGGTAGTTTTTTCTTGATACGGTCCAAAATAGTAGCTAACCAAGTATAGTCGATCTCTTGATGGGAAATATCGGTCATATACGATACCATCAGTGTGTCATACCGAACCATATTTCGTTCAGTCAGCCTATCCAATTCTTCTTGTATTCTGTCTGTAAAAGTGGTCAAATCTTCCTCTGTTGCAATTTCAACAAGGATACAGGGTTCCGCCCTATCTTGAAAGTGGGAGAGAGATTGGATAATCTGCTGGCCAATCAAGCAGACGACATTGACATTATTAAATAACATATCATTCTCCTAATGTATGATTCTTTCTAAACCCTTCGTAGTCTTTCGTCACTATAAAGTGTAACATGGTATGACTAGCGCTGGTTATATAGTCATTTAGTTGACTTTTTTTCTGCGTCAGATGAAAAAGTCGGCAGGATTTTGCTAACTACCTATCAATCAATGAATGGTGGTGACAACCGTAAATAAGGGTAGGATTTTTGAGGTCGAAAATAAGGAAAGGATTTTTCTTCGCTCGTCGAAGTAAGCTAAGTAAAACTAAATGTCTATAAGAGGCTTCCTAAGTCAGTTCAGCTAGTACTTAAAGACGGTAACATGATATCCTGTCTGCTTGGAAACAAGGGAGGAGGACCTTCTACTGGTCCCCTGCCCACCTCCAAGCTAGCCTAATCTAGGTCGCCACTGGTCTTAGGCCAATCTTAGATAATATTAGCAATCTCTCTTTCAAGTCCCTCATAAAAGGCTAGCATCTCCGTTTGACCATCAGGGGCTTTTGCAATGATATTCCTTTTAGCCTGAAGAACCCTTTCTTGGAACTCCTCAACGGTCTGAAGAATGGCAAGTTCCGCCGATAACTTCTCAAAGACTTCATCAACCTCTGTCGCAAATTCTTGCAACTGTTGCGGGTTCAAGACCTCCTCTGCTCTTTGGATCATATAGTACTCTTTCCAATGATTATATTTTAGGAAGTTCCCCAACTCGAACACCTGACCACGCAATACTAACTCGTATACCAAGCCCCCTTCTTTCGGCCTAATCAAGCCAGATAGAAGAACCTTAAAACGCCATTGACTAGCTTTCTCCTGCTCTTCTTTCGCACTATTAGCCGCTTCTTCAGCTTGCCGCCTCTCTGTTTCCTGTTCAACCAGGGTCTTAATCAGCTTGTAATTTTCATACATTTTCATAAACCGCTGAACAGCTGTTCTTTTAGATAAACGCATATCATTATTGATTGGTAAGATGTAGTTATCCCCCTCTTCTCTAATAATGTCATAGTCTACTGCACGATCAAAGAGGGTTGATTTTTCCTCATGCTGGTAGAAGGAGCTTTTATCGGCCATCTTCCTAGCATCACCTGCCCAGTTGGCCAATGGTATGACACCCGGTAGCTGTCTCCAATCTTTGTCCTTGGTCGCAAAGAGGTGGAGAGCTTCTGGATGGCTTGGGTCATGACCAAGAGCAGCCTGATACTCATCCTCATACTGTGAAATTTTTGAGTACATATATAGAGAGAAACCGTAGACGAAGTTTAACATAGAGATATGACTATTATCCTCGATGCGATCAAGCTGATTGATGTCATTCATATCCACAATTGCCTGATGAATCGGATCTGCGGAAGAATCAGCAGGCAGGGCAAGCTGCTCATAGTTTAAGTTTTGGGTCAACTGGGTGATGACTGCATCCCCTGCTGGCATATTGGATCTGAGATGAATTAGGGGTTGACTATCCGTTTTTATTCTTGTAACAATACTTTTTCTAAGATACCCATCTAAATCAATATCATTTATGTTTGGAATATTAGTCAAAGAGTCATCAGCTTGAATAATACCATCTCGAATCCCTGCCTCACGTTTGATAGCAGCAGCTAGACGGGTACTTAAGATGCCTTGACCATACCGTTCTTGCAAGAATGCCTTGACAAAGCCGATAATGTCGACTTCATCGGGTCTTCCGATAAATTTATTCTGCTGAGCAAAATACTGCTCCAAGAATTTTTCCTTCAACTGTTGCTTCTCAATATCAGTCTTGTTATCCACCTCTTTTTTGATGGATTGCAGGACATTTTGCAAATCAAGGAAAAACTTAATAGTCGATGTTTCCTGCAGGGCATAGTCACTGGTCAGGTGCTGAACAGATTCTTCCAAATTCTTCCGCATCTCTAGCAATATTTCTGCCATTGGGCGATAGATATCCCTAAAGACTGTATCGATAATTTTCCCATAGCCCTCATAAATCCTCTGGAAGGTTTGATAATAAAGCTTCTCAGCCTCAGCATTCACCAGATTGATGGTTGTTTGGATGTAGTCCTCTACAATGTCCTCCTTGGTTCGCCGTTTGTCAAATATATTCCCTTTAATCGTTTTAGGCTCCTCACTCTTCAAGTACGTAAGACGCTCCCTTACAGTTTGGATTCGATCCTCAGTCTCTCTTTCAGCCTCCACTGCCAAGTCATACATATAGTCTGCTTGCCTATTAAGAGTATGGTTAGTATAGGGATTACCATCTCCAAAACCGAAGAGTTTAGCGACAAAGATAGGGCCTCTGGCAGGGTCTACAAAAGACTGGTTTAAAATGGTTACCAATTGCTCCCTAAAAGACCGAGCATCATTTGGATCCTTGAAACTATCTGCTGAAGATAGGTTCTTATCATGAATATCGTAGCCTACTTGCGTCATCACATCTTGAATAGGATAATAAATGTCTTTTTTAAGCCTGCTATAGATTTGTGCCCTGTCAGAGGAAATGACATTGTCGTAGGAATATTCCTTCCCAGATTTAATCAACTCTTTCCAACTGACGTGTTCAAAGAGATTTCCTCTCTGATACCAAGCATGGATATTGTTGGTTGACTCTAGCCTGCTAAGGTAGAGGTCGTTAAAAAGCTGTGTAAAGTCTGCATCCTTGGGATTGGATTGATTGGGTTCAAAGAGGGGTTCAAGCGTTTCAAAGGTCAAGCCGAAGAGATACTGGGTCATTTCTTGGAGGGGCAGGCGGTAGCTGGCAGAACCAAAGGTTCTGTAGTCCATACACTCAATATCATCCTTGTCAACGACAGCAGTTAAGCTCTGATTAATATTGGATATGATGCTTTGGGTATTCTGACCATTGTTGTCTATGGAGTCTGATATGAACTCCATGATACTTTCTGACACAATCCCCAGCACTCTATCAAAGCCTTGCGGGCTGGTGTGCCCTTCTGCATCCTCACTTGAAAATAGATAGGGAACAAAGGGGGCTTCATCTCCACTATAGCGATAGGTACCACTATAGGTTTGCTCAAAAAGCTCTCCATTTTCTCTTAAGGAGTTCAAATAGTCCAATTCCTTGAGATAGGCATAGCCATTTTTCCCCAGATAAGGATTGTCTGCATCAAGGGCATTGACATCTGGTAGGATGATGTAGCCGTTCATGCTATAGAAATTATCAGTCAACTGGAAGTCCCTGAATAAAATAGCTCTTAGTAGATAGGCTATATCAAGGGAACAGCCAGAACCGGTCCCTCCACCAATACCGGTCAAAATCATAATATTGATTTGAGTATTATTCCCTGGGACGGCAGCCCCAAGCCTAATCTGCTTGATGATTTTATGTAATTTACTAGCTAAAGCATCAATATGCTTGAAGAGCAGGAACCGGCCTGCTAAGCGGTAGCCGCCCGCTCCTTGAGTTGCTGGATCAAAGGTTACCTGGTCTGGCATGAAACCATGTATTGCCGGTGTCCACTTATGGGGTTCCCTCATTTGAGCCAGCAGGTTGCTATGAAGATGGAAAAATTCCTCATCTTCTAAATTTGTTTGTTGTAGGAGAGATCTTTCGTTGATTGCCTTGGCATTCTCATCGGTATCAATCCCGTAGAAATAGAGGTGCTTGGATTCCTTGTAGCGGGTCTTATAGAGGTGCTTGGTTTTGACCAGGGCCTTGACCCCTGTTCCTCCGACACCGATGATAAGGGTGGGGGTCTTGGTCACATGGCTCTTGAAGTCATCTAGGATAAAGGCCTCACTATACTTCAAATAGGCAAGCTGGTCTTGTACTTTAGTTGGTAAATGATTTGGCATAGGTCGTTACTCCTTTTTTTATTTTTAAGATTTGAATACTGTAGTTTGTGGATGCTTAGGATGATGGAAGCATGTTTTTTATCTGTTTATAATTTTCATACATTTTCATAAACCGTTGGATGGCTGTTGCCTTATCTAGGACCGTTCCTCCATTGATTGGTAGGATATAGCTATCCCCCTCTTCTTTAATAATGCCGTGAGCAACTGCACGATCAAAGACGGCTTGTTTCTCCTCATGCTGATAGAAGGCCCTTTTATCTGCCATCTTCTGAGCATCACCCGCCCAGTTGTCCACTGGTATGACACCGGGTAGCTGTCTCCAGTCTTTGTCCTTGATTGCATAGAGATGAAGGAACTCAGAGTGACAGTAGTCATTCATAAGAGCAGCCTGGTATTCATCTTCATACTGTAGAATGTTTGAGTACATATAGAGAGGGAAACCGTAGACGAAGTTTAACATGAAGATATGACTATTGTCTCCAGGTCGAACAAGCTCCTTGAAAACATCCATATATTTAATCTCATGATAAATCGAATCGGCAGAGCTATCAGCTGGCAGGGTAAGCAGCTCTAGGTTTAAGTCTTTGGTCAACCGATGGATGGCCTGATTACCTCCTGACATACGGGACTGGAGATGGATCATCGGCCGCCTATCCGTTTTTATCATATTAACAATTCTGTTTTTAAGATACCCATCTAAATCAATATCATTTATGCTTGGAATCTTAGCCAAAGAGTCATTAGCTTGAATAATACCATCTCGAATACCTGCTTCACGTTTGATAGCATCGGCCAAGCTGAAGGATAGGATACCTTTTCCATACCAGTCTTGCAAGAATGCCTTGACAAAGCCGATAATGTCGATATCATCCGTCTGACCGATGAATTTTTCCTTCTGTCCAAAATATTTCTTCAAGAAGTCGTCCATCAGCTGTTGCTTTTGAGTATCAGTCTTGCTATCCACCTCTTTTTTGATGGATTGCAGGACATTTTGTAAATCAAGGAAAAACTGACTAGTAGAGGTTTCTGGTAGGGCATAGGTACTGGTTAGATTTTGAACTACTTGAGCAGAAATCTCTCTCATCTCTAGCAAGATTTCTGCCATTGGCCTATAGATATCCCTAAAGACTGTAGTGATAATTTGTCCATAGCCTTGGTAAATCCTCTGGAAGGTTTGATAATAAAGCTTCTCAGCCTCAGCATTCACCAGATTGATGGTTGTTTGGATGTAGTCCTCTACAATGTCCTCCTTGGTTCGACGGCCGTCCCATACTGCTAATTTCGATTTATAGTCCTCCTGCCTCAAGAAAGTAAGCCTATCCTTTGTAGACTGAATGCGTTCCTCAACCTCTCTTTCAGCACTCACTGCCAAGTCATACATATATTTTGCTTGCCTATTAAGAGTGTGGTTGGTATAGGGATTGCCATCTCCAAAACCGAAGAGTTTAGCAACAAAGATAGGGCCTCTGTCAGGGTCTACAAAAGCATGGTTTAAGATGGTTTCCAATTGCTCCCTAAAAGACCGAGCATCATTGGGATTATTGAAACTATCTGCTGAAGATAGGTTTCTATCATAAAAATCGTGGACTACTTGCCCCATGACATCCTGGATAGGCCTATAAATGTCTTGTCTAAGCTTCTGGTAGATTTGTGCCCTATCAGCGATAATGACATTGTCATAGGAATATTCCCTCCCAGATTTAATCAGATTTTTCCAATTATCATGTTCAAAGAGATGCCCTCTCCTATACCATCTATGTATATTACAGGTTGACTCTAGCTTGCTAAGGCAGAGATCATTAAATAGTTGCGTAAAGTCTTGGTCCTTGGGATTGGATTGATTTTCTCCGAAGAGGGGTTCAAGCGTTTCAAAGGTCAAGCCAAAGAGATACTGGGTCATCTCTTGCAGAGGCAGGCGGTAGCTTGCAGAACCAAAGGTCCCGTAGAACGTACACTCAATGTCAGGCTTGGGTACGATAGGGATTAAAGATTGCTCAATAATGGACATGATATCAGGAGCATGTTTTTCTATGTCTTCTGATATGAACTCCATGATACTTTCTGACACAATCCCCAGCACTCTATCAAAGCCTTGCGGACTGGTATATCCTTCTGCATCCTCACTTGAAAATAGATAGGGAACAAAGGGTGCTTCATCTCCACTATAGCGGTATTTTTCATTATAGGTTTGCTCGAAAAGCTCGCCATTTTCTCTTAAGGAGTTCAAATAGTCCAATTCCTTAAGATAGGCATAGCCATTTTTCCCCAAATAAGGATTGTCTGCATCAAGGGCATTGACATCTGGCAGGATGATGTAGCCATTCATCCTATATTGGTCTGCATCCAGCTGGAAATCCCTGTATAAAACAGCTCTCAGTAGATAGGCTAGGTCAAGGGAACAGCCTGAACCCGTCCCTCCACCAATACCGGTCAAAATCATAATGTTGATTTGAGTATTATGTATTTGGACGGCAGCCCCAAGCTTAATCTGCTTGATGATTTTATGTAATTTACTAGCTAAAGCATCAATGTACTGGAAGAGCAGAAAACGTCCTGCTAGGCGATAGCCACCTGAGTTGTGCTCTCCTAAAAAAATGTCTACCTGTTCCGGCATGAAACTTTTGATTTCCTTTGTCCATGTATAGGGTCGTTTCATTTCAGCCAAGGCTTTGCTATCCAGATGGAAAAACTCCTCATCTTCTAAATGTGTTTCTTGTAGGGTAGATTTTTCGTTGATTCCCTTGGCATTCTCATCGGTATCAATCCCAAAGAAATAGAGGTGGTCAGATTTCTTGTAGCGGGTCTTGTAGAGGTGCTTGGTTTTGACCAGGGCCTTGATCCCCGTTCCTCCGACACCGATGATCAGGGTGGGGGTCTTGGTCACATGACCTTTGAAGTCATCCAGGATAAAGGCTTCACTATACTTCAAATAGGCAAGCTGGTCTTGCACATTATTTGGTATTGGCATAGGTGGTTACTCCTGTTCATTTTTATCAATAATCTGGATAGCGAATAGTTAGGGTGAGAGACCCGTTTTTGCTAAAGCCGATTTCGTCTCCCGGTTTTAAGGTATTATTGAAATTACCAATAATTTCCAAATCAGTCACTTTCCTATCAACCTCTACGTGAATTGTCCTAGCTTGATTTCTGGAAGCCACTAAAAAGATTTTAGATTCTGTTCCCCCAAGCACGGATTTCATCCTAGCCTGTTTCAGAAGATCTTTCAAAGCTACTTTATTTTTAGGCGGAAGACTGACATAAGCATCCTGAACCGTTGCTCCTGCATCTGTAAGAACAATCTCTAGACGGGCATTTAATTTCGGTCCACTGTTTGCACTACTAAATAATTTAAGGACTACAGCTAGGACGGACAAGCCCAATAGACCTAAAACAATGATGAGCCAGAGGGGCAAACCAGTAGCTTTTTCTTCTTTGGCTGGAGTAGCCGATGTCAGATTGATGTTAATGCTGTTACTATTCTTATTAAAGTTAACTCCCTTGACAGAGGCTTGAAGGATGTAATCTGCCTCCTCATCTAGAACAAAACTTGCGGTCAATTGATCTGTTTCAAGTGACATGGGTACTGTTTCTACTTTATCCTTGGTGACATTGGTTATGGTTAATTCTCCAGAAAAACCAGAATAATTTTCTGGGGTGAACTCAACCCCCTTTAAGCCAAGTTTGACACTAGCAACAGCCTCTTTACCTACCTTAATATCCTCAGGAACTTCTAATTTGACTTCTGCATCATGATTAAAAATCCAATCAACCTTAACTTGAATCTGTTTCGTTTTTGACTTAACCCTAATGGTCCAATCCCCCTCTTCTGGATGAAGAAGTTTTACGTTTGTATATTTTTCTTCAGAGTAAAGAAGAACTTGCTTCTCATCTGATAAATCAATTGTTTTACCAGCGGTATTGACCACCTCAATTGAAATCGGCTCCTCATGGTCGATCTGAATATTGGCCTCTAATACAGCTTCAGGAACCTTTTGAACAATGTCTGTGAACTGATCTGGTTTAACCGTAACAAACGATGAATTTGCCAAATCAATATTTCCAAGCACTGCTGCAACTTCTTTAATTATGCCATTCAGCTCATCTGCAGACTTGGGAAACCAAGACTTGGCTCCTGATTGTTGCGCAATAGTAATCAAATAATTTTTGAAGTGATCAGTTTCAGGATTAATCCCAATCGTATATACTGGATACCCCTTGCTCATAAATTCAGATAAAACTGCATTTGATTCTGCCTCTGTTCTATTAGTATTACGAAAATCATTGGCTCCATCTGTAATGAGGACAACTGCTTTTTTGGACTGACTGTCCTTATTGGCCTCCAACATTTGTGCTGCACCGGCAAGACCTGCCGCGGTATCTGTATTATGACCTTTTTGAGTAATCTTCTGTATAGAAAAATCTTTCAATTTCTGCTTGGCATCCTTGCCAGTTATAGTCATTAAATCTTGACGTTCAATAGGATTAAAACTATAAGTCAAAATCCCAAGCTTATCTCCCTCCGCTGGAAGTAAGTCAACAAATCGACGAACTGCCTCGCCAGCCAGTTTATTAGGGTCATTATCTTGCATAGAAGCTGAATCATCAACTACAAAGATGACTTCCATACCTCTTGCAACCTCAGAGCCGTTGGCAAATACAGGTAAGTAACCAACAACTAAGTTTATGGCTACAAGGAAAATTGTTAGTATTTTTGCTATTGTTTTCATAGGTCCTCCTTAGAGTTTAATAAAATTATGACTAATCACCTGTGGCAATTTATACATCCTGTAGTGACTAGTTTCCAGCTGACAGTTGCTATATTTGACTATCCCATATAGTCTCCCCGTCCTTTCTTTGTATACTGTCCGACAACCTTGACATTAATGCTACTTAGCCCTGCCTTTTGCGCCGCCCTGACTCGATGCCTTCCATCCGCATCTAACACATATTTTCCATCCAGTTGACTGACAAGTGGTACTTGCTCAAAACCTAGTACAACACTATCTGCTAGTTTAGGATGCGCTTGTTTGATTGATTCCAAGCTCATCCCCTCTCCTTGAAGCTTATCTATTTGAGAATAGCTAGATACCAGTCTAAGATAATCAGACTCCGGTCGTTTTTCCCATCCAAAATTCTCTATATGCGACTCTGTAAATAGAATATCATTGGGATTGACAGAAGCCATATAGGCATTCTCTTTTAATGCTCTGCAATCGTAATTCGAAAGTTCCTCGTCAAGAAGTGTGTTCATTGAATTTCTTTCAATTTCAGCAGGAGTATAGAAAGTAGTATCTAAAGGAATATCAATCGTCGGATGATACTGCTCCCATATATCTAAAGCTTCAATATTGGTTGTTTCTGTCTGTTGCTCAAGACTTTCATTTTCATAGGACATGGCTTCTCCTCCTCTTTTTCAATATAGTTAGATACTCTCTCTGTAAACTAGGTGGGATATTTAAAGAAAGTATGAACGCCTCCATAAATACATTCTCCTCCGCTTCTGAAATAGATACCCTTTCCCTATACTTGGTTAATAGACTATTCAAAACATTCAGTAAGCCATGTTGATGTATCTGACTGATATAGTAACTTGTATCAATCCTATCCTTGTTAAAGTGCGAAAGGAATGGATTACTGAAATCTGAATTGCCTTTATCCTCAAGAAATGTACGATAGGAATCAAAGGTGTTTTTCAACACCTGCTCTCGACTAATTCTTGCTTCACTTTCAACACAAGGCATTTGTACAAGCTTGGGTCTAAAATCCCCTTCTGAATAAACAGCAGCAATCCCACGCTTTAAACTACTTAGATAAGAAAGTTGTTCCTCCGTCATATTCATCGACTTTCCTATAGCCAAGCGATCCTCTTCTGAAACTGTTCGATGGACTATTTTTAAATTTGTGTTTTTAAGAATATCCCCTGCTAGTTTTGTTGGAATTTGATCTATAATAAATATCCCTTGACCAAAACTACGAATTTCTGCTAATAGGTTTGTAAAAAATTCAATAGCTTTCCGCTTGCTTACTTCTTCACCACTGACTTCTTTTAACAATCTATGAGCTTCTTCAATGACTAATAAGTGTTTAAAAGGATTTCTTCCCATTGTCAGAGATTTCGATTGATGATATTCATAAATTTGTGTCAGCAAAAGACCAATAACAAAAGATTTTGTTTCATCGTCTCCTAAATCCTCTAATTCTAGAATGGCTGGTTTTTCCATTAGTAAGTGAATAGGTAGGCTTTTTTGAACATCCAACATGTAACCCTTACCACCAATCCTCAAAGAATTAATTCTAGCTCTCAGACTAGCTTTGATGTTGGCTTCAACCTCTCCTTTGTAACCGCTTACTTTTGTGATTTCATCAATCTTTAAAACTAAGTCTGTCAAGGTAGGGTAGGCTGAGTAACCATACTTATTCTCATTAGTAACAATGTCCCAACCTGCATCTTGGTAAATTTCATATAAAGCTTGTTCCAATATAAACGGAGTCGGGGAGACCAAATCGAAACTAGCTTTAAATGTAGAAAACAATCTATCAATATGAGCTTGAATAGAAGCAGTTCCAATAACTTCAAATGGATTAATACGATAAGGAACACCTCTTTTGCTGGATTCTTCTCCTAAGGTAAATACCATCAAATCAGAAAAATTATTTTGTCCTCCCACAGCTGATAGATTGGATAAATCCCAATATTCTCGCTTGGCTGACTCAATGACCAGAAAAGGAATGGACTTCTGGCACCACAAAGATGACAGCAGTTGTTTACTAGTGTTCGTTTTACCCGAACCTGTCATGCCAATTAATAGAGCATGCCGATTAAAATCAGTCATCTCAATCTGATATGGCTTTGATACAGAGGATTGATTGGTGCAAATTTCACCAATTGTAAATGGAACTTCCAAATGATATCTACGATTCTCAACTTCAAATTCCACCTGCTCATCAACCGCAAATCCTGCTATTTCTTTCTCAGGATATTGGAAATATGTGGCTAATTGTTCGGAATTTAAAACTGTTTGAGTAACATAGCCTTGAAGAGCTAGGACTTTACGGTTAATGGCATACTGAGAAGTATAAATATCTATCAATCTAACACCAAGCGGTTCAATAGCTAGTCTATCTGGAGATTGCTGCATTGGAAATAACTGTAATGGTTCAATAACTTCTGCTCCTTTCGAGTACGAAGTTCGGAACATAGCTGATAAGAGTTTATAATCTGCAGTTCTTCTAGCAGTTAAAAAAATTTGAGTATGCCAGTTTCCTGTCGAAATCCCTTTTTCTATCTGCTCTAGTTTCTTCTCTAAATGACTTACATACCTACTAGCACTATAGTCCTTAGATTCCTTGTTTTCCGTTCCAATAGATCTCTCCATCGTTCTAGTTATTCCCACGGCCTCGCTAGCATCCGTCAATTCCTCAAGAAGAGATTCTTTTGCTAAATACATTAACTGGGGAGAGATGCTTTTAGCTATTACCATAATGGAAAAATCTTTTCCAAGCATAGACTGACAAATAGGATATACCAGACTTTTCTCCTCAATTTCTGTTATTGAAGGTGGGTGTCCAATAACCAAACCAGCCTTACGAGTAGGAATTTTTATAGATTCATAGCTCACTGATTCTGTTTCAAAAACGAGACTCTGTGAAGATAGGACCGATACAACACGCTCTAAGTCCTCAGAAGTTGCTCCGACATAAATACCAATCCCATTTTTATCCCCCTTTATCAGATAACATAAGGGGGAGGACATAGTTGAAAATCCAGATAAAATATTCTCAATACCAAGATTGATACTACCGTTTTCATCTACATCCCTTGAAATCTTATGTATTCGTACAAATGATAAGTTTCCCATGAACTCAATATCATCAAGAGTTAGCTGAATACCTGAATACTCTTTTTCATTCAAATGAAGACGAGACAAAAACTTATCCTTTTCATCAAAAAAACTCATAATCTACCTCTATATCAAATATACAGACCCTATTCCTGAAGGCTAGGCTCAAATCCAACCTCACTTATCAGAGTACATTTCAACATCTCAGTACAGTGGCTGATTAGCAGATTTATTCGTATCTTACTCTCCCCACTTATTTCGTTACTGTAATATCATCTAAAATGATAAATTTACCGTTTTCCTCTTTCAAAAAGTACTTTAGCTATTATAATAAGAACTAATAATACAAAGATAATTGGCCAATATTGTGTGAGTAGATTTATTATGACCACCAATAATATACATAATATAAATAATTGAACAATAAGTTTCCCCATCTCTTTCTCCTTAATAATTTCATTTATTGTCATACAAAGCGATAATAGTTATAGGACCCTATCCAAACTTTTTAGCTGTCTTTTTGTTCCCAAATTAAGACTTTATGGCAGTTCCTTTACTAGTGAGCAAATAATATATTCCCGAAGTACGTCCTCCACTGGGCTACCGAAACCAGAATAAACTAGTTTAGTCATACAAAAAGTAAGCTACTAGCCTTATCTACCAATCTTTTTAGTATCTATATAAAATCCTCTTCTGATTTATGCAGGTTACACAGGTTATGTAAGCTCTAAACCAATCAACAAAGAAGTTCTAGTTTATTTTATATCACTTGAAAACAATAATAGAACAAGAACCACAGCAACTGTTGCTACTGAAACAAGGATATTTCCAAACGTAATGTGCATCATTACACCCAAAAAAATAGATAAAATAATAAACACTGATATTAACAGTTTAGCTACACTCGTTGTTTGTGAATGATAGTAGTAGGTAACCCCAGTTGTCGTATCTGTCAAAGTATTCGTGATAAATTGATGTTTTCTATTAAAGTAGCCACTAGCCTCAATCTTATTACCTACAGAAATTTCTCCAAAATTGCTAGTTTTCCCATGTGCTATAAGTTGACAACTACTCTCCTTGTCGATGGAAATCTGAACAATCGTGACTGCTCTTGATAGTGAAAATCTCTCACCATGAATTGCAGCGTGAAGAATATGTTCTCCTATCCCTCCTTTAAAAACATCATGGGAAATATTTTTAACAACGCCACTCACATAGTTGGTAGAATAAATTCCCAATCTACCATTCTCTAACGTTGGTCTTAAAACAGAAGGAGTTGATAAAGTATTGGAAGGTACACTCGTAGGCACAGCCACCTTTTTCCTACATACATCACAATAATCTCCATCTTTTTCAACTTTTGTTAGTCTACAACGATTACAAAAACACATCTATATCACCTCCATTGACTCTATCTACAAACACCTTTATTTATAGATTAATCACTAGAATCCAGAACAGATTATAAATAATATTTAGATTTCTACATTTCTTATATGTTATATACCATTTTTCGCCGACTATTTCCTTTCTATCCACAACTGAAAAGTTGCCAAAATATTTAATAAATATACACAATAACTTTCCTTATTAAAAAAGAAAGTTTCCGAGCACATAATTAGCTGATTTCCTTTAATTTTTTTGATAAAATAGAAATATAATACGCTTTCAAAGAGGAAGACTGAGCCATGATTTTTTTATCCTTTAGCGAAATTTTACAGGTTATCCTAGCAGTCAATAAGAGAAATAAGAAAACTATCGGCTGGGTTAAACAAGAAGCTATTGTTAACAGTATCTTTCAATTTCTAGAAGTCCCTGGCAAGGAAGATGAGGAATTTTATGTTAGCACTTCGGATTGCTCTAAGTATTTCAACGGAAGGAAAAATATCCCTCAGAAACTCAAGAACTATCTAGCACAACAAGATTTTTCTCAAATCGTAGAGAAATTTGCACATCGAATGATGCAATATACAGAAATATCGACTATTAGTGTTGCTAAAAAATTACATGAAGCTGCTAGTGAACAAACAAGAAACTCAAGCCATGAAAACCCATCGTTTTTAGAACAAGAAAAAAGACTAGCCTCTTACTACTCCCAAGAAAAATACCACCACTATATCGCAACGACCATCCTCTTTTCACTTATCCATGTTCCCAATATCCTTAACTGTCAACAAGAGGAACCCTCCCTCCTTGATAGCCTCCACTTCAATCAGGACTTAGAGGAATCTATCCAACAAGGACGCTATTACCAATCTTACGAACGGGACATCATTATCCATCCAGATATGAAGAAAAAAGAGTATAAAGTCCTAGTCAAACGGCAGTACATCTCCCACTATCCCAATCCTGTCCATCCTCATAAGGACCGATTTATCCTAAACACCTTCTACTCCACACCTGCCTTACGAAGCAATAATCACTTTATCAGTCTAAGAATTAACCAAATCGATTATTCCGATAGGGTGCAGGTTCTGGACGAAGACTTGGATATTGAAAAACATCGCTACCCTTACAAGCGTAGCCTCTTTGTAGAAAACCTTCCTGATTCTGAACTCTACCACATTGACTTGCAGACCAAGTACTTTGCCAGTTTTCCCATCCGTTTCGGCAGTTTTCGCCTGCATTCTCCGGCCAAACGTTTCAAGGTCACTGTCCGTATTCGGACCAATGAAAAACGCAAACTCTGCCTGACCTTGAAAAACTTCGGTAGCTTCAACAAACAAATTTCTAACATCGACCGTATCGAACCCAATGCCACCATGGCCTACTTTGAAAATGTCGACTGGACCTTCCCTTCTTCAGGCTATGCCTACATTGTCAAACCCTGGAACGAATTTTGGCAGGATTTCCTACCACAAAGCCAGCAAAAAAGTGCAGAGGAATAAAATCCTTTGCACTTATTTTTTTATTTCTTCTTGGCAAAATACTGGCGTGTTTCCTTGATAATGACAGGAGAGAGAGCTAGTAAGGCAATCAAATTTGGAAGAGCCATGAGCCCGTTCACAATATCTGCGATGGTCCAAATCAAGTCCAGCTTGAGGAAGCCACCAAGAGCAACCATGGTTACAAAGACCATACGGTAAGGCAAGATAGACTTGGTTCCAAAGAGGAATTCGATACAGCGCTCCCCATAGTAAGACCAACCCAGAATGGTCGTATAGGCAAAGAGAACCAAACTGATGGTTAGAGCCAAGGCCCCTGGCTGTCCAAAGACAGAAGCAAAGGCTGCCTGAGTGAGCGGAGCACCTGCCAGCCCTTCAACAGACCACTGACCTGTCACCAAAATGGTCAAACCTGTCAAGGTACAGATGATGAGTGTATCGATAAAGGTACCCGTCATAGAAATCAAGCCCTGTTCTACTGGATTATCTGACTTAGCTGCTGCTGCTGCAATAGGCGCCGAACCCAAACCAGATTCATTTGAAAACACACCACGCGCAATCCCACGCTGAATGGCTTGTTGCACGGTCGCACCTGCAAAACTACCCACAGCTGCAGCTGGAGTAAAGGCAGATTTGAACACTAAGGCAAGGGTTGGCAAGAGTTGTTCCCAATGCAGGGCCAAAACAGCTACACTTGCTAAGATATACAAAATCGCCATGAAAGGAACAATTTTGGTCGAAATATCCGAAATCTTCTCAATTCCCCCAAAGATAAAGAATGCGATGGAAATGGCAGTTACAATGCTGACCAACTGGGGAGCCAAGCCAAAGCTAGCAGACATAGATGAGGCAATGGAATTAACCTGTGAAAATGTCCCCATCCCCAAAAGCGCTACGAGGACACCTGAGACAGCAAAGAAAACTGCCAAGGGCTTCCACTTCTGTCCCATCCCCAAGGTGATATAGTGCATAGGTCCACCAGCTGCTTGACCGTTGGCATCCTTAGTTCTATATTTGATAGCTAAAAAACCTTCCGCATACTTGGTCGCCATCCCGAAAAAGGCCGCCACCCACATCCAGAAAAGAGCCCCAGGACCACCTGTGGTAATAGCTGTCGCAACTCCGACGATATTTCCTGTACCAACTGTCGCTGCCAAAGCTGTACAGAGGGCCGCAAAGCTGGACACATCTCCCTGACCAGACTGGTCACTGGAGAAAATCAGACGAAAGGCGGTTGGTAACTTGCTGACCTGAAACACTCCCAAACGAAGGGTAAAATAAACACCCGTTCCGACCAAGAGTAACAAGAGGGGTGGACCCCAAACAAAATCATTGATGTGCTGCATCAATTCTAACATAGCTTCCTCCTAAGTATAATTCTTAATCCGATAAAGCTGCCGGAAAAAACAAAAGAGGCTGAACTCATCAACCTCCAGAATCAACGCGAAAAACAAAGGAAAATCCCCTGTCTTCAATGCGCTCTGTCCTTTTACCTGAGAGTTTCAGCAGTTCTACTTTTCCAAGCAGAACCACCTTGCCCCTTCGGTGCCTGATGGTCTCTCCAGAGTTCCGTCCTTTGGACAGTCAGTCGCCTTTCTGCCCACTATCAACCGGTTATTCAGTTTTATCTTGCTCTATTCTAGACTATTTTTCAGGAAAAATCAAGAATATTTTTTGAAAAATTATAAGTCTTCCATTCTTATGATGACGTCTGCTCGCTCCCAAATCAAAGGATTATGGGTGGCAATCACAATTAGTCTATCTGGACTTTTCAAAGATAACAAAATATCCATAATTTCTTGGGAGCTCTTAGGGTCTAAGGCAGCCGTCGGCTCATCTGCCAAAATCAATGGCGGATTTTTCAGGATGACTTTAGCAAGAGCTACCCGCTGGGCTTCTCCTCCTGAGAGTTCATAGATAGGCTGGGACAGGTCCAGATAAGACAGACCAACTGCATCAAGTGCCACTTCCTGCCTCGATTTCCTTTCGTCTTTGGACAATTTCTGACCAATCAGTCCCAAATCCAGATTTTCTTTGATTGTCTGACTTTCTAACAAACCAAAATTCTGAAAGAGATAGCCTAATTCCTCCCTAAAAAAGAGATGGGGCTTCAACTTTTTCAATTCCTTACCCTTGTAGAGAATGTCACCTGCATCATAGGACTCCAGCTTGGCTAAAGTATTCAGCAAGGTCGTTTTTCCGCTACCACTGGCACCTATCAAGGCATAGACCTTTCCAGCCTGCAAGTCTAGCGTTACATCAGAAAACAAGCTGCGCTTCCCAAATTTCTTTTGAACTGATTGGATAGAAAACATACTAGGCTCCTTTCAAAATACGGATATTCCAAGCTCCTTCTTTTCTTGTCTGCCACCTCAATAAGTAGAGCGCGTCGAGCAGAAACAAGATAAAACTGATACTACTTATGAATATGTGACCTGTTACTACTACGCTCGCTCCCAAGGCTAATAAAAGGGCCAGTAGCTGAACCGTTAGGTATTTCTGATGAATACCCCAAAAATCCATCCCTGCAATTTCCTTGATCAAAATATCACGTTTAAATTCTTCAAAGTATAGAAGATTCATGGTATTAAACAGGACAATTGATGTCACAATCCCTAAAATGGCACCCATAGATGTTGAAATGGTCTCTATCCGAATACGATCCAAAAGTTCCGTAAAGAGGGAGGAACTACTTTTCACTTCATTGACAAATTGAAACAGATTTCTTGCCTTCAATTCGCGCAAAAGTTTATCTCTATTTTTAAATAAGATACTGCTATCTACTTCATTCAACCAAAAGTCAGCAGAATCTTTTCCCAGACTTGACGGTGCCAGCACAACTAAAATGGGGTCTGTCAGGTATTGTACATGTTGACCAGAACGATGATTGTAGATAAACTGCTTCTGCCCATCTTTTAGATAAACAACTTTTCCCTTAATGGTAGCTGAGCGTGCTTGATTAGCAGGGCTAACCATACGATTGATATAATCTTGGTAAAGATGGAGATAAGTATCGCTTTCAGGGCGCAATTTTTCAGGCAACAGAAGCTCAAATTCTCCTTCTTGTAGAGGGAGCGCTACTTCTCCTTCTGCTAAGTTTACATCCTGTATCTGCAAATAATTTGGACTAACGTAGAGAGTGTTGCCTGCTGGATGGTAGCTGTCAAGGCGTGTCCCATCTTCCAGTTGGGAGCCCATTAAATAGGCATTCAAATTACTTTTGACAAAGAGCGCGCCGTCTTCCTCCAAAGCTTGCTTTAGTAAAGGATACCAATTTTCAGGCGAATTTAGTCCTGAGCGACCATCCGCAGAAATATTCCAAGCTAAACTATAGTAATCCCCTTCATTCTCCCACTGCTGAGCACCTACTTGGTATTCCTGCCAAATCCCTGAATAATAGACGGTTTGAGCCACACCAAATGACACCACCAGTAGAGCCAGCATTTGTCCCATAACCATAATGGTCAGGATCCCTTGCAGGGGCATCTTCCCTTTTAACAAGGGTAAAAAGTGATAGGTCCGAATGGCCAAGGTAAATGTAGTAGCGAAAAAAAGTGCAATCAAACCAAGCAAGAAATGATAGCCCACTAGAGCTGCGACCAGATAGTAGACAGAATAGCCATCTAATCCAACGAGGTAGGCCAGTCCAACTGCTGGAAGAACCGCAAATGGGATAGTTAGAGCTATCTCTTTCGCATTTTCCTGTAGAGATAGTAGAAATAAATGCCAACGTGAATCTCCTGCAATCAAACGGATACCTGCTGTACGCAACTGCCTTACATTGGCAATCACGACCAAAGCCATATAGGTAATGAGAAAGACCAGTATGGCTAAGAATTGACCTCCTTGGGTCAGAAATGCTAGTAAAGTAGCAATAGTCGAAGGCTTCCGAATCTGAACTTCATCAAATCCAAGCGAGACAAGAAGAGAACCAAGCTCCTCTACCGTCGCTTTCCCTTGGAAAACAAAATATTTGGTTAAAAGTGCAGACTCCACCTTTTCTGATGCCTGAAATTCCTCTAATCCTCTTGGTAGGGGAGATTGACTAAAATTATCATAAGAAAAGGTACGTCCGCCTGATGTACTTGGCTCAATTACTCGTCTGGCAATGATACTATCCGTCTGTTGAGAATAGTCCTCTAATCGCTGTCGTACATCTGAATATGTCACGTCCTCAGATACCGACAAGGTAGTCACAGAAGGATAATAATGAACTAGCATGGTCTCCTTTTGACTGACGCCCAACCAAATCATAAAGACGGCTAGAATGATCGTCGATACAAGCACAAATTTTCCTTTCATCACAATCACCTGTCTTCCTATTCTCTAAAATGTAAGAAATAGGCTAGGAAAAAATTCCAATGTCTCTGCTCAGAGTTCGCTTCAATATCTCAGCGCACTGGTTAATTGACAGCAAAATAGCCACTTCTTCAACTAAAATATTATCTATGTATAAATCATTATATCAAAATTATATGTTTAAATATACTATTTTGACACAAAAAAGCCTATTCTTGACGAATAGACTTCCTACGTTACTAAATTTATTTAAGTAGTTCCAAAAACAAGCCATATCCTGCTTCTTCCATTTCCTCTCTCGGTATGAAACGAAGGGCTGCTGAGTTGATACAGTAACGTAATCCACCCTTGCCACGCGGTCCGTCATCAAAGACATGACCTAAATGAGCATGGCCGGCCCGACTGCGGACTTCGATGCGGTTCATGCCATGGGAGAGGTCTTGGAAATATGTCGCAACTTCCTTGCTGATTGGTTTGGTAAAGGAGGGCCAGCCACAGCCTGAGTCGAATTTGTCTGTCGAGAGAAAGAGTGGTTCACCAGTCGTAATATCGACGTAGATGCCAGCTTGGTCGCTATTCCAAAACTCATTTTCGAAGGGTCTTTCCGTCGCAGCTTCTTGAGTGACTTGATACTGGAGGTCGGTCAAGCTGTCTTTTAAGACTTGCTGGTCTGGCTTTTGGTAGTCTGCAACATCAATCAGAGGGATTTTTGCCTGCCCAAGATCGATATGACAGTACCCTTGGGGATTTTTCTTGAGATAATCCTGATGGTAATCTTCGGCGGGAATGTAATGTGCGAGTGACTCCACTTCAACGGCTAGGGGGCGTCCGCCAAAGAGCTGGGACTGCTCCGTCATGACTTGCTCGATAGTCGGCAAATCAGCCTCATCTGTGTAATAGATACCAGTCCGATACTGACGTCCCTTGTCAGGTCCCTGCTGATTGACAGAGAAGGGGTCAATGACGCGGAAATAGTAGAGGAGAATTTCCCGCAAATTGATACGAGTCTCATCATAGGCTAGATAGAGCGTCTCTGCGTGGTCTGTTTGTTTGAGGAGTTGATAATTGGTCGTCTCCACCTGTCCATTGGCATAGCCAACGCTGGTGTCAAGAATACCATCGATCTGGGAGAAATAGCCTTCCATCCCCCAGAAACAACCGCCTGCTAGGTAGATTTCTTTCATGTGAGTTTCCTTTCTATACAGAAAAAGGCTGAGTTTCCTTAACCTTTTCTTCTTTGTCTAACCAATCTCTGCCAAGATTGCTTTGATTTGGTCTTTGGTGTGAACACCAGCAACTTGTTTCACAACTTGTCCATCTTTTTTGAACAAAAGGGTTGGGATTGACATAATACCGAATTGACGAGCTGTGTTTGGATTCTCATCAACATCCATTTTGTAGATGCGCAATTCATCTTCATCCACTTCACCTGCTAATTGCTCTAAGATTGGTGCTTGCATGCGGCATGGACCACACCAAGGTGCCCAAAAGTCAACAAGGACTACGCCTTCTTGTGTTTCAACTTCAAAGTTTGCATCTGTAATAACTTGAACCATAATTTTCTCCGTTTCTGTTTTTGGTACTATCATTTTACACCAAATGAAGAGAGAATGCGAATTTTTGCTACGGGATGAGAGTGGAGATAGGCATGTCGAGAAAATAGTGACTTAAAAATGCCTATTGTCAAGCCAAGCTAGACCGCAGGGAGAAGAGAAAGGACTAATAATACCTTTGACTTGCCAGGCTCATTGCCAAAAGAAAAAAGTTGAACCTTTTCAACTTTTTTCCGTCAAATCCACCACATAGGTTAATTCTTGATAGACATCTTCTATGTCAAAGAGTTCCAAGTCGGTTTCTTCACTAACGACATAGACACCTTCGCGTAGATAGTAGGGTACTGACTGACCTGTTTCATCTGTAAAGGACAATCGGCCTTGCTCTAAATCAATTCCGAAACGGAAGGTAGGAATGTCTTTTGGTGCTCCGACGACTAGATAGTCAGTGCAAACCAATTGTCCACCCCATTTCTTATACAAATGGTTGGATGCGTCATCCTCACGAGTAAAGATGGCTAGTTTCTCTACACCTTGCTCTCTCAACTCTTGCTCAGCTTTTTCAAAAAGCGCCTGGGCAATGCCCTGCCCTTGAAAGTCGGGATGAACAGCAAGGTTGGTGAAATAGGCAGTCCGCTTGCTTGGTGCGTAAATATAAGACTGGCTACATTCCTCTGTGTAAATATCGATGTCGATTAGACCAACTTAATAGCAGAAACTTGCTACGCAAGTCCCATCTCCAACCTCAAACGGTTCCCCAAACTGTTTGAGCCATCTACTTCAGCCACCCATTCCACACGGTAATCATAAATATCTGTCAGTAGTTCGGGCTTTTCAGTTTCTCTATCGTCAAAAAAGGGAGAAAAAAGGTAGCTGAGTGCCTTACAGTAAACCCAGCCTTTTTCATCACTGGTTTGATATTTTCTGATAATCATAAGAATCTCCCATCGGTTGATTGCTATTTAAAGGTCACAATAGTACAGCCTGATCCACCTGCATTTTGTGGGGCGTAGCCGAACTCCTTGACCTGCTTGTTACGGCGTAGGTACTTGGTCACGCCTTCTCGGATAACCCCTGTACCAATACCGTGAACAATGTCGACTTGTGCCAAATTGTTAAGCAGCGCCTGGTCGATAAATTCATCCAATTCCATCATAGCTTCTTCGTAGCGTTTGCCACGGAGATCTAAGCGGGCTTTTGGTCCTCGTACATTAGCGCGTTTGACTGTGTGAACCTGGCGTTTCTTAGGCTGCTCTGCCTTTTCAGCCTTAACAAGCTCAAACTCCTCCTTGGTCAAGGTCATCTTGATTAAACCAACCTGAGCTTCCCAACGCCCGTCCTTGAGCTGATTGGTCAAGGTGCCTCGCTGTCCATAAGCTGTAACGATAATGTCATCGCCCACCTTGGCTTCCCGCTGGATTTTAGCTTTCTTCAGAACCTTGTTTTTAGACAGATCCACCACTTCAGGCGCCAACTTTTTCAGCTCTGCCTTGGCTTCGATAATCTGGTGAGGCTTGAGACTGGCTGCTGCATGGAGATTTTTGAGAATATCCTCGCTTTCTGCCAATGCCATATCTACAATTTCCTTGGCTTCCAAGCGTGCCTTGTTGAGTTCATTTTCCCGCTCACGATTGAGCTCGTCATAGAGCTTGCGGAGTGCTCGGTTCATCTTGTAATTTTCTTGCTCCACCTCATGAATCTTATCTAGGCGACGGCGACTTTCAATCGTTTGGCTTTCCAATTTCTCGATAATGCGGTTCACATCGCTATCGGTGTCGGTCCAAGATTGGGCTGACTGGATAATAATATCAGATAGACCAAGACGGCGGGCAATTTCAAAGGCATTGGAGCGACCAGGAACACCCTGCATAAACTTATAGGTCGGACGCAGGCTATTGGTATCAAATTCCATGCTGGCATTTTCAATACCAGAGGTTTCTATTCCGTAGGCCTTGAGCTCAGGATAGTGGGTGGTTGCCATGGTCTTGATCCCCCGCAGACGAAGGTCATCCAAAATAGCCATTGCCAAAGACGCACCCTCCTGCGGATCTGTCCCCGCTCCCAACTCGTCAAAGAGAATGAGAGAATCTTGATCCGCCTCCGCTAAAATCTGCACCGTGTGGGTCATGTGACTGGAGAAGGTTGATAAACTCTGTTCAATGGACTGTTCATCACCAATATCCGCAAAAATTTCTTTGAAGATAGCTACTCGACTGCCCTTATCAGCCAAGATAGGCAAACCAGACTGAGCCATAAGGTGCGTTAATCCCAAGGTCTTAAGCATGATGGTCTTACCACCAGTGTTGGGACCTGTTATCACGATAGCCGTCAACTGGCTACCGAAATAAAGGTCATTTGGTACGGGCTTAGCAATGAGCGGATGCCGAACGTTGAGAAGGGCAATATCCTGCTTCTCCGAAATAGTAGGCACAACCGCCTTGAAATCTCTTGCAAAGAGGTGCTTGGCTCGGATAAAGTCCAAATGCCCAATGACCCAAGCATTGTTGCGGAGGATACTGCTGTGTGGTCGCAGCATATCCGACAATTCCTGTAAGATCCGACTGATTTCATGCCGTTCCTCTGCCTTGCTATTGGTAATGTCCTCATTGAGCGTAACGACCGCTCTAGGTTCAATATAAACCGTCGAACCAGAAGCGGAAATATCATGAACGACACCTGCAATTTTATTGCGATAGGTATTTTTAACAGGAAGAACATTGCGCCCATTTCTGCTAGCCAAAATAGTATCTGACAGCATATCGCTCTTGTTCTTCAAAATATCCTGCATGACCTGACGGACCTGGTCCTCTGCTTCACGGATTTTTCTTCTAATACGAGCCAGCTTTTCTGAGGCAAAATCCTCTACAAAACCAGCATCATTGATGGACTGGAGCGAGCCTTGCAAGTGGGGGAAAAGCTCAATTTTTTCAAAGAGCTTGTCCAGCTGGCTGAGGCTGACATTTTCAAGATTGCCATAAAAGTCCAGGAGAGACTTGGACACTTCCAATACCTTCTTGACGGCTAATAACTCGGAAATATTGAGATCCGTATCCAATTCCAAACGGCGCATGGCTGGATTGATGTCATTGGTCGCTGAGAGGCTAAAGTAAGGACTTTCGACAAAGATTTGTCCCATATCAGTCAACTCATCAAAGGCCTGCTGGATACGGTGGGCTTCCACCATGGGCTCCAACTGCCTTAATTCTTCCAAACCCTGCTCCGTCAAGAGATAGGGCTCGATTTTTCCTATAACCTTGTGAAATTCAAGGCTTTCAATAATTTTACTATTCATATTTTCCTACTTAGTCAAAAAGGATAAGGTTCCCCTTACCCTGCAATATTACTCAACCAAAGAGATTTTAAAAAACTACTCGTAAATGGTGTGTACTGAATCATAAAATTGGCCAGAAAACTTCCATGGAGCCTATCTTGAATTGCTGCCAAGGGGATGGTCGATAGCAAGACCAAAACAATCTGCAAGGAAAGAAAGGTCACCAAAACAGCTATGGCACCACTAATCAGATTGGTCGTTCTTGTATCCGGGTTAAATTCCTCTAGTAGATGGACAAAAATCCCCACAAAACGTGCCAATCCATAAATCAGGATATAGATCAAAAGAAAGGCAAGACCAGCATAGAATACCTTGTCCAAATCAAATAGATAGTTTTCATCAAAGTAATAGGTCGAACTACCCTGAGTGGCATTGGCAAAAGGCACCCAAAGGTAGAGAAAGGCTATCCACTTCTTGTAGGTCGCTGTTGCAATGACCAGGGCCAAAATACTAGATAGACCATAGAAAGCCTGCAAGACCAAGCCACGACTGTAGCCAATATAGAAGCTCCAGGCCAAAATTAGCAAAATTACCAATGAAATCATGCCTTCTCCTCAAGTTCATCCAAATCAACTAATGTGACATTTTTCTTCAATACTTTTTCTTTTACAAAGGCCAACTCCGCCTCGGTCTGCTCAAAAGCGATTTCACGCGTTAATTGAACAGAGAGGGCGTTGATTGCCAATAAAAGCGCCAAGGTTTCAGGGTCAGCCGTTGGCATCTTTTCCTTGATTGCCTGATATTTTTCGGTTGCAACACGCTCAATTTCTTCCATGAAGAGATTATCATGTTCTGTCGTTAAGGTTAATTGCTTCTCACCAAATGTAAATTTATATCGATTTAAGTTTGCCATAAAACACCTCGCTTACCATTATACAATAAAATAGATGATTTTGCTAATCCATATCCTACAAAGAATGTTTTCTGCGTGCAAAATCTACAAATCGGAATTTATCAATCTTATGCTTGCTTTCTGTATATTGGAACTGTCTTGTATCCCCCAGATAGACCCGGGACTTGATGAGAACCAAATAATCATCCTGGCACTGCATCAAATCACGTTCTTCCCGACTGGTAGGCTCCACCGTAATTTCCTTTTGCGCATAGGCGATATCCAAACCCAACTGGCCTTCTAGGTATTCATAGATGGACTTCTCCGCAATCTCAACTGTCAGAGCTGGAACCAACTCCTCAGCCAAATAGTCCGTATCCACTACAGAAATCTTCCCATCAATAGAACGTGTACGGACAACTTTCCAGACCTTGCTATAGGGTTCAAAACCTGTCAAACTAGCCAGACTGCTATTGACCGTCACCTGTTCTAGACTGACAACCTGTGTCTGACTAGACAATTGAAGAGAGTTGGTCAATTCCTGATAGGAGGTCAAGCCAGAAACAGGAAAATTCAAGATCTCTTGCTTCAAGACCATGGAACCACGTCCCTGAACCTTTTGGATAAGCCCCCCTTCTGTCAGCATAGCCAAGGCCTTGCGTACCGTGTCCCGACTAACCCCATAGATTTCCTGCAATTGTAGCTCGGTCGGTAAGGACGTTTCTGCAGGATAAAGATTTGTACGGATTTTTTCCTTTAAATCATGATAAATTTCTTGGTATTTTTTCATTTCTCAACCTCATATATTGACTGCTTTCTATCATACAACATCACTATTATAACAAAATTTTAAAAAATTTAAGTAAAAGGGCTTGCATTATTTTTTGAAATCGGATACAATACTAGCACAAACGAAATTTGTCCGTACAAATTTCGTATATCCAATTTGTTGTGTCCCCCTAAAACATGATAAATCGGAAAACAAAGTCTTTTAGTTTACTTTTGGTACTAGGCAACTAGCTACTGGCCGCTCCAACAATCAGACTAGCGACTATTGAAGGTTAAAAATCATACTGCTGATAAAATGTAACCCTCATAGCGTACGGCAAAGCGAGTTAGCAAAGTACCAAGAGAGAAGCTAAATGACAAAAAATATGGGAACGGCACTAGCCCAATTGTGCCTAGAAGGAAAAATATATGGGAAAATTTGAAAAAGAAGCCAAACAGCTCTTGGACGCTATTGGCGGCAAAGACAATGTCACAGCAGTTTCTCACTGTGCGACACGGATGCGTTTTGTTCTTGCAGATGACAAAAAAGCAAATGTCAAAGTCATCGAAGACCTTCCAACCGTAAAAGGAACCTTCACCAATGCTGGTCAGTTCCAAGTTATCATCGGTAACGATGTACCTCTTTTCTACAACGACTTCACAGCCGTATCTGGTATCGAAGGCGTATCTAAAGAAGCAGCCAAGTCTGCTGCTAAAAGCAACCAAAATGCCGTCCAACGCGTGATGACTATGTTGGCAGAAATCTTCACGCCTATCATCCCAGCCCTTATCGTCGGCGGTTTGATCCTTGGTTTCCGTAACGTTTTGGAAGGCGTACAATTCGAAGCACTTGGTCAAGCTATGAAAGATGGAGAACTCCTCTTTGACGCAAGTGGTAAACCAATCTGGAACACCATCGTTCAAGTATCACCATTCTGGAATGGTGTCAATCACTTCCTCTGGTTGCCAGGTGAAGCCATCTTCCACTACCTACCAGTAGGTATCACTTGGTCTGTATCTCGTAAGCTGGGGACATCTCAAATCCTCGGTATCGTCCTTGGTATCTGTTTGGTTTCACCACAGTTGCTCAATGCCTACGCTGTACCAGGTACGGATGCTGCGACCATCGCTAGCGACTGGTCTTGGAACTTCGGCTTCTTCTCAATCGCCCGTATCGGTTACCAAGCACAGGTTATCCCAGCCCTCTTGGCAGGTTTGGCCCTTTCTTACCTAGAAATCTTCTGGCGCAAGGTTGTTCCTGAAGTGGTATCAATGATTTTTGTTCCATTCCTATCCCTTCTGCCAGCACTTATCTTGGCTCACACTGTCCTTGGTCCTCTTGGTTGGACTATCGGTCAATGGATGTCAACTATTGTATTGGCTGGTCTAACTGGTCCTGTAAAATGGCTCTTCGGTGCGGTATTTGGTGCCCTTTATGCACCATTCGTTATCACTGGTCTTCACCACATGACCAACGCCATCGATACCCAATTGATTGCAGATGCTGGTGGTACTGGTCTATGGCCAATGATTGCCCTCTCTAACATTGCACAAGGTTCTGCAGTATTTGCTTACTTCCTCATGAACCGTAAGAATGAAAAAGAGGCACAAATTTCGCTTCCAGCAACTATCTCTGCCTACCTTGGTATCACTGAACCAGCCCTCTTTGGTGTCAACGTTAAATACGTTTATCCATTCGTAGCGGCTATGATTGGTTCAAGTATTGCTGGTCTATTATCTGTAACCTTTAACATCCAAGCTGCTTCTATCGGTATCGGTGGGCTTCCAGGTATCTTGTCTATCAAGGCTGAATACTGGGGAGTATTTGCCCTCACTATGTTGGTAGCAATTGTAGTTCCAATGATTTTGACAGTTGTTTTCAAACGTGCAGGACTATTTGCAAAAAAGGATGAGGCTCCTGAAGAAGTAAAAAGCGTAACTCCAAGCGTTTCCTCAGGAGAAAAATCTGATTTGATCAGCCCCCTAACTGGTCAAGCAAAAGAATTGTCACAGGCAACTGACCCTGTATTCGCATCAGGTGTCATGGGGCAAGGTGTCCTTATTGACCCTAGCGAAGGTCTTCTGGTAGCACCTGTTGATGGTGAAGTATCTGTCCTCTTCCCAACCAACCATGCAGTTGGTATCACTGCTGCAAATGGTCTGGAATTACTAATGCACATCGGCATGGATACTGTCAGCTTGGAAGGAAAAGGCTTTACAGCCCATGTCAAACAAGGTGACAAGGTTAAAGCAGGTGACAAATTGATTAGCTTTGACATCGATGTTATCAAGGCTGCCGGTCTGGTAACAGAAACACCTGTCATCGTAACAAATCAAACTGATTTCAATACAGAGGTTCTTGGAGAACTTCCTCGTTCAGTAGAACGTGGACAAGCTATCCTAACCGCTAAAAAGAATTAATATACTAGGAGGGCGCAGGGTAACTTGCACCTCCTATCATTGCTTTATCAACCAAGATAATTCTAGAAAGAGAGAGCAAAATGACAATAGACAAACGAAAGGTTGTTTATCAAATCTACCCCAAATCATATAAGGACACGACAGGAAATGGTGTAGGGGATTTACGAGGAATTATTGAAAAACTTCCTTATCTAAAGGAATTAGGCATTGACA
Organism: Streptococcus sp. 32226D021BW; assembly: GCF_053545015.1. Taxonomy (NCBI): domain Bacteria; kingdom Bacillati; phylum Bacillota; class Bacilli; order Lactobacillales; family Streptococcaceae; genus Streptococcus; species Streptococcus sp. 32226D021BW. Next base: position 58,935 of record NZ_JBPPVC010000003.1, on the reverse strand, counting down.
TGATCTGGCTCAATCCTTTCTACCCAAGTCCGCAACGGGACAACGGTTATGATATTTCTGATTATACAGCTGTCAATCCTGATTTCGGCACCATGGCTGACTTTGAAGAAATGGTGGCTGTCGGTAAAGAGCTGGGTATTGAATTCATGCTGGACATGGTTCTCAACCACTGCTCGACAGACCACGAATGGTTCCAAAAAGCCCTAGCCGGCGACAAATACTACCAGGATTTCTTTATCCTGCGTGACCAGCCAACTGACTGGGTGTCTAAGTTTGGCGGCAACGCCTGGGCTCCTTTTGGAGATACTGGAAAATACTACCTCCACCTCTTTGACGTGACCCAAGCCGACCTCAACTGGCGAAACCCTCATGTCCGCGAAGAACTCTTCAAAGTGGTCAACTTCTGGAAAGACAAGGGTGTCAAAGGCTTCCGCTTCGATGTTATCAACCTGATTGGTAAGGACGAAGTCCTCGAAGACTGCCCAATCAATGACGGTAAACCAGCCTACACCGACCGCCCGATTACCCACGACTACCTCAAGATGATGAACAATGCCACTTTTGGTAGCGAAAAAGGCTTCATGACCGTTGGGGAAATGTCTGCCACCACCATTGAAAACTGTATCCTCTACACAGCTCCTGAGCGGGAAGAATTGTCCATGGCCTTCAACTTCCACCACTTGAAAGTGGATTATAAGGACGGACAAAAATGGACCATTATGGACTTTGACTTTGAGGAACTCAAACACCTCTTCCACACTTGGGGGGAAGAGATGTCCGTCGGAAATGGCTGGAATGCTCTTTTCTACAACAACCACGACCAACCTCGTGCCCTCAACCGCTTTGTCGATGTGGAGAATTTCCGCAAGGAAGGAGCAACCATGCTAGCAGCCTCTATCCACTTGTCCCGCGGTACGCCTTACATCTACATGGGCGAGGAAATCGGCATGATTGACCCCGACTACGACAGCATGGACGACTATGTCGATGTCGAGTCCATCAATGCCTATCAGATGCTTTTGGACCAAGGTCACGCACCTGATCAGGCCTTCAAGATTATCCAGGCCAAGTCCCGCGACAATTCCCGCACTCCGATGCAATGGGATGCTTCTGAAAATGCAGGCTTCTCAACAGGAACTCCTTGGCTGAAAGCTGGCAAATCCTATCCAACCATTAACGTTGAACAGGAAAAAAAAGGTCCAATCTTTACCTTCTACCAAGAACTCATTCGCCTGCGGAAAGAACTTCCTCTGATTTCAGAAGGGGACTACAAGGCAGCCTACAAGGACAGCCAGAAAGTCTATGCTTTTGAACGCTTGCTAAATGACGAAAAACTGTTGGTCCTCAACAATTTCTTCGCAGAAGAGGTTGAACTAGACCTAGCAGACGACTACGCACGTGGTCAAGTCCTCATCAGCAACTATCCTGACAGCAAACTCGGTAAAAAAATTAGCTTGAAACCTTATCAAGCCTTGGCGATTTTGGTGAAATAAGCAAGAAAAGAGGAGCCCGCTCCTCTTTTGTGATAGAATGAAATAAAAAATGGAAAGGAACATTATGCTCCAAGAATTTTTGAACAAGGTCAACAATCCTGTCTTGAAGGACAAACTGGCAAGAATCTTCACCCAAATCCAGCAAGAATTTCCAAGTCTAACCACAGAAATCAAATGGAACCAGCCCATGTTTATCATGGACGGAACCTTTATCATTGGTTTCTCTACTGCCAAGGCTCACATTTCCATTGCACCTGAAACGGTCACTATGGAAACCTTTGCTCAGGACATCAAGGAGGCCGGCTACGAAGCAACCTCCAACCTCTTCAAAATCAAGGAAGACCAAGAAGTCAACTGGGACCTGCTCCGTAATATCATCGCCTATAACATGGACGAGAAGAAAGGCTATGACAAGTTCTGGAGATAAGAAACGAATGAAAATCTGCCTGGAAAATAACTTCAAAAAAATCGTAGTATTTTTAGCTATTTTTCAAAAAATACTGTTACAATATATTACAGAAACAGCTATCTCAGGGGGGAGATAGCTGTTTTTTTGATTGTCCATCGTTTGTAATGCCCTAATGGATCACATATTAGGAGTAGACTGATTGAGCACTTGGTGCTGTACCCAATCAGTATTTTTTAGTGCCACCAGTTCCGTAATAAATGTTTCATGTTAATTCTCCTTTTCAAAATCAAGATCAACCATCAATTCAAAATCCTCCGACAAGCGAACCAAACCAAACTTATCCAGATTTAACTCCTGTCCCAATGCATCCAAATACTTGAAGTAACCTGATTGCAAAGCGATCGCTTCGCCGTCACAGAATGTCGACATAAACTCATCTCCCTTACCAAATCGAACCCCTTCTGCATTGATAAAGTAATACTTGCCATCTTCTACACAGTAGGCATAAGGGCTTGAACCAAATCCTGAGAGGAAGTCTAAATCTTCTGACTGGAACAAGATGTGGCCATCTTCGTTGATAATATTCCAAAAGATCGATTTCTCTTCATCCATCTCAATAATGATATCATCTTCTTCTCTTGCTTGGTCTTGGTCTTCTAGAGCCACTGCTCGTTCAATTTGGACACTAGCTAGACCGTTTGCCCCAAAGGTGCTGGCTCGTAAAAATTGATTTTTAAAGACGATGCTGCCCTCACTATCAATATAACCCCATAGCCCGTTTTGTTTGTAGGGATGCAGATTACCAAACTCACTCACCTCCAAACTCTCGCAACAAGCTGATACGATGACATCTCCCTGCTTATTGATGATACCTACTTCATCCCCAACCTTGAAGGTTGTGATGTCCTTACTTGTAAACTTTTCCACTTCCCATTCGGATGGATAGTAGAAAACGATTTGACCAGAGGTATTTACAAAAGCAGTTTGACCAGTATGCAAGGTCACATTTGACAAACCACCCGCAAAATGAGAGGCAGCCGCAAAGGTCATCCCAAAGACAGCCTCACCCTTTTCATTGATAAACCAGGTCTTGCCATCTTTTGTAACAGGAGCCAAACCATTTTCAAAAATAGAGGCATCGTCAAACTGAGGTTCTATAACAAGATTATTCTCTTTATTGATGTAACCAAACAAACCATTGTCGAACTGGACAGGAGCCAGACCATTCTCCGCAAATTCATAAGCCAATTGGTACTGACAAGGAATGACTTCTCGACCTGTTTCATCTACATAGCCAACCAAGTCATCCATAACCACCTGCCGCATCCCATGGGATATAGAGTAAATTTCATCATAGTGCTTTTCCGACCTAAAAATAACATCCATATCTTCATTGACAGCTATGTAGGAACTCAACTCACGAATTAGATAGGTATTGCTCAAATCTAATTTATGAATACTAGCATAGAATTGGTTGTTTACAATCCGTCCATCTTCCCCAAGCAAGCAATAGGTTTTATAGTGCTGAGCTATGGCTAATCCTTCTTCCGAGAATTCTGAAATTGCATGGTAGCCCTGATCAAAATTCAATTTCTTATTGAGTTGCTTACCTGTCCGATCAATAATTCCCCACGAGCTAGGTGAGTGATTAAATTTAACAGGCGCTGCCCCCTTGGCTGAGAATTTCTTAGCCTCTGTAAATTGGAAAGGAATTACCAGCTGACCTTCTTCATCTAAGTAGCCCCAGAGCTTGTCTTTTCTGACTGCAATCAGACCATTAGAATATTCGGATATTTCGGAATAAAGTGGCGGAAAAATCATTTTTCCATCTACTGTCATCAAACCAAACAAACCATTCTTTTTCAATAATAATAGTGACATCATAGTACCTCTTTTCTTATTTATGTGACTATTATATAAAATGTTATGGGTAGAAGATTACACATTATCAACTTCTATTGGTATTTTTTTAATATTTTTTCTAAACCTTCTTTCATTCTCTTCCGGAGATGGTCGGGAGCTATTATTTCAAAATGTTCCCCGTATTGCAGGGCCCAGTGATAAAAGGCATCTTCATTACAGATAAGCTCAACAGTCACCATATCGCCCTCTTGTTTCACGAAGCGAAAATCCTTGCCAAACCAATCAATTACAATCCCCACTAATTGTTCTTTGAAGGCAATCCGAACTTTGCCAGTCGGACCAGAAAACATATAGAGATGTTCCTTCATGTACTGACCTAGATGAAACCGCTCTCTCATACTAGCACTCTGATCGAGCTTACGTCGTGGTTCTGAGAGGACCTCAACCTGAGTAATCCGATCCAGACGGCGGTTCTCCAGATATTGCCCCCGACAGTCGTCATAACAAATCACATAGTAGCGAGACATGGAAGAAACAATGTAATAGGGACTGATGATACTAGTGCCTGTATCCACTAATTTCCCCGACAGATTGTAACGACAGGTCGTAATTTGAACCTTTCTATTCTTCTCGATAGCCTCCTCCAAACCTTCAACAACTTGATCCAGGCACATATTATCAGTATGGTTCATGGAGGATAGGTAGCTAATGTGTTTGGCCCGGTTTTTGACACGGGTAGGAGATAGATTCCTTAATTTTTCAATCAAGGTGACAGCCTGCTCATCCGGCATATGTTTAGCATAGAGGATACTATCAATCAAGTATTTTAATTCATTATCAGAAAAATCCCGGCGAATATAGACACCCCGTTGACCTTCAATATATCCCTCTTCTTTTAATCTCACCAGATAGTTGGAAAGAGTCTTTCTGGTAATCGAAATGGTATAGTCAGTTTCTAAACGCTTCATAATCTGCGCTTGTGTGAGCCTACTTTGGTGGCTGGAATACTTTTTTAATATCTCTAAGATATAGATCGCCAGCAACAATTTATCTTTCATATCTCAACCGCCAATTGTTATTTTTCTCTATTCTAAAAAATTTTACTACTATTTGCAAGTCCAATAACTTTCCTCTGGGCGACTTTGACCGGTTGGCAGTACAATCGCATAGAATATCTCCATCCCATAGATAAATTTACGCAATTCTTCGCTTTTTTTCTTTTCCCGGACATATTCCAACCAAACGTTTGCTAGAGTATAGTTATCTATGCTGGTAATATGGTGGTTGAGAACTGGCTTATGAAAATTTGTAGCCGCCCCGTCATTTGAACAGAGTTTTCTTAATTGCCAACGGTCTAACATGGTCTGAGTTCCTAAATCAGACCCCATATTAGTATAGAATAGAGATTCCATCACCTTAGCGACATCTTTCAGACCATTTTGTGAGTTGAGAAAAGAAGCAATCCCTGGTTGAGAACGACGGAAAAGACAGAAGGGTTTGCTTTTTAACCACTGAATAATATCACTGTCTACTTTGGCGACTTCCATTGCTCGTATGGTTACTCGCGACCAGTCCTTAGCCCCTGTATCTGACCACAATAAGCTAGCAGATAAAGGTTCAAACAAGTAATCCCTTTTCAAGAGCCGTTCTGTATTATCAATCGCCTCCTTCCTAGCCTTATTTTCATCCTGACGATACTTCTCCACAAAAGAAAAATTCTTTGAATGGGGATAAGCACTAAACTCACAATGTTCCACTGTTCTAGCAGTACATTCCTCCACCATACCCGTTCTCGATGAGTAGTGATATAGCACCATCTTCCAGTCCTCCTTTATTCTTCTAGCTCATAGTCATAATCATCATCTTCTTCAAATAAGTAGGCTATCTCTTTTTCCAACTCTTCATTCACCCTTGCGACTAAGAAGTCCGAATAACCACATCTGTAATAACCAATCCCAATAAATTCTCCCGTACAATAGACTTCGTATCCTAGCCAGGCAAAGAATTCAATAATGTTATATTTGGCATACAAGCGTTCTACCAAAAGGGGCAGTATCTTATCAATGCTCATCCCTGGGGCAGGACTTGGTCCACCCGCTATCCGATAATCCCCTTCACAAGCATAAAATTGCTCCACCATTTTTATTAACTGAGGATCTTCCGTAAAATCAGCCGCGGGACCCAGAACAGTCATTGGTAAGGCTTCATTTTCATACTCTTGGAATAAAAATTCCAAAATAGCTTCCTCAAGCTCCTCACTATTCAAAAACACATGAAGATACTCCGAACTACCTTCTATATTTAACAAATTCCCCGGTCCATGCCCCTTAAAACACGGCTCTACGAGCGAGCTATATTGTAAACTTGGATACCTCCGGCGATTGTCCTCCCATTTTTCCAAATAGGCTTCCCCTTCTGCCTTGGTTTCAAAATGAGGACTGGCTTCTACTTCACATTTTCGAAAAAGACCACCACATTTTGCCACTTTTCCTTGATAATTGATATGAAACATTAGACACTTACTCCATTTTCTAAGCTTTCAAAAGTATAGTTTCCAGGAAGGAAAAAGTTTTGGGTATAGATGATGGATTGTTCCTTGTCCAAGACCTGATACAGGATACCCATGCCAGTGTCAAAGCGATTGATGTCAATAAAAATACATGTATCCTGGTCCCTATTTAAAAGACCAATATCATACATAGCTTCTTTATAGGTATCAAAGATTCTTTCTGTCATCCCCTCAACAGCTATGAATAGACGAGGATCGGCTTCCAAACCGTGAAAAGTAAAGGGAATTAACATCCATCTTTGAAAAACGGGTCCATAGGGTCGCACCCACATCTTCTCTAAAGGAAAATCATCCCCACGGTAGTAGTCAAATGGAACCCTGTGAAAAGAACCCTTACCAAAGAATGCAATCAACTGATGCTTGTCCTCCGAATGATGAACCAAGATAGTATCCTTAGGTATATCTGAAAAATCTTCAGGAGCAACTTCTTGAGGCAATCTTCTGTACTCAATGACAACCGAGGAACCAAAAGGTTCTCCACTGGTCACATAGAGTACATCCTGTTGTTCAAAAGCCTCCAGACGATCATAGTCAGGCGAATAGGTCTTCCGTGTCACAATTTTCTTCCGAATGTGTGGCTTTATTTCACTTCCTGAATGATAAAAGTTTGCGGTCCGATTGGTGAAGTATTCTTTTTTCACAAAATAAACAACACCTGCCATGATAGCCAGACCAAGTAAGCCCGTCAGCACCTTACTTGGCAGAATAATTTTATACAAGACAAAGATAGTTGCTAGAATAAGCAGACAGCCTTTTTTATTGTTCATAGGTCCCCCATTCAAAGGTCACAGGCTTCTCTTCCGTTCCCATGACAAATTCACCCCGTTGCAAGGCACGACCATTCTTGTCCGTCAACACATAGGTCCACTTTGCGCCGTATTTCGTTTTTCTTATCTCCGTATACCAAATAATGTCCTCGACTTGATTGATAGAAGCAAGCAGTTTTTCCCACTCTGGAAATTGATTTCTATTTTGCTCACTAGACCAACCAATAACCAGGCGTGGATCAGCTTCAAAACCATGGTAACCAATAGGAATAATATGAGTCCTATCATACTGCCCAGCATCTACTGGACGGATCCACGGCCGCAAAGACCGTCTATGATAATCTCCCAGCCCTAGCTCCTTGTCACGCTTAAAACGTTTAGCAGACTGTTTACGGAAGCGAGCCAAAACCTGATGAACCTCCCCATCATGATAAATCTTGATATGATCATAGGGCATATCGTCAATGTCAAATTCATGCAACCACCGATTGGAACGACGATAGGTGATAACTGTCTTGTCTGGATTTTCAGCAGTATCTATCGTGAATTTCATAATCGTCTGCTTAGCGAATGCTTCTAAATCATCCAATTGAGGATTGTAGAAACCATCTCTCACGATAATCCCCTCTTGAAAGGCATGGCGCACGGCCAGTGCCTCTTCCGTCTTTCTCTGCTCCATCCTCTTGGCACGTTCTTTTTCATCTTTCAGTGCCTGCTCTTTTTCCCTGAAGGTTGATTTACGATACCAAAGAACCAGGAGAATAAAGATGACAATTGTCCCTTGAAAAGCATAGTCTGTCGTCAACTCCATAATCCACCAAATCGAATAGACAAAATAAAGAATAGGGAGTAGATGGAGATGGGAACGGTAGCGGGCATAAAAGTCTGGAAAGAAAAGCCGCGCAAACAGTATCCCAGTATAGAGCCAAAACATCACATTGATAAAGGTAAAGGGCCACAGGGATGCAAGCGTATTGCGAACCACAAAAACACCCACTCCGAACAAAACTATCCGCAATATAAATTCAAATTTCTTCCCCATAGCTATTTCCTTCTAATATCTGGTTGTTTTGCGACTGGTTTGATAAGACTTGGTTCAGTTAGTGGCTTCAAGGATGTTGCCCGTCTTTCTGCCTCAGTCTTTACCTTGCCAGAGCCAGGACCTGTTAGGTATTGCTCTGGTTTGTAAATTTTCCAATTTTTCCCTTCCTCATCCATAGTCCAATACAAAGATAGAGTAATGAAAGGAAGTTGGACAGGAACAACTGTCGCAGCGTGGTACTTAATTTCTGCATTATACCGCCTATCTTCTTCCCACTTCTGTTGGACAGTAGAGCCGCCTGATGACTTGACCTTGAAAAGTTCCTCATAAAAACCTGGCTTCAGATGTGGAAATACGGGCGAAGCTTGGTCAAAGAGATGATAAGAAAAATTATGCATACTGTAATTAAAACGAATCGAAATCATCTTATACAAGAACACGAGAACCAGAGGGTGAATATAGGTCCCAACCTTTAAAAAAGATAGAAAGGCTGGTAAAGGGACCGACCCTGCTTGAAGATAGACAATACTTAAAAAAATACCACAGACGATAGCTAGGCGATCAAATCTTGGTGTCTTATTAAGAATAAATAGCCTTATCTTCTTAGGCTGATGCTTAAAAAATTTTGGCACCTGCATATAACCAGAACGATCTGTTCCAGCGATAAAAATTGCCGCACGATAGATGAGCCAAAAAGGTAGAACAATTCCGATGCATACAAAAATTAGTAAAGCGATTACAGAAATAAATCCTCCAATTACCCGAAAGAACCCATTCTCCTGTAGCAAACTTTCCACACGAAACAAGGAATAGACTGTTGGAATGAACAGAAAAAGGACGACCGCTACCATAGCAAATAATTTTAGATAAATCTCTTTATAAAAGGTCGATTGCCGTAGATCGTTCATTTTGCCACTGCCGAAAAGCAAGACCACTATTCCCACTACAATAAAATTAGCTAATTTGCTTGGATTGGATAGACTAATGTCAAAAACATCCCAACAAACAATCAGAATAACTATCTTCAGAAAAAACAAAGCAAGATTGCCAATAGACTGAATTCCTTTTAACATATATAACTCCTTAAAATGTATTTGCATATCTCCTATGCTTCTGTCTATAGCATAACAAATACTATGGGTAGTATTTTACCCACAAGGAAAATTCTTAATCTCGTGGTCAAGTTTTTATTCTAGTTTACCCTATTTGTCTATGCCGCTTCCATTATAGCCCCCGTATATTTTATCAATATATTTGATAAATATTCGTCTTTTTTGGATTTACAGCTATTGCTCTTGTGATAAGATTGTTTTTTCCTTATTTTATGACAGCTATTCAATAAAAACATTCCCTTTTATCCAATAAAAGGACGCAAAAAAACTCATCCTCTAAAGGATGAGTTTTACTATTTGTCTTATGGATTAAATGACACGTGTACGTGGTCGTAGTGGTTTTCTGTAATGCTTCCGCGGTCTGGCATCAAGTTCCAAGTGTAAGCTGGACCGTAGATACTGTCAAATGGCGCATAGAAACGTTGTTTCCAGATGATATAAGAAATGTTTTTCGCACCCATATTAGCAATAGCATACTCTGCCACCTGGTCACCTAATGCTGAACTTTGTGGTACCATGAAGTCAATTGCCAATCCCTTACCATGGTCGCCAGAATCACCAGGACGGTAACCTGAGAAAGAAGTAATACCGAAGGCGTTAGCTACTTCTGCACGGAAGGCTGCGACCTGTGGTTGCAAGCCTACATCGTAAGAGCTAGTTGCTGCTTGAGCTGCAGCTGCTGCTTGAGCTGCCGCCGCCGCTTGGGCTTCTGCTGCCGCTTGGGCTTCTGCTGCCGCTTGGGCTTCTGCTGCTGCTTGAGCTTCTGCTGCCGCTTGGGCTTCCGCCGCTGCTTGAGCTTCTGCTGCCGCTTGGGCTTCTGCCGCTGCTTGAGCTTCTGCTGCCGCTTGGGCTTCTGCTGCCGCTTGAGCTTCTGCTGCTGCCTGAGCTTCCGCTACTGCTGGCTCAACGGACGCTGTTGCCTCGGCTGGAGTTTCTACTGCTGGCTCAACGGGAGCTGTTGCCTCGGCTGGAGTTTCTACTGCTGGCTCAACAGGGGCTGTTGCCTCGGCTGGAGTTTCTACTGCTGGCTCAACAGGGGCTGTCGCCTCGGCTGGAACTTCTACTGCTGGCTCAACGGGAGCTGTTACCTCGGCTGGAGTTTCTACTGCTGGCTCAACGGGGGCTGTCGCCTCGGCTGTAGCTTCTACTGCTGGAGCGACTGGGGCTACTACAGGAACTTCAGCCAAGTTTACAACTGTATTATCAATAGTCGCCTGATTAGCTGTCACATCCACAGTTGCTTGAACAGTTTCTGCTGGATTTTCCTGGCTTGGTGTTTCAATTTCAATCTGGGTAACTTGATTGTTTTGATCAAGAGTAGCTGTCAAAACTGTATCTGGGAAAATCAAGTTAATATCTGTAATCTGATTGATTTTAGCCAACAAATGCATATCAACATTCATAGCTGAAGCGATAGCACTAAGGGTATCACCATACTTAACCGTATAAGTCAACTGACCTTCATTGTTGGTAATTTCAGTAACGATTTCTTCAACAGTTCGTGGTGTCCACTCCAATGCGAGAACTTGTGGACTAACCATACCAGTTGTGAAAAGTGAAAGGGCCAAGGTTGACGCGTACATCATTTTTTTATTTGTTTGCAAAAGGGATGTTTTTCTCTTACGACGCATATGCTTTGGTTTTGTAACTCTTTTACGTTTCATCTTCTATTCCTTTTCTGATTTGATAGTACTATCATACCTAATTCTGTTATGAAAAACAAGAACAAAGAGGGCTTTTTAATAAACTGTTGCCCTTACGTAATATTGCTTCTTTTCTGTCACACAACCTATATATTTGTTACAGTTCTGTCACATTGCTCACCAAAGAAAGCCATTCCCAAAATCTACCTAAAGCTCTCAAATAGAGTTCAAGGAGCTTCCTAAACTTCCTCCGGATAGACCAAGCCCCATTCTTTGCGGAGTTGGGTCATAATGTCCATGACATCTTGGGTGTAGGCTAGATGCATGGTATTTTCAAGTCCTGCGACAGCTTTTTCCATATCCGCCACTTCATAAGAGAGGGCCTTGGCTGTCTCGCCCGCTTCGATTACTTCTTGACTACCGTCTTCAGTATAGGTAATGACCGCCTTCTGACCACGAGGATACTCATAGAGTTCAATATAGCCCTTGTCATAGGCGATAGTCCCACGTTTTGGCTGTTTGGCATGGAGGGTCAGAGCAATGGTCGCCATCTCTCCTGCATCATTGCTGAGCAAAATCCCTACCTGCTCGTCCACACCTGTCGGAGCCAATTTGACCTGGGACAAGACCTGATTTGGCTTTTCTGTCATAAACCAACGGACAAAGGACAGAGCGTAGACCCCAATATCCAAGAGGGCACCGCCTGCTAAGTTCTTATTGAAAAAGCGGTTGGTCATGTCATATTCCTTGTAGCTGCCAAAGTTCATCTGAATCATCTTCAACTCTCCAAGTTTGCCACTTGCAACAACTTCACTCAACTGACGATAGATTGGCATGTGGAAAATGGTCATGGCTTCTGCCAAGACGACCTGGTTTTCCTCTGCCAACTGAATAGCTTCTGCTAATTCTTCCGAATTCAAGGTAATGGACTTCTCACAGAGGACGTGTTTCCCAGCCTTCAAGGCCTTTCTCAAATAATTGATATGGGTATTGTGAGGCGTTGAGATATAGATAATATCCACTTCTGGATCCGCAAACACCTCATCGATTTCCGCATAAACCTTTTCAATCCCATATTTTTTTGCAAACTCCACACCCTTATCATAGGTGCGGTTGGCTACCGAATAAAGATTGCCACCCATGGCTTGCAAGGCCTGAACCAATTCATTGGCAATGACACCTGTTCCCAGGGACGCCCACTTGTACTGTACTTGATCTTTCATTGTCTACCTCACTTTCTCCTCCTATTATAGTAAAAACCACCCTTTTCTGCACACTCTAACCCGCATTTGTGATACAATAAAAACATGAATACTCTTGTCCTAAAGCCATCAACCCAGCAAAAACAGGCCATGCTAGCCCACTACGACCGCTATCGACAGGCTAGCAAAAATCCTTATATAGAAGCATTTTTCAAACTAGCTGGTGCTAGCTTGTCCATCTATACTTCAGGCAAGGTCGTTTTCCAAGGGGAAATGGCAGAGCAGGAAGCAAGTCTCTGGGGCTATGAGCCAGAACGCTCTGAACAGTCGACTAGGCCAGGTCAAGATCTGCCCATGATTGGGACCGATGAGGTTGGAAACGGGTCTTATTTTGGAGGTTTGGCAGTCGTTGCCAGTTTTGTCCGCCCAGAAGACCATGCCTTTCTCAAGTCGCTTGGCGTGGATGATTCCAAAAAAATGACAGACCAAAAAATCTGCCAATTCGCCCCTCTCTTAAAAGAGAAAATCCCCCACCAAGCTCTGCTATTGTCACCCCAAAAATACAACGAAGTCATCGAGCAAGGTTACAATGCGGTGTCTGTCAAGGTCGCCCTACACAATCAGGCTATTTTCCTGCTCCTACAAAAGGGAACCCAGCCTGAGAAGATTGTCATTGATGCCTTTACTTCTAGTCAAAATTATCAAAAGTACCTGAAGAAAGAAGCCAATCAATTTACTAATCCAGTGACCTTGGAAGAAAAGGCTGAGGGCAAGTACTTGGCTGTGGCAGTATCTTCTATTATTGCTAGAGCTATGTTTTTAGAAAATCTTGTCCAGCTTGGTCAACTAGTTGGGATGAATCTGCCGTCTGGTGCAGGCAGTAAGTCCGACCATGTCGCAGCCAGCATCTTAAAAGACTATGGCATGGCAGGACTCAACCAAACTGCCAAACTCCACTTTGCCAATACGCAAAAAGCACAAAAATTATTGAAATGAGGAACAAATATGGGAAAAAGACGAGGCACGAAACGCTCGCCATTCATAGCCTTCATAGCTGAATGGGGGACCCTCATTCTCTTTATGATCGCTCTCTTTGCTAGTCGCTACTTCTTGTGGGACCCTGTATCCGTTGATGGTCATTCTATGGATCCTACTCTCCAACACCAAGAAAAGTTAGTAATGTTCAAAACCACATCCATAGATCGTTTTGATATTGTCGTGGCCAGCGAAACAGACAGCGATGGTAAAGAAAAATTGATTGTTAAACGGGTGGTCGGCATGCCAGGCGATACCATTCGCTATGCAAATGATGTCCTCTATATCAACGAGCAGGAAGTGGATGAACCCTATCTTGATGAATACCTAGCAGCCTTTCAAAAGGACAAATTGCAAGAAGAATATGCTTACAACAAACAATTCCAAGCCGTTGCCCAAACTGCCCAAGCCTTTACACAGGATGCTAATGGTTCGGTTGATTTCAGCCTTACAGTACCTGAAGGACAATACTATCTCTTAGGTGATGACCGCCTAGTATCTTTAGATAGCCGTAGCGTAGGAACATTTGCACGCGATAATATCAAGGGGGAAGTTGTCTTCCGCATGTGGCCTTTCAATCGAATTGGAACTGTTGATTAACAGAAACAAGGGAGTGGGAAAGAACTCGACTAGTCTAAAAAAGAGTTCGTCAACAGGTCCTTATTTCCAGTTGTTGAGCTGAAACAGTCTATTCCCAGACATCAATTTATGTGAGCTGACTGCCGTCAGCTTATATCTCCCACTTTAAAAGGTCTCCCAGACCTTTTAAACTCCCACCCCCGCATAGCTCCAAAGGTTTGGGGAACCTTTGGAGGTCGGAGATAGAGCGAATAGAGTTCGCTACAAAACAGTCAGAGTAGTGACTGTTGGAGCTTGGAAATAGAGCGAACGTTGTTCGCAACAGTCGTAATGGTCAGATTTGGAGTGTAAAACATGAACTGCTGAGATTTGCTTTGCAAATCTTATCTCCTACCTTTAACAGTCTCCCAGACTGTTAAAGCCAATCAACCACTGCGCTGAGATGTTGACACGAACACTGAGAAGTGGGCCAGGGCTTTTTGCCCAGCCTCTTCTTTTTTCACTATTTTAGGAAATATTCTCTATGAACGAAGTATATTTTACCGGCACCATTGACCGGATTATTTTTGAAAATCCTAGTAATTTTTATAAAATCCTTCTCCTTGAAATCGAGGAGACAGACGCAGACTATGACGACTATGAAATTATTATAACAGGGACCATTGCTGATGTCATCGAAGGAGAAGACTATCGCTTTTATGGCAATCTAGTCACCCATCCCAAATACGGTCAGCAGATGCAAATCACGCGCTACGAACGCAGCAAACCAACCTCCACAGGCCTAGTCAAGTATTTCTCCAGCGAGCATTTCAAGGGAATTGGACGTAAAACAGCTGAAAAAATTGTTGAGCTTTATGGCGAAGATACCATTGATAAGATTTTAGCTGAACCTGAAAAACTAACCCAAATCACAGGCCTATCCAGCAAGAACATGCAGGCATTTGTGGAGAAACTCCGCCTCAATTATGGAACCGAGTTGATCTTGGCAAAACTAGCCGAGTATGGCATTCCCAATAAATTGGCCTTTCAAATCCAAGACCAGTATAAGGAAAAAACACTTCAGATTATTGAAGAAAATCCCTATCAACTGGTCGAAGATGTCCAGGGGCTCGGCTTTACCATTGCCGATAGGATTGCCGAAAACCTAGGAATTGCTAGTGACTCTCCCCAGCGTTTTCGGGCTGGTATGCTCTTTAGCCTCATTCATCGCTCTATGGAAACAGGTGATACCTATGTGGAGGCTAGAGATTTACTAGAAGCTACCCTTGAACTGCTGGAAAAATCTCGCCATACCGAACTAGACCCTGCTGCCGTTGCCCAAGAGTTGACTGGACTGATAGAAGATGGCAAGGTCCAGCAGGAAGGCACCAAGATTTTCGACAACAGCCTCTACTTTGCCGAACATGGTATCCATAAAAACCTGACCCGCCTGATGGGAAAAAATGGTTTCAAACCCTTCCCACGCGCAGACGTCGAGGCTGCTATAGCAGAGCTGGAAAGTATGTCCTCTTTGACCTATGATGGCATTCAAAAAGAAGCCATCGTCCAAGCCATCACCAATCCGCTCTTTATCCTAACTGGTGGACCAGGAACAGGTAAAACAACCGTTATCAACGGCATTATCG
The DNA here is from genome assembly GCF_053545015.1 of Streptococcus sp. 32226D021BW. Lineage (NCBI taxonomy): Bacteria > Bacillati > Bacillota > Bacilli > Lactobacillales > Streptococcaceae > Streptococcus > Streptococcus sp. 32226D021BW. The sequence goes on along the minus strand of NZ_JBPPVC010000003.1, from coordinate 43,596 downwards.
CGGCCTATGCCATCTTGCATAAGATTGACCTGACTCGCAACCGAGAAGAATGCCCTGTCCTCCTAGCCGCTCCAACTGGACGAGCAGCCAGACGAATGAACGAATTGACAGGTCTGCCTTCTGCCACCATCCACCGCCATCTGGGGCTTGTCGAAGGACAGGAAGAAACCTACCGAGATGATTACCTCGAGGCTAACTTCATCATCGTAGACGAATTTTCTATGGTCGATACTTGGTTGGCAAATCAACTCTTCCAGAATATCTCCTCCCAGACCCAGGTTCTGATTGTCGGCGATGCAGAGCAATTGCCTTCTGTCAGTCCCGGTCAAGTCCTAGCTGACCTATTGAAAATTGACAAGCTGCCGAGCATTACTCTAGAACGTATTTATCGTCAGTCAGACGATTCGACCATCGTTACACTAGCCAGCCAGATTCGCCAAGGTGCCCTGCCGAGCGATTTCCGGGAGAAAAAGGCAGACCGCTCCTATTTTGAAGCGCAAAACGAACAAATTCCAGCCCTGATTGAACGCATTGTCGGCGCAGCCATCAAGTCGGGCATTCCTGCAAACGAAGTACAAATCCTCGCTCCCATGTACCGTGGTGCTGCAGGTATTGACCAGCTCAACACCATGACCCAGGCCCTGCTCAATCCACTGGAAGAAGGAGAGTTAGAATTCCTCCATAACGAGCAAGCCTTCCGCCAAGGAGACCGGGTCATCCACCTGGTCAACGACGCCGAAGCCAATGTCTTCAATGGCGACTTGGGCTACATCACCGACCTCCTACCGGCCAAGTATACCGACTCCAAGCAGGACGAAATCACCATCAACTTCGACGGCAGCGAGGTCACCTATCCTCGAAACGAATGGTACAAAATTACCCTAGCCTATGCCATGTCCATCCACAAGTCCCAAGGCAGCGAGTTTCAGGTCGTCATCCTTCCTATCACCCGCTCCAGCCACCGCATGCTCCAGCGCAACCTGGTCTATACCGCCATCACCCGCTCCAAGAGCAAGCTCATTCTTCTAGGCGAAATCTCCGCCTTTGACTACGCCGTCAAAAACGCCGGCACCCTCCGCAAAACCTACCTGGTCCCACGTTTCCAAGGAGAAATGGCAGAGCAGGGCAGCAAGGAAGCTTTGACTGAAAAAGACGAAAGCAAAACAACTGAAACCACGCAAACCCAGCCACCTACACAGCCAGACAGGAAAGAACAGGTTGAAGTAGTCAAAGAAAACAACCAACAACTCTCCCTTCTTGATCAAGACCAGCCAGAAAAAGCAAGTGCCCAACCCAGAGCATACATTCTGACTGTGGACAACCTACTAACCATCGACCCCATGATTGGCATCCAAGAGGCAGATATAGAGGAATTTTTTAAAATTATATAACAAAATTATTTCTTTTGTTACAAAAATGTTACAAATATTACAATTTTGTGTTGACAACCTTGTTTTTATTTGTTATACTCTGTTTATAAGCGGAGGTAAGAACAAATGAAAAAGATATTCAACTATTCAGTATTGTTGCTCTCTGTAACCTGTCTATTGACAGCTTGTTCAGCAAAAAAACAAGAAAGCCTAACAGAAGCAGCCACCAGTAAAACGACCCAAGCAAACACCAAGCAGACCAGTACTGCTGAGAATTCTAGCTCTGTAGAAAAGGCGAGTGAAACTAGCTCCTCGGCAGAAGCAAACCAAAACACTGAAGAAAGTAAACAAGGTCAAGAGAGCCAAAGCTCTCAGACCCAGGAAAGTGTTATAAGTACCGAAACAACTCACACTCAGCTCTTAACCCTACCAGCTACAACTATCCCCGCTGACCTAGTTGGAAAATGGCAAGGAAGCAGTCAACAAGCGCGCAATATTGAAGTAACTATCAGCGCAGATGGCACCTTTACTACTTATGAAGATTTTCGACTTAGTGAAGATGAGGAAGAAGAACACCTTATCCAGACCTACACAGCTCAAGTTACGGACCTGGTTGAATATGCTCCAAACCACTACCTAATCCGTGGAGTTGATGGCGAAGGTTCTGCCCTTCTTCCAGGAGTAACTGGACTAGGCGGACGTATTGCACCAGGTTTTATCCTCGAGGATGGACAATACAAGGTTATTATGTGGGGAAATCCTTTTGACCCATCTGTAGAAGCCGTGTACGACCTGGTATCAGAACCTCATGTACATGTAACCTTGGATAAGGTTGAGTAACATATTGTATCTAGCACTTATTAAAAAGCAAATAGCACGAGTTGCTATTTGCTTTTTTGCATTATCACACCAAAACTCACTAAAAGCATCGTTTTTGAAAAATATCAAAAAATAAATGCTGACAGATGAATATGTATTACACCTCTTCTAGAACAACTTTACCCGCTATCTCTGCAAATTGCTCTGCTTCGACTTCTGGGAAGTAGTTAAGACAGTTGGCAGTTGCAAATGCTGCTGCCTCTTTCAAGAAAATTTCAGGGTCTTGTCCTTGGCTGATCCCCTTAACCAGCAAGCCCAGGTAGAAATCTCCTGCCGCAATGGGATTGCGCGTTTCCTTCTTGGGCGACTGGATGCGGAAGAAGCGCTGACCAATCTTTGCCAAACTGCCCTTTCCACCCATGGTAATAATGATATTCTCATGAGGAGTGACTTCTTTTAGTATCCGCAAAATATCCTCTGTACTTTCTTCATCCAGCTCTGGATAGATGTCCTTGAGTTCCTCATTATTGATTTTAATCAGGGCTGGGCGAGCTTGATAGGCAGCTTGTAAGGCTGGTCCACTGGTATCCACAATGGTCAAGACCTCTGGGTATTTTTCAATAAATCGCTGAATATAATCATCCGGCATGCCCTTCATCAGACTGCCTGAAAAGACTAGGATATCGCCAGCCTCTAGGCTATTTTCTATCTGCTGGGTAAATTGGTCAAGCAGGTCCTCTGTCAGTTCAAAGCCTTTTTCATAGAAAAGAACGACATCGCCTGTGCTGGTTTCCACGTAAATATTGCAGGTTCTTGTGTTCTGATCATTTTCAACGACCTGCAGTTGATTTCCCTTTTGGACATTAAGGTCTTGAATGTAGCAACCTATCTGCCCACCTAGAATGGTATGGATAGTGTAGTCTGTCACACCATTTTCTCGAAGGGCATAGGCTACGTTGAAACTCTTACCTCCTGGATAATCTCTGACTTCTGACGGACGTAGGGGAATGTTCTTTTCTATCTTCTCCACAAGAAGCGTACGGTCTAGGGCTGGATTGGGACAAATCAAGTGAATCATAGGGAACTCCTTTATGTTTTTGTACATATTATTATACTATATAAATTGAAAATAAAAAAGATAATTCCACGAGGGGAACTACCTTTTCTTCTATTTTATGATGCAAATACCGAAATACGTTCTTGCTGGTAGCCACCTTTTTCGGCAATGTCTACTAAGGCCACCGCATAGTCTACATAACTAATATAGCTTTCACCTTGGGCATTGACCTGGAAAACCTCGCCAGCAAGGGTGTAAGCACCTGCTTTTTGACCTTCTGCATCAAAATCAGCTGCTGGGCTGATATAGGTCCAGTTGACCGCTGTCGCCTGACGGTAGATGTCAAGACCTGCGCCCATAGCCTCTGCGACTGGTAGGTAGTCCGCTGGGAAGTCTGGGGCATCCTTGAGCATAGTTGTTTGGCTCTGATCCAGGTAGAGGCTACCTGCACCACCGACAATCAAGAGGCGAGTGGATGTCCCTGCAAGCAAGTCTGTCAAATGGCTTGCTAGACGGCTGTGATCTGGCAGCGTTTCTGGTGTCCAAGCACCAAAGGCGTTGACAACCACATCAAAGCCCGCCAAGTCTTCCTTGCTAAGTGCAAAAGCGTCTTTTTGGATGACTTCTTGAGCTGCACTCTTGTTTTCAGAGCGGACAATGGCCGTCACCTGATGACCACGTTCTACTGCTTCTTTGGCAATGACTTGACCTGCTTGACCGTTTGCTGCGATAATGGCGATTTTCATATTGTTTACCTCACTTGCTTTGTTGTAATATTTTTGTTTACAACAATCAGTTTATAACACGTTTGTTGTAATGTCAAGAATTACAACTGGAAAATTTAAAAAAATCATCACGAGGATGATTGAATATCTATAATTCTGCCAATAAATCAGCAATGGTTGTTTGTCCCAACTCTCTTTCCAGAGCTGACTGGGCATTTTCCAAACGGCTATCTAGCAGGGGATGGATATTGCGGCCAACCTGACAGGCTGGATTGGGTTGTTCATGAAAACCAAAAAGTTTCCCCTTTTCTCCAAATAACTCCACTGCCTGATAGACATGAAGGAGGGTAATCTTGTCTGGAGCTTGGGCCAAACGTGCACCACCTACACCACGCGCCACCTGAACCAAACCAGCCTCTTTCAACTGAGCCAGAATATTGCGGATGATGACAGGATTAACCCCTACACTGCCTGCAATGCTAGTACTGGTCTGTTTTTCCTTTTCTCCCTCCAAGGCTAGCAAGACCAAGATATGACTAGCAATGGTAAATCTACTCGAAATTTGCAATTCTACTTTCTCCTTCCATAAAATTGGTAACGGTCACTCCTAACAAGCGAACACCTTTCTCAGCCCGTCCAACTTCTTCAAAAAGCTGACGGATTTCTTTCTCTATTACTTGAGCTTGATTGGTCGGTTCTTCCAAACTATGTCGCTTGGTCAGGGTTGAAAAATCCCCATAGCGGATTTTCAGGACAATGGTTCGCCCTTGTTTCTCATTTCGCTCTAAGCTGGCGGCCACCCGTTGACAGAGGCTGACTAGCTCTTTCAAGACATCTTCATCACGATAGAGGAGCTTGCGATAGGTCCTTTCCTTACCGATAGACTTGCGCACCCGATTGGTTTTCACGGGACTATTCGAAATGCCCCTAGCCTTCCGATACAAATCATAACCAAAGCGCCCAAAGCGATCGATCAAGACCATTTCTGGCACGTCTAGTAAATCCTTGCCTGTGTAAACTCCCATATCCTGTAGGCGTTCGACCGTTTTCTTTCCGACTCCGTGGAATTTTTCAACAGGCAGAGAAGCCAATACTTCAACCGCATCTTCAGGCAAAATCAGGGTCAGGCCATGCGGTTTTTCCATATCCGAGGCGATTTTGGCTAGAAATTTATTATAAGAAACCCCAGCAGAAGCGGTCAAATGTAGTTCATTCCAGATGTCGTATTGGATGAGTTTGGCAATTTTGACTGCCGAGCTTAATCCCAGCTTGTTTTCTGTCACATCTAGATAGGCCTCATCAATGGACATCGGTTCCACCAAGTCGGTATAGCGATGGAAAATTTCCCTGACCTGTCGCCCTACTTCCTGGTATTTTTCATAATTTCCAGAGATGAAGACGGCTTGCGGACAGCGTTCATAGGCCTCCTTGGAGGACATGGCCGAGTGAATACCAAAGGCACGCGCCTCGTAGCTACAGGTAGATACCACTCCACGACCGCCAGACAGTCGCGGATCTGCCCCGATAACAACTGGCTTGCCTTTCAAAGCAGGATTGTCTCTGACCTCTATAGCAGCAAAAAAAGCATCCATGTCAACATGAATAATTTTTCGAGATAAATCATTGATTAGGGGAAAAATTAACATGGAAACTCCTTTCTGCTCCTTACTACTAGACATATTATAGCCTATCTAACAAATTTTTTCATAAAGCGAACATTGACGGGCAAGTAGTACTCAATGAAAATCAAAATCAGACTAGGCGACGCAGATGCAGATAGAGCACCACTACTTCGCATTTTTAGATATTAGAATTTTCAAATCTATAAACTTAGACGTGTCCTGTTTCTAATTCCATTTTACTATAAGTTTGCGAAAAGCTTCGATAAACAATACAAAAGAGGCAGGTCCGAGACCCACCTCTAATGTATTTGGAGAACAAGCTATGTTATTCTGAAATGGCTACTCAAATCGTCTTCTGCGAGCCGCCATAGCCATTAGACCTACCAAACCAGCTGCTAGGAGAAGACCTTGTTCAGTTGTTTCACCTGTTTGCGGTAAAGTAGCTGAAGTAGCTTTTGCTGGTTTTGGACTAGCAGTTTCTTTCGCCAAGCTTGCAGGATCAATACTATGAAGAGCGGCTGCTGTAGGTGCATAGTTAGGAACTAAGCCTCCATCGAAAGCAGGTAATGGTTCTGCTTTAACACTATCACCTTTTGCAATCACAAGCGGTGGCAATTCCCCTAACGGAAGAGGATCTACTTTGGTACTTTCTCCTTTAGCAGTGACGATATCCTCATCTTGTTTGACTGGAGCATCAACTGGCTTCTCACCCGTGCCTGGTTTAGGTGTCTCAGGTGCTGGTTGAGAAGTGTGGCTAGCTAGCCAGTCATTCAACATCTGAGTAGCATCGTCTACCAATTCTTGACTAGTTGACTCTAGGGTTGCTAAAGCATTTTCAAGTAATTCCGTTAGAACTGCTAAATCCTCCGCTGAATATGCAGCTTGGTCTAAAGCCTCTGCTTTGGCAATTGCTACCTCAAGATTTTCTGTATTAACAACTGTCTCTGTCGGCTTATCAACTGGTGTTTCTCCATTATCTGGTGTTGGAGTTTCTGTTGTATTCCCTGGATTTTCAGGCGTTTCGGTAGTAGTACCTGTCGTATTGCCTGGGTTTTCAGGTGTTTCAGTAGCATTCAAGAGAGCAACTGTAGCATCTAAGATATTTGCTGTCAAAAGATTTGCAGCTTCGACAGAAGCCATAAAGTCTTCCACTTCTTTGACAAGAGCTGTCTTACCTGCTGAACGTGCGGCCGCAAGGGCTGCTTCATAAGGTGACTTATCAAGGGTGGCTTCTTCCTGAACAGGTGTCAAGAAACGGAATTCAGCAGCAGACATAAATTGATCTGCAGTATCACCGTATGAGGCAGTACCTGTAATCACAATCTTCTTAGCCTTAATTGTCTTACCGAAATCAATTGTCTTAGTAGCACTTGTTGCTGGCCAATCCGCACCAGTAAAGGTATGTTCCACGTTTTGATCATCAGTAATCACCAATGTCAATGCTTTCAAGATACCGTTGCGGCCTGATTGTCTTGGCACATATTCAAAGCGTTGAATGTCAACTGGTCTACGAAGGTTCACTGTCGCTGGCTCATTAATATGACGGCCATTCCATGGTGTGTGCCAGATAGTAGACGGATTGCCGTCAAAGGCTTTAGCTATTTCTTCACCTTCTTGAGCACTAGCCTGAGCCAAGCCAATATCTTCATTTGTGATTGCTGTTTTCTTCACTTGAAGATTTTGACGGGCTGTATTGGCAGTAGCAATCAAGGTACGAGCATCTTCGATACTAATATCCTCAGGAGCTGCAGACACTGCTAACAAAGCTTCTTTGTACGGTGCCAAACTTACTTGAGTATAGTTTTCATTCAAGACTGGAGTATTCAAGTTATAGTAATCCGTTGTCAACAAGTGACCAGTCAAGGTAACTTCTTCAATCACCAGATTATCTAGCATAAAGTCATTGTAGCCTCGGAAGTTGGCATTTCCACCAGTATCTCCCTTAGTATCACCACCACGGCGAGTTGAGAAAATACCAACCCAAGTATTGCCAGACTCTGCACCTGTAACTAAGAAACTTGCTTTCTTAGCCTTATCACTATCTTCCCATGAATTGTTCAATGGATTCAGCGTTAGGCTACCAGCATCATTGTTATAACGTCCTTCACCGATAGCAAAGGCATAAGTTCCATTGGAACCAGCTTCATAATCAAAGCTTACACGATAGGCCTTGCCAGCTTCAAAGCGGAAGTTTTGAGGAATAGTTTGGTAAACAATGCTATTGCGAGCTGTCAGACCATTTGTCTTGAGTGACCAAGTACCTTCAATGACATCGTCCACCTTCTTACCATTCCAGCCACGCTGAGTATATGGAGCATGTTTCTCTGCAAGGTGGGTACGGTTGTCCTCAACTCGTTCAATACCACCGATAACAAATGGGAAAATACCTTGCGGAACACTCTCAAAGTTTTGCTTGAAGGTACCAGCAGTTGTATTGTGACCACCTGCAAACATGGTTGAATCATTTTCAAAGACACGAATTTCATCAAAATAAGTTGCTGCCGCATCTGCATCACGAGATAGGGTCAAATGTACATTATCCACATTGTCTCCAGTTGTGAAGAAGACATACATGTTTTGGAAGTAACTTGTATTATCAACCGTTGCGTTTTGTTGCAATGTATTATGAGCATAGGCTTTTACATAGTTCAGAGCAATAGACTCATTTGTATAGTTTGTAACTTCTGAACTGCCTGTATTGACCGTAATGCTAGCTTTTGCTGTACTGCGGTTGTCTACCCCTACATAAGCTGCATAGCTGGTATTTGGTTTCAGGCCAGTCAATTTTTGACTGAGACTAACTTTGGATGTATTGCCTTGGATACGGAGCATATCGTTGGCACCTTGGGATTTGACCAAAGTAGCCTTGCTAGTATCACCATCAATTGTCCAATGGTCTAGCTTACCTGAGTTAAAGCCTTGGTCATAGATATGCATGCCGTCACTCCAGGACATCTCTGGATTTGTCTGTGGAGATTTATAGAGGACATACGGCACATTTGCATCCGCTTGAATGGTAATTTGACCATTGGTTACTGCCAATTCTTGAACATCTGTCTTACCTAGCTCAGTAAGTTTGTAGAGATAAACCTTATTACCAGTCCAATCTGAAGGAAGGGTCCAAGTTGTGGCACCTGCTTCTTCGTTGAAGTAGTACATTTTGTGTTTGTCACTAGTCAGGTCATTACCATTCGCATCCCAGTTCCAAGGCACCAAATAAGCTGCTCCATCTTGAATCGTACGACCATTCAAGGTTACTGTCCGTTGACGGTAGCCAGCATTGTTAACATCATTTGACTTACGGGTCAAGACCAAGGTATTGTCAGACTTGTCTTTCAAAGTGATTTCCATCTCTGGCGTCCAAGTATAGGTTTCACCGTTGTCCGTCATACGAACAGGGTCACCATTCTTCCAGTTGGTTACTTGGAAGTGTTGGATATACTTGGTCATCAGGTTGTTGGCAAACAAGTTGGTAATGTAGCCATTGTAGTCGCTACGTCCTTGCCAACCTTCGAAGTCTTTCATATCGTAGCCACCAAGCAATGGATAGTTGGCTGCGCCACCGTAAGCTGGGTAGTCACCAACCCATGAATCTTTTTGGTGGTTACGGATAAAGCGAGCGATGTTTGAGTTGATACCTTTCAGAGTAAAGCCACCGTAGGTCAAATCTGCTGCCCAGTGTTGGAAGGTCGAGTCATACTCACCTGCATAACCCCATTCAAAGGCATTTCTCCAACCCTGCATATTGATTTCTTTGGCAAGAACATGAGTTTCCCAAGCATTTTCGCCACCAGACTGACCATTACCCCACACATCGACATAGATAAAGTCTAATCCGTCACCCAGTTCTTTCTTCAAATCTTCCCAACGTTTCAAACGGTTGTGGGCCAAATCATAATGACCACTGATGTTGATACCTTGATCAATCCAGTTCCAACCATAGGCGTAGTCACCATTTGCCTGACGACGAAGAATCTCTTCAGAGAAGTATTGGGATTCTGGATAGGTTTCAGATGCATTGACGTGAATACCTAGTTTTGCACCATATGGTTGTGATTTTTCAATCAAGGTCTTGAAGTCTTCTGTGCCACCGATACGTTTACCAATATCTGCATAATTCAAGTGTCCAGAGTCATGACCTTCACTACCATAACCTTTCAAGAGGATACTTTGTCCCAAGCCATCTGTATGAAGGGCAATTTTCTTAATACCATCCAAGGTCATCAAGAATGGGTTTTGAGCCTGTGATCCAAAGTTCATAGCGATACGGTAAGCTACCAGTTCCGGTACATATTCATGCCCTTTTGGATTGTTCATGATGTCACGGTAAGCTATAGCCCCATCTTGCCAGTCTACCTTATTATCATTGTTTGCATCAGCTGCAAAAACTACTTTTGCACTTGGCAATTCGAGAGTATATTCTGGATAAACGACACCGTTGTGGGCTCCCTCCCATCTCCATGGAGAGGAAGCAATTCCTAGATGAACACCAGTTTCACCATCAACAGTATATCGGTGGCTATTTGTTGTCAAGCGTGTAAAGTCACTTGCACCACCACCATAGCTATTTTGTGAATTACTCCAAACTGCTGCCGCAAATTGATCTGTTGAAACAAAGCCATACATGTATCCTTGACGTTGGTAATTCACACCATCTTGCAAGTGAATATGCTCATCACCTGTACGATGGGTGTGGGTCGACATGCGGCTTCCATCAAATTTTGCATCGGTTTGATGGCTAGCGACTGAAACCAAATTATTTTCATCAAAAGCAATGGTTTGGATCAACTTGGCAACATCATCAATCTCTGCTCCATAGGTCACTTGGTTGCGGTTATTAACTTCCAAAACATCAAAGTGAAGTTCTTTACCTTCTACCTTGATTTGAACCTTGATAGAAGCGTTGATTTTGTTAGCTTCATCCACAACATCCAAAACATAGTGAGCGGTCTTGTCGTCAACTTTGTTATAGGTAACGGTTGGCGTCACTTTCACATTGTTGATGCGTAGTGAATTGAGAGAATGGACTTGTCCAAATACCTTGTTCCCGTTGAAGGTATATTCTCTAACTCGTGGGAATGCCCGGTCAATCTTGGCAGTCAATTCACCTGAATTGAGTTCATCATAGGCAACTGCCGCATCATTGACAACAAAAGCTGTTGTAGGTGTTTCTTCTTTTTCATCTGCAGGGGTCACACCTGTTTGGTCATCTGCTTTTATATCAACCTTAGTTAATTGCTGACCAAATGTACCTAATTTCAAAGCAACTCGTTTTTCAGCTGACAAGGCTTCTTTCACAGCTGTTTCCAAGTTTAGTGTATCAAACAACTGTACATCATTGTTTGTAGCATTCAACTGCCCATCTGATTTGTAAGAAATCGATAGAGTATTTTTACTATCTTTTACAGGAGATGTAGTGACTGTCCGTTCACGTAGCCAGTTTCCTGTACCGTTAACCTTGTACTCCCAGAACCATCCTAAATTATCATATCCAACAAAGAGGAAGTTATTAACATCTTTGTATTTGACAAAGACTCCAAAACGGCCTTGGTTGTTTTCAGAACGCTCTACAAACTCCAAGTTTAGATTGACATTGCCTTCTGGACTAGCTTCCAATCCAGCTTTTTCAAAGATGGCAATGCTATCTCCATTATTGTTTTGAGTCGTTGAAGAAAGTGCATTGTAACGAACCCCACCTTCTTCCTTAATGGCAACTGTTCCTTTGATAGCTGAAGTAGATCTCCAGTCTGGTTGGATTTCGGTTGGCGTAGGTGTATTCGTCTCTCCTGTACCAGTTGTGGCATTCGTTGTTGGCTGGCTAGCTGTTTCTGAAACTCCTTCTTGGTTTTTAGCAACGATATCCACCACTGTACGATCAGTATTACGACTAGTAACTTTTAATTTAGCTGATAAGGTATTCTTTAAATCATTCCAAGCTGCTTCGGGAATTTGCTGAGCCACAAACAATTCCTGTGCCTCGGTCATGGAATCCGAAAGAATGGATGCCGAAATCTCACCAGTAGGTGTTAAATTGACACTTAAATCATAGAGAACATTTCTTTCAGGAGCCGGTACCCGTTGACCTTGGTACCAAGTACTTGCACTTGGAGACTTGTACTCCCAGAACCAACCATCTTTATCATAACCAACTAAAACATGCTTATTCTGATCAGTATGGTTAAGATAGATACCAAAGCGAGCCTGTGCTGGTTCAGAGCGTTCTACAAATGACAATGATACCTCCGCACTGCCATCTGCATTCATCTTCAAGTCCGGATTTTCAAATGTTCCGATATTTGTCGAATTGTCCTGACCCTCAACTGAGGACAAGCGGTTGTAACGAATTCCTTCTTCTTCTACGACCTCAACTGTACCAGCCGGTGTAGAAGTTGGCGTCCATTCCGCAGCGACTTCTTGAGATTCTGACTGGGCAAAATTCAATTCCGTCCGCGCAGCTTCTATATCCGTAGCAACTACCTCGTCTGTTTGGGAGCTATCTTGATCCACAACTCCTTCATTTGTATTGCTAACATCATTGTTTTCTATCGTCTCAACAGGAGTATCGGCAAGTGCTGTTCCCTCTGCTAATACTGTTCCACCTGAAAATAGAGAAATTCCTACGATAACTGACGCCGCACCCACTGTCAATTTTCTAATTGAATATCTATTCTTCTTAGAAAATAATTCCTTAGAGTATGCTTTCATCGTCTACCTCCTTTTTATCTTTTGTTATTAATATAATATACACATACATTCTACATGATAACGCTTTCTTTGTCAATATATCAATCCATTATGTTTGACCATTGTTGAATATTTTAATATAATGATAATTCAAGAGACCGATGACTGATTATTGGATCTATATTCCACTACCTGGAAAAAATTCCAATTTATTTTTCAGTGTTTTGTCTTGAAGAAAGTGCTTACATATGATATACTAAAATATGTGAAAAACAAAACTATCTAAAAGGAGAACCCTCATGTCAACAAAAGTGAAAACAAAAAATGTTGCTGAAGACATTTTCGCTCAAGCCTGGGAAGGCTTTAAAGGTGTAGACTGGCAAGAAAAAGCTAGCGTAACACGTTTCGTTCAAGCTAACTACACTCCATATGATGGAGATGAAAGCTTCCTTGCAGGTCCAACTGAGCGTTCACTTCATATCAAAAAAATCATTGAAGAAACTAAGGCTGGTTACGAGGATACTCGTTTCCCAATGGACGTAGATCGTGCTACTTCTATCGCTGACATCCCAGCAGGTTTCATTGATAAAGAAAACGAACTCATCTTTGGTATCCAAAACGATGAGCTCTTCAAACTCAACTTCATGCCACGTGGTGGTATTCGTATGGCTGAAACAACTCTTATCGAGAACGGCTATACTCCAGACCCACTTCTTCATGAAATCTATACAAAACACGCTACAACTGTAAACGATGGTATCTTCCGTGCCTATACAGCTGACATCCGCCGTGCTCGCCACTCACACCACGTTTCTGGTCTTCCAGACGCTTACTCACGTGGCCGTATCATCGGTATGTATGCTCGTTTGGCTCTTTACGGAGCTGACTACTTGATGGAAGAAAAAGTAGCTGACTGGAATGCCATTACTGAAATCGATGAGGAGTCAATCCGCCTTCGCGAAGAAATCAACATGCAGTACCAAGCATTGCAACAAGTTGTACGCTTGGGTGACTTGTATGGTGTTGATGTTCGTAAGCCTGCCATGAACACCAAGGAAGCTATCCAATGGACCAACATCGCCTTTATGGCAGTCTGCCGTGTTATCAACGGTGCGGCAACTTCTCTTGGTCGTGTGCCAATCGTTCTTGACATCTATGCAGAACGTGACTTGGCTCGCGGTACATTTACTGAATCAGAAATCCAAGAATTTGTCGATGACTTCGTATTGAAACTTCGTACAGTGAAATTTGCTCGTACAAAAGCCTTCGACGAAATCTACTCTGGTGACCCTACTTTCCTTACAACATCTATGGCAGGTATGGGTAACGATGGTCGTCACCGTGTTACCAAGATGGACTACCGTTTCTTGAACACACTTGACAACATCGGTAACTCTCCAGAGCCAAACTTGACAGTTCTTTGGTCTGACCAACTCCCATACGCTTTCCGTCGCTACTGTATGGCAATGAGCCACAAACACTCTTCTATCCAATATGAAGGTGTAACAACAATGGCCAAAGACGGTTACGGTGAAATGTCATGTATCTCTTGCTGTGTGTCTCCACTTGATCCAGAAAGCGAAGACAAACGCCACAACATCCAGTACTTCGGTGCGCGTGTTAACGTTTTGAAAGCCCTTCTTTCAAGCTGGAACAATGGTTACGACGATGTTCACAAAGACTACAAAGTATTTGATGGCGTTGAACCAAACACTTCTGAAATCTTTGACTACGACCAAGTTATCGCAAACTTTGAAAAAGCCCTTGACTGGTTGACAGATACCTATGTTGATGCCATGAACATCATCCACTTCATGACAGACAAGTACAACTACGAAGCTGTTCAAATGGCCTTCTTGCCAACTCACCTTCGTGCAAACATGGGCTTCGGTATCTGTGGTTTTGCAAACACTGTTGACTCCTTGTCAGCTATCAAGTACGCACAAGTGAAACCAATCCGTGACGAAGATGGCTTCATCTACGACTACGAAGTAACTGGCGACTTCCCACGCTATGGTGAAGATGATGACCGTGTAGATGACATCGCGAAATGGCTCATGGAAGCATTCTATACTCGTCTTGCTAACAAGAAACTCTACAAGAATGCAGAAGCTGCGGTATCTATCTTGACCATCACTTCAAACGTTGCCTACTCTAAACAAACTGGTAACTCACCTGTTCACCGTGGTGTATTCCTCAACGAAGATGGCACTGTCAACACTTCTAAAGTAGAATTCTTCCCACCAGGTGCTAACCCAACTTCTAAATCTCGTGGTGGTTGGTTGCAAAACTTGAACACCCTTTCTAAGCTCAACTTCAACCATGCCAACGACGGTATCTCATTGACAACTCAGGTTTCTCCAAAAGCACTTGGTAAGACCTTCGATGAACAAGTAAACAACTTAGTAACAATCCTTGATGGCTACTTCGAGCAAGGTGGTCAGCACGTTAACTTGAACGTTATGGACTTGAACGATGTTTATGAGAAAATCATGGCTGGTGAGGACGTAATCGTTCGTATCTCTGGATACTGCGTAAACACTAAATACCTCACTAAAGAACAAAAAACTGAATTGACACAACGTGTCTTCCACGAAGTTCTTTCAATGGATGACCACGCTGCTGAAGTTTCAGGTCAAGCTTAATCAAACAAAGACAAAAGGACTTGCACATGCAGGTCCTTTTTGGGAGTGGGAAAGAACTCGACCAAACAAAACATACTAAGATTAGTAGTGAGGAAATCTCCGACGGGAGAGAGTACTCACTACTTTTTCTTTATGATAAAGTAGAGGTGTCTTGTTAAGTCGAGAACTCTTTTGACGCTAGACGTCGCATCAAAAACTGGCAAGGCACCTGTTTTAGAAAGAATGTTATCAAAGTATGTGGGACGCCTGACGTCGAGTATTGAAAATGACATCACTAAAACAAGGAATCATTCAAGACAAAGAGGTAATATCATGCGTGCAGTTTTTGGGATTGATATGAGTAAGGCAAGTTCAGAAGTGGCCATTCTAGTCAATGGTGAGAAAGTTCACAGCTATACCATGTCCAATGACGCCTTAGGCTTTGCTCGGCTACTTGGCGATTTGAGAACCGTCCATAAGCCAGAAATCATCTTTGAAGCAACAGGTGTCTATTCTCGTCGTCTTCAAGCTTTTCTGGATGAACATGGCTACGCTTATACACGGCTTAATCCCTTAGAAGCTAAGAAGCAACTGGATAGCTTGCGTGTGAGGAAAACAGATCAAATTGACGCCGAAAAACTGGCTCAATCTCAATTTGTGCTAAATCGTAAACCCACTTTTGTCCAAGAAGAAGTCTACCAAAACTTGCGGGATCTCAGCCGTTTCTATCAGAATCTGACCGAGGACATTGTTCGAGCTAAAAACCGTCTGCACAAGGTCTTACAAGTCACTTTTCCTGAATTGGAAACTATCTTATCAACACCATCTGGCGAACAATACTGGAACCTGGTCATAGCTTTTCCTTGCAAGGACTTCGTGCTTGATTTAAGCAAGAACGAACTCTCAGAGAGCATTCGTCAGTCCACCTCAAAACGAATTTCTGACAAGCGTGTGGCGTATTTAGCTGAGAAGCTGATAGCACTAGCTAATCAATCTTATTGTGCCGTCAAGAAAACCTCTCCAATGCTGGAAGAGGTTCGTTACTATGGAAGAGAATTGCTTCGGCTTTCTGAACAGAGACAAACTGTTCTAGACCAAATGGTGGAGCTAGCTCAGCCATTACCTGAATATGACATTCTGCTCTCTATTCCTGGAATAGCTGAGACTACTGCAACAAGTATTATTGGTGAACTGGGAGATATTCGCCGTTTTCAGTCTGCCAATCAAATCAATGCCTTTATCGGTATTGACCTGAGACACTATGAATCTGGTAACTTCCTCGCTAAGGAACACATTACCAAGTGTGGCAATCCCTACGCTAGAAAGATTCTGTTCAAATGTATTCACAATATCGCTTCAGCCAGTCACACCAATCCCTGCCATATCTCAGACTTTTATGAGAAACGAAAAAGACAATCGCAAACGACTTCAACGAAGCCGCACACGATTGCCTCCATACATCGTCTCATTCGGACAATGTATTACCTCATAACGCACAACAAACTTTACGATTATCGTTCTACCCAAAATCAGTAAGATTGTTTATGCTATATTATTGTAACACCTTATCAAAAATTTTCAACATAAGGTGTTAATTTCGTGTACTCTTTTTTACACGAAACTTTAGTCCAAAAGAAAACAATTTCCTTATTTTGACTATTGAACTCAACATATTTTTCATCAAATACCTTGATAGACTTGACAAATGGTAGAAAAAGAGTTCGTCTTCCCACCCCCGCATAGTTGATTAGGTCAGATTTGGAGTGTGAAACACGAACAAATCTGCCAATCAACCACTGCGCTGAGATGTTAAGACCAACTCTAAGAAGTAGCCCCAAGCTTAAACCCAACTTCTTTTGCTATTTCCCCGCTTTTTGCGGTAGGATAGGGGAGAGAACGGAAGGATAATTAGATTATTTGAGGAAGGATACCAAATTGGTCAAAATAAAATCCCCTCACGAAATCCAATTCGAGAGGGGGAGTTCATTTCTTAGTTATTGTAAATATAGGTAATTTCACCAGCTGTATCCGTTGGATTGAACCAACCACGGAAGTTATCAACCCACTGTTGCCCACGATAATTTGCTTCAAGGACTTGGATTTGCCCTTCTTCGTTGACAGCTGTCACATAGGCAACGTGTCCTAGATTACCATCGTTCCAGGAAATAATAGCACCGACTTCTGGCACTGTTCCTGTACGGAAACCATCACGCACAGCGTTAGCTCCCCAAGTAGCCGCGTCGCCCCACCAGTCGCCTGCCCACGGAGCAACTTTTTGTACACCCCATGTACATTGACCAACAGGATAGTTAATCCCCGGCTCATATTCATAACCAGGTAGATAGTAGCTATCGCTACTTGTATCGACAGCCTGACCCCATATTGTTTCTGTCAACTTCAAAATTTGACCAGGATGCAAAGTCGTTTCAAGGGTCAATTGATTTTGCGCTAATAAGTCGTAGACGTCCAATGAAAAAGCATCTGCAATACCATAAAGAGAATCCCCCTCTTGAACAACATAGTCAGACTGACCTGCACCAGCTTCTACAACTTCTTCTTCGACATAGGCTTGACCTGGCACTTCTAAAACTTGTCCTGGTGTGATTAGGCCTAGAATGTCCAATCCATTGGTTTCTGCTAGTTGATAAGGATCCACACCATACTGGTCTGCGATTGAGTAAATGGAATCACCTTCTACCACAATATGACTGTCTGCTTGAACACTATAGACACCCATAACAGTAGTCACAAAACCTGCCAACAACAAGGCCGACTGACAAATATACTTTTTCATTTTACACCTCCTAAATATACTTTTATTTTATCAGGATTTTCTTAAAATGACTATGTCAAAACTATTACAAATCTGAGACTATCTCATTTCTTATTCAAGGTTTCAAATAATTTGAGAGAGCAGAAAATGTATTGCCATTTCGAATAGTGACCTGCTTGTAAAAAGGGGACTTTGCCAACTGCTTGTGATAGGCTGTTTGCAGATAACTACTTTCAGAGTATTTACCCCAATAAATAGCTCGATCAGAGATATGTAAAACTTCGTCACCCAACTTCAATGAATCAACATAGCTCATTAACCTCACTTTATCCATTCCTTCTGTATAGAACAAGATATCCTTCCGAGCCATATCATCCTCCCACCAAGTAGGGAGCTGTCCGACTTCTGTCGCATAATCCTCAGCACTCAAAAGAGAGAAGGCTTCAACAAAGGGATAGTGACTGGCAAAGAAATCAAAAAAGTCTGCCACAATCTCCCTTTGCTTCTTTTCCGTATCAAAGAAGAGATTGCCGCTGTTGATGTAGGTTTCAACATTGTCATAGCCCAAATCTGCCACGGCTTGACGCAATTCAGCCATCACAACCTTATTACGACCGCCAACATTGATCCCTCTCAGCAATAGCACATATCTCATTGTCCCTCTCCCTCCAAGACCTGACGAATCAGAGCCATAAGCTGGTTTCGATCCAGCTTCCACTGGGCACGAACATCCTTTTCAAAAGTTCGATTCGAAAGGAAAATAGCCGCCTTTTGCAAGGGACGATTGTACATGATAAAGGTCCCCGTATAGCCCGTATGGGACAACCAATCTCCTTTTTTATCCCAGGCCAATGACCGCTTGCGCTTGTCGTCAAAGCCATAATCCTGGGTCAATCCTGTCGCAAAGTCCTCGGTTAGATAGCGCTCCAAAAAGATTTCCAAATCTCTGACCGTCGAAAAGAGACCCGCACTACCCGCATGGATACCCAAGACACGCGCCTTGGGATCGTGCACCACACCTGCTTTTACGCCACGCACCGTCGGCACCGCCTGACTGACTGGTCCATAAGAGGTTTGGGACATGCCAAAGGGCTCTAGAACGCCTTGACTGATTAGCTGGTCCAGACTAGCTCCACCCAGTTCCTCCAACAAAAAGCCCAACAGGAGAAAATTGATGTCTGTGTAGAGAAAATCTTTTTTATCCGTCACCTTAATCTTCAAAATAGCTTCTTTTAATTGGTCTGCATCCAGACTATCCCGATTGGGAATAAAGGGATCAATGCCGCTAGTGTGGGTCAATAATTGCCGAATGGTCACTTGACTATCTGCAAAAGCTGGATAGTAAGACTGCAAGGTCCTATCTAGCTCCAAAGCTCCGCTATTGACCAAAAAAGTCGCAAGAGTGCCTACACCAACCACCTTGGAAACAGAAGCCAAGTCATAGGTCAAACCTACCTCAACTGGCGTATGTCCATCCTGGGTACCCAGATAATACTCCTGCCATCGCCCCTTAGAAAAAAGAGCCAGACTGGCACCAGGATAAACTCCTGCCGCAATCTGCTCTGAAATCTTGTCTAAAATCGCTTGTCTCATTTTTCAAACCACAATTCAATACCACTCGGATCAACCGTTTGGATAAAGGTTTCTTTTTTGTCTTTAAAGAAAGGACCTTCCAACTGGCTTTCCAAGTTTGCCCAGTCAAAATCCTGCTCGACTGGAAAACGCAAACTGTCCAAGTCCCAAACCTGATCCGCAGGGGTTACTAAATCTTCACCTTCCGCCCCAACAAAATGCAAAAAGTCTTGTTCAGGTAGGATTGCCTCATAGAAATCTTGACTGACGCTGGCTTGTGGACTATTAATCCAGACAGATTCCACTGCAAAAGCAGTCAGACCTGAAAAATCAGCTTGACCAGTAAAGTGAACTGGGGGAAGAATAGCCGTCAAATCCTCGATAGACTGTTCGGCATGGAGCAAGAAGCTATCTCCATCTGGCGAAAGAACTTCAAATCCAAAACCAGCTTTTCCTTTATAGAGTTTGGTAAACACTGTACCTCGAGCTAACAAGGTCTCAATTTCATGAGCCTCTTCGACCTTGATGACCAGTTTATTTAATTTTTTTAGTCCCTTGACAGCCCGAGTGCGATTACCCGGCGACTCCATCAAAACCAATTTTGTTGCAGAACTGGTTCTATCGCCAAAATCAGCAAAAGGACCGTCTTCTAATTTCACTTTCATTCCTAGTTGATTTTCTAGGAAGGCTTGATTGATACCACGATTATTGACACGCAATACAGGCACAATCACATCATTTTTTCTCAACACGATAGCTATTCTCTCCTCAATAAATACTAGAATATTGTATAAAAAAAATCACTATTTTACAACTAATTATACTGTCATTTTCTACATAGATATACTGATGTTCCAACAAATCTTAGACAAAGCACCCCTTATCAGCTATAATAAGTACAGACTACTAAGTAAAAAAGAGGAAAAGCTATGCGTTTTAATCAGTTTTCTTTTATAAAAAATGACATACCTGGCTCTTTGGAGGAGCTAATCAATCTTGGTTTTGCCTTGCAGAGCGACCACAGTCAGAAGAAAAATCTGGAAATCTTTGTCAGAAAGTGCCATTTTTTAACAACCAATACAGACTTTGCCCTGTCTAACATGATTGCGGATTGGGAGACAGATCTTCTGACCTTCTTCCAGTCTGACCGTGAGTTGACTAACCAGATTTTCTATCAAGTGGCTTTTCAGTTGCTGGGCTTTGTGCCTGGTGTGGATTATACAGATGTCCTGGACTTCGTGGAGAAAAGCAACTTCCCTGTCATCTATGGAGATATGATTGACAACCTCTACCAACTGCTTGCCACCCGTACCAAGTCCGGAAACACCTTGATTGACCAGCTAGTTAGTGACGACCTAATCCCAGAGGACAATCATTACCACTTCTTCAACGGCAAATCGCTAGCAACCTTTTCAACCAAAAACCTCATTCGAGAAGTGGTCTATGTCGAAACGCCTGTCGATACGGCTGGGAATGGCCAGACTGATATTGTCAAAGTTTCCATCCTCCGTCCGCACTTTGACGGGAAAATCCCTGCGGTCATTACCAACAGTCCTTATCATCAAGGAGTCAATGAAGTTGCCAGCGACAAGGCCCTGCACAAAATGGAAGGGGAATTAGTTGAAAAATCTGTCGGCACCATTGAGGTCAAGCGGACTAAGATTAACAAGTTGGAATTGGACCAGCGGAACCTGCCTGTCAGCCCTGCTACTGAAAAACTGGGCCACATCACTTCTTACTCCCTCAATGATTATTTCCTTGCTCGTGGTTTCGCCAGCCTCCATGTGTCTGGTGTCGGCACGCTGGGCTCGACTGGCTACATGACATCTGGCGACTACCAGCAGGTGGAGGGCTACAAAGCGGTGATTGACTGGCTGAACGGCCGCACCAAGGCCTACACAGACCACACTCGCTCGATTGAGGTCAAGGCCGATTGGGCCAATGGTAAGGTAGCGACGACGGGACTGTCTTACCTAGGAACTATGTCCAATGCCTTGGCAACAACTGGCGTGGACGGATTGGAAGTCGTCATCGCAGAAGCTGGGATCTCCTCTTGGTATGACTACTACCGTGAAAACGGGCTGGTGACCAGCCCTGGCGGCTATCCCGGCGAGGACCTGGACAGCTTGACCGCCCTGACCTACTCGAAAAGCCTGCAAGCAGGTGACTTTCTCCGTAGCAAAGAAGCCTACGAAAAAGGCTTGGCTGCCGAACGAGCTGCCCTGGAACGCACCAGCGGTGACTACAACCAATACTGGCATGACCGCAACTACCTGCTCCACGCAGACAAGGTCAAGTGCGAGGTCGTCTTTACCCACGGCTCACAGGACTGGAATGTTAAGCCAATCCATGTCTGGAATATGTTCCATGCCCTACCTAGTCACATCAAGAAGCACCTCTTCTTCCACAACGGTGCCCACGTTTATATGAACAACTGGCAGTCCATCGACTTCCGCGAGTCCATGAACGCCCTGCTCAGCCAAAAACTGCTGGGCTACGAGAACAACTACCAACTGCCAACGGTCATCTGGCAGGACAACAGCGGTGAGCAGACTTGGACGACCTTAGAAACCTTTGGCGGTGAAAACGAGGCTGTCTTACCACTGGGAACTGGCAGCCAGACTATTTCCAATCACTATGCCCAAGAAGATTTTGACCGCTACGGCAAATCCTACCCTGCCTTTCACCAAGACCTCTACGCAGGCAAGGCCAATCAAATCAGCATGGAACTGCCTATAACGGAGGACCTCCTGCTCAACGGACAGGTCACACTGAAACTCCGTGTATCTTCTAGTGTAGCTAAAGGTCTCTTATCTGCTCAGCTATTGGACAAGGGAAGCAAAAAACGCCTGGCCCCAATCCCAACACCGAAAACACGATTAAGTCTGGATAACGGTCGCTACCATGCCCAAGAAAATCTGGTGGAGTTGCCTTATGTGGACATGCCACAACGCTTGGTAACCAAGGGCTTTATGAACCTGCAGAACCGCACTGACCTAATGACTGTCGAGGAAGTGGTGCCAGACCAGTGGATGGATATGAGCTGGAAGCTGCAGCCGACTATTTATCAGCTGAAAAAAGGTGACGTCTTAGAGCTGATTCTCTATACAACCGACTTTGAGTGTACTGTTCGGGATAATAGCGATTGGACTATTTCGATTGATTTGAACCATTCAACCATCCATCTTCCAAGGTAATATGACAAGAAAACGAGCTGCACCTGCAACTCGTTTTTGACTGCCTATTTTTCCAAAGGATGAATAATCACACCCTGCACCACACGGTTTACGGTACCTGTTGGGGATGGTGTATCTGGTAAGTTCTTACACTTGATGGCTGCCATGATAGACACTGTCTGTGCAAAGATGATGTAAGGGAAGGTTAGGAAAACATCTGGCAAATCTGCTCCGCCTTCTGCCAAGACAAAGTTAGCTGCCTCTGTATCTGCTAGCTTGTCAGCCGACAATGCCACTATCCGCTCTGCTATGCCATCACCATGAACTTCATTGAGCAAGTCCACATCATACTGACGAGTGTAGGCATCGTTTGAGGCAAAGAGGAAAATCAAGGTCTTTTCATTGATGAAGGATTTTGGTCCATGACGGAAACCGAGTGGTGACTCGTACATGGTCGCAATCTTACCTGCAGTCAATTCCAAAATCTTGAGCTGTGCTTCGTGGGCTACACCATAGAAGCCACCCGAACCAAGGTAAATCACTCGTTCAAAGTCTAAATCAACAAGCTCTTGTACATAATCCTCACGGTCCAAGACATCTTGACCCAGACGAGCAATGGTATCGACCCAAGCAGTTTTTTCTTCTTGGCTAGCTGGTGAGAAGACAAGCAGAGCAGTCAAGGACATACAGCTGTATGAGCCTGTCATGGCAAAGCCCTTATCGTTTGAACCCGCAGGCTGTAAGAGCAAGAGATTGTCCGCATCTCCTTCAGCCGCTAGTGCCAGCTTACCTTCTGGCGCACAAGTAATGGTCACTTGGTAAAGCTGATCAACCAATTGCTTGGCAACTTCTACTGCTGCCACACTTTCTGGTGAATTACCTGAACGAGCAAAGGATACCAAGATCGTTGGCACATCTGCCTGTAAATAGTCATGTGGACGACCGACCAATTCAACCGTACCAATAGCAGAAAAACGGATATGCTTCAAATCATTGACTTGGTTGAGGTAGTTGGCAATGCTTTGACCAACAAAGTCTGAAGTTCCAGCACCCGTAAAAATAACATGAACAAAATCATGCTTGTCCTTGATAGCTTTCAAGAAGCCCTCAATCTTCTCAAGCTGGTCAAGATAGAGTTGATGAGCCTCTTTCCACAAGCCTGGCTGTTGGTAGATCTCAGTGGCTGTGATATGGGCCCCCAATTTTTCTAATTCTTCTTTTGCTAAACGGAACATAGCTCCTCCTTGTTTTCTGGTTATAACCAGTTTTTCTTTTATTATACAAGAAAGTGCTTACAAAGTCAAATTAAAATAGATTGATATATGTAATTTTGAAAGTTGTATGATTTAGCTTTATAAAAATTTGATTACTCTTTATCTCTTCCTTAAAAAACGGTAGAGCTGTGGTGGTACTACCCCACAAAACTCTACCAAAATGCTTACTTACGTTTACGAGCTTTAGGTGCAAGCCCCATCAATCCAATACCGATTAGACCCATGATACTTGTCACTTCACCAGTTGAAGGAAGGGTTGCCTGTTTGCTTTCTGTAGCTGTTTTAGTAGCTACTGTAGCTTTTTCTTCTGTAGCCTTAACTGTAGCGGTAGATACAGTCTTAACAGTTTCTGTCGCTTCTACAGACTGCTTGTTTCCGTCAACGTAAGAGATGACTTTCCCTGTTTCGTCCTTGACTTCAACTGGATTGCCATTGTCTTCGATAATTTGAGCGTATTGTTCAGCCAATTCAGCTTGGCGTTTTTGTTCTGCAAGTTGTTCTTGATGTGCAGTGTAGAGAGCCAAGAGTTTATTGTATTCAGCCTCTGAGATAGTTTTTTCAGCCTTCAAGACTTCCAACTTCTCAACTTCTGCCTTCAATACTTCTTGTGCCTCCGTCAACTTAGCCACTTCTGAACTGTAAGTCGCTTGGGCTTGTGCCAAGAGTACAGGTGCGTTTTTAAGGTTTGATACACGCTGTTTAGCAGTCGTAAGGTTAGCTTCTTCTGTAGCCAACTCTCTTTCCAAATTAGCAATCAAGTCCTCAATCTTAGCAACGCCTGCTTTCAAGCCTGCAAGTTTTTCTTGTTCTGCTGTGAGGTTAGCTTGTTCAGTCGCAAGTTCAGATTTCTTAGCTTCCAAGGTAGCTTTTGCGTTAGTAAGGATTGCTTGTTTTTCTTGAACGCTTGCGGTGAGGTTAGCCACTGCCTCATTTGCCACCACAAGTGCCTCTTTAGCTGTTTCCAATTCAGAAACTGCCTTATCGTAGTTTGCTTGGGTTTGTGGAGTACGAATAGCCACTTCCTGTGCTTGTGCCAATGTCGCTTTAGCAGTTGTTAGGTCTGCCACTGCTTTGTCATAGTTTGACTTAGCTGTTTCCAAGGCTGTTTGTGCTTTGTTATCTGCTGATACGGCTTGGTTGTAGGCTGTTTGTGCCTCGTTCAATGCAGTCGTCAACTGTGACGATGTGTTAGGGTTGCTGATAGGTGTAGTATCGAACGTATGACCTCGGAACAAGCCATTCTTATCAACATTATTGACATGGATATTCACAGCGTTATCTACAACTGAAATATCAGCACCGATGTATGTTTCACCACCTGTTTCAGAGAAACCTGCAATACTTGTTGCGTGTAGCCACTCTTTCCCATTGTAGAGGTAATCTACCATCGCACGATAAATCAAAGACTTAACGTGGTCAAGTGTGGTTGTAGTGATAGTACGTTTCCAAGTATTAAGGTTTTCGCCTACAACAACTTTTGTAAAGTAGTTTCCTGCTGTATCAAGGGCATTGTCATCGTGTCCTGCTGTTGCTTTTGACCAACCCCAACCATCAGTTACATAGCCATCAGTTACCAAATCTGAGGCAAGAACGCTATCTGCTGTAACAACTGTTTGTGTCGTGCCGAACCTAGCACGAACTTGGTTGACCAAATCTGAGGCAAATAGAGAAAGTTCCGTGAGTGTTTCTGTAGATAGGTTGTTTAGGTCTGTCAATGTGATAGCCTTGTCGTTATCGTTTGACTTATAGATATTAGCCTCTCGCAATGATTGGTTAATATCTTTTAGTTTAGACACGACTTTTTGATACTCTTCTGTACCAAAACGACTATTTTCGTAAGTCTTCAACGCCTCAACATATTCATCAGATACATAAATCGTATTGATGCCTGCAACATTGGCTTGTGCAACTGCGAGGACGTTCTGAGCAACTGTTTTCGTTAATGCTGTATCTTTTGCAACATCAACAGCTTTATCAAGAGCAATTTCAGTTGTCTCAACTGCACCAATCGCAGTAGATACATTTGTTGTAGCAGTCGTAATAGCTTGGCTACGTTGTTCATCAGCCTCTTTGGCAGATGTCAATTCAGAAGTCACTTTAGTCAAGTTTGTTTCAGCAGTCGCAACATTCTTCTCTGCCTCTTGTTGTGCCGAAACGACCGTGCTTGCTCCTGTACCGTCTAGGTTGGCTTGTGCAGTATCTACAGCAGTTTGTGCAGTTGCAACTTCGGATTGCTTACCTTCAACAACTGTAGCTTGTGCTGACACAACAGCTTCTTGCGTTGCAACTGTTTCCTGTTGCTGTACCAAAGCACCTTGTGCTTCCGCTTGGTCTGCTTTGACCTCTGAGATAATCGTCTCAGTATTCAGCACTGTTGCTTCTGCTTGTGCGATTGTTTGAGGCGTTGATTGCTCTGCTGTTGTCGTTGCATTGTTCACAGCTTCTTGTGCAGTCACAACTACACTCTCTTGTGCCGACACAACTTCCTGTGCTGTAGCAACTACAGCTTCTTGGCTCACTACCGCTGTACTATCTGCTTCAAACTCACTCTTAGCAGTTGCTACCTCTTGCTCTGTAGGCACTACAACAGTTTCTGTTGCAGTCTCAACTACTGGCTCAGTCACTGTTGTGGTTGTTACTTCTTCTGCCTGAGCAGTGATACCTGTGAGTGCAACTGTAGTTGAAACAATTCCTAAGGTTGAAATCATAACTTTTTTATTCATAAATCCCTCCATTATATACCTATATGTCTACTATTATACATTTAATGTACTTATAAATCAGCTTATCTTTAAAAAATGATATTTTGATGTCTGATATTCTTTTTCCAGCCAGTTTATCATGTTACTAAGGAACTTTTTAGGAGGCAACTATGACACTGGGCTTACATATCGCGCAGCGAATCAAAGAATTAAGAAAACAACAAGGGTTATCTCAAGAGCAATTAGCAACCAAAGCTGATATGGAAGCCACTGTACTTAGCCGAATTGAACGTGGACAAAATCCTAATATACAGGTCAATACCTTAGATAAAATTATCTCAGCGCTAGGTGTTCCCTACCAAATCTTTTTTTCATTTACAGATACAGATGACCAACTCTCTCGAGTTGTCGGTAAAATTTCCCTCACAGAAAACGAAGAAGACACTCTGGAATTATTAGAGAATATATTAGATTGGAAATTAAAATAGTCCTACCTCAAAACTACTAAGCAACTAGGCTATATTTTGAGTTATCTTGCAAACATGATATAATGTGTAAAGTACCTACAATCACCTCATCTTTGAACATTTTTTAAAAAGAGGTCACGATTGGACAACATTTCAAAAACAAGAGGGGCTAAACCCTTGATACGAAAGGAATCTTAAAAATCTTATGATGAACATGCAACAAATGATGAAACAGGCTCAGAAGCTTCAAAAGCAAATGGAGCAGAGCCAGGCTGAATTGGCAGCTACTCAATTTACTGGTAGCTCTGTACAGGACTTGGTCACTGCTACTTTTACTGGCGATAAAAAGTTGGTTTCTATCGACTTCAAGCCTGAAGTTGTAGATGCTGACGATATTGAAACCTTGCAGGATATGACTGTCCAAGCAGTCAATGATGCTCTTTCAAAAATTGACGATGCCACTAAGAAAAAATTGGGTGCCTTTGCTGGTAAATTACCATTTTAAGACAGAAAAAGACGCGATTGGGCTAGGCCCTCGCGTTTTTTGCTTATTCAAAATGATAGAGTAGGGATTGAAATTGTAGGAAAAAGAGGTCAGCATATCTGCGGTGAACCTTAACATCTTCCAGCAAGGCTTTCAATTCCGTCATATTGTCCGTTATGATACCATCCACCTGCAACATGACCATCTTTGTCATAGTTTCCTCATCATTGGCTGTCCAAGCATAAACAGATTTTCCCTTAATCCATGACTTTAAGATAAAGTTTTGATCCAAGGATGTATATTCCATGGTGTAGCCATCTGCTACTGTCGTGGGATAAATGGAGTTGAAAGGGAGGATGAAGAATGATACCAGCTTTTTACTGTACTCTTTGACTTCTATAATCGTTTTGTAATCCAGAGATTGAATTTGATGCCCCTTGGCTAACAAACGTTGTCCGTATTTTTTCAGAAAATTCTTGGTCAATTCTGGGGAATCCTGCTTGGTCACTTTGATTTCCACCAATAATTTTTGCCCTAAGGCATCCGCCCTATCAAGATAAGTATCAAAAGAAGGGACTGGAGCTGTCATGCCATTTTCGGATGCAGTCATGGTAGTCATCTCTGCTAGGCTATAATCATGTGTACCTCCGGGATTTCCCGTCAAAGCCATCAAGTCCGTATCGTGCATGACCACAAACTGACCGTCCTTGGTTTCCTGAATGTCCATCTCAATGTAGTCCGGCTGGAGCTGAGAGGTTGCTTCCAGAGCCTCAATCGAGTTCTGCACGGCATTTCCAGCGTCCACCCCACGATGGGAAATGGTCAGCGGTAGGCTATCAAAGGGATAGTGGAGGGCCAGACTGCCCTGCATACCAAAAACCAGACTAGACACTGCCAAGATGGTCAGTCGGAGGCGGTGACGGAGCCGTTTCCGTCGGTAAGAAGGTAGCTTCTTTCCCGTCACATAGCTGATAAAACCAATCATGAAGAGGGAAACAACACCGTAGTAGAGCAATTTGAGGAGAATATAGCAAAAGACGGCTAGGAGAAATGACAGCTGAGGAGCTATTTTTTCGACTACTAATTGCAGTTCGTAAAGTAAGGTGCCGCCGATTGAGAACAGAAAGACTGGAAGGGTCACCAGCCAGAATAATTTACCCATGGAACGGACCTGTTGCCAACCCCTTGTCCTCTCCCATGAATAAGCGATGGATTCTTTGACGCTCCTGTGTTCAAAATAAATCTTTGGCAGGGCGTACATGAAGCGAGCTGCCAACCAAAAGAAGAGTATAAAAGAGAGGAAAATCAAGACTGCCAGCCTCAAAGTATTGGAAAAATGGTCAATCAAGAACTGGGGAACCACAATCTTATTAAAATAGTAGATATTTAAAATCCGGCGAAGAAAGGGCAGGAGAATGACCGAATAAAAAAGGAGAAAAAGCACCTTGGGCACACTACTATGTCTGATAATATCCAGCATACTGTCCCTCATATCCCTCACATAATCCGGGAAATGCTTAACCCTCTGGTCTAGGAGCTGTCCTACTCCGGAAAATAGCAGAGCAAGTTCCAAGTAGGCTATGGCTAGATTGACGAGGAATAACAGAATAAAGAGGCCTGTCACCAAGATGTTTTCAGAGAGAACGGAGAAAACATTTGTCGGAGACAGATAGGCATGCCCCGTCATGGCCAACAATCCTTCGGAAACCCAGGAATTTAGCGGTATCCAAATAAACTCCATCACAGAGAAGAGGGTAAAAAAGAGCAGTAAAATCTTATCTAAATTGTAATACACTTTCTGGAATGTTCGTCGTATCTTTTTCATATACCTAGTTTCCCATATTCTACAAGGAATTGCAAGGGTGTCGTAAATATGCTAGACTAGAAAAATAAGGGAGGTACTCATGATTACGATTGCACCTATGAATGAAAGCTATTTACATAGACTTTGGGAGATTGGTTACCGTCAAGCCGCTCCCCGCTGGAAAGAATTTGCGGCCCCCTATTTTGATGACTACCAGGCCTGCGCTACTTTTGAAGACTTTCAAGCACTGGAACTCTACCAGTGGTTACAAAAAGAATGCGTTAGGGCCATCCTAGTGAACCAACAACCTATCGGCTTTGTTTCATATTACTGGGAATGCAAACCGACGCGCTGGCTAGAAGTCGGAATAGAAATCCATGATGATAAGGTCTGGGGCAAAGGATATGGTACCGCGGCCCTTGGGCTCTGGATTGATACCATTTTCCAGCATTTTACAGAATTAGAACACATCGGACTAACCACTTGGTCTGGTAACAAGGGGATGATGCGGACTGCTGAAAAATTAGGCATGACCAAGGAAGCCCAGATCCGAAAAGTCCGCTACTGGCAAGGCCAGTATCACGATTCAGTCAAATATGGAATTCTGAGAGAAGAATGGTTAGAGAATAATAAAAAATCAAGTTCCTAAGAGCTTGATTTTTTACTTATCTATCTTCCAAATAAACGAGCAAAGAATCCTTTGGTTTGGACTCCTTCTGCCTGAGCCTTGACTTCTTCCAGCTCTAGCTTGAGGACATCCTTGTCTGCCATTGCTTTAAGGGTCAATTGTTGCTGTTGGTCAATCTGCTTGTCTTTCTCAGCAATTTGCACATCCTTGACCTTGAGTTGTTCATCTTTTTCGGCAAGTTGCTTATCCTTGGCTTTTAATTGACTATATAAACGGATAATCTCCGCATTTTTTTCGTCTACTAAAATTTCCATCATCTCACGGTGCTTGACTTCGTCGCTAATCGGCTCATCTTCAAAAATCGTTGTTTTATAGATTTTTTCTAGCTCAATCAAGCCCGAACGATTTACAACAGTTACGCCCTTATCATTTTTATCTACAAATTCTTCTGGAAGGGCTTTGACTCGGTTATTCATGGCCTGACGGCTCACACCCAAAATCTCAGCTAATTCGCTGACTGTTTTTTCGATTCCCATACAATCCTCTATCATTTGTTTTTGTTCATAATAATGTCTATCAGTAAAATAGTACCATAAGACCTAAAAACTGTCAAATCAGGGGAGTTAGAAGTCTTGGTACATCTAGCTTCGGAAACATTTTCCAGCAAAAAAAGACATCCTGAGAATGTCTTTCTACATACTATATTATGCTTGTTTTACGATGTTACTTGCTTGAGGGCCACGTTGACCTTCTGTCACATCAAAAGTCACTTTTTGACCTTCATCCAATGATTTGAAACCATTGGTTTGGATTTCTGAAAAGTGAGCAAATACATCTGGTCCGTTTTCCTGAGCGATGAAGCCGAAGCCCTTCTCAGCGTTGAACCATTTTACTGTTCCTTGTGCCATGTCACTACTTCCTTTCTCTAGATTTGTAAAACTAGAAAAGGTAAAGCAGGTGAAACACAAACAGAACTCAAAAACTAATTTACTTCCCTACTCTAACAGGAAAGGAGGACAAAGTCAAGGACAAGCCCTCATTTTGAAAAACTTTCCTGAATTTATGATACAATAAAGGCATGAATACAGTAGATACTATTATTATCGGAGCGGGGCCTGCTGGCATGATGGCCGCTATTTCTTCCAGCTTTTACGGTAAGAAAACCCTGCTCCTCGAAAAAAACAAGCGTTTGGGCAAGAAACTGTCTGGCACAGGTGGCGGACGTTGCAATGTGACCAACAACGGCACCTTGGAAGACCTACTAGCTGGCATTCCTGGCAATGGCCGGTTTCTATACAGCGTCTTTTCCCAGTTTGACAACCACGACATCATGAATTTCTTTCAGGAAAATGGGGTCAAGCTCAAGGTGGAGGACCACGGTCGTGTCTTTCCGACCACCGACCGTTCCCAGACCATTATCAAGTGCCTGGAGATGAAGATGCTGGAAAATGGCGTGGATATCCGTACAGGGACAGAGGTGGTTTCCGTCCGCAAGATTGACGACCTATTCCATGTCAAGACCAGCGAGGAGACTTTTACAGCTCCCCAACTCATTGTCACCACTGGCGGCAAGACCTATCCTTCCACTGGCTCAACCGGCTTTGGTCACGACATTGCCCGCCACTTCAAGCTGGAAGTCACGGAGATTGAAGCCGCTGAAAGCCCTGTCCTGACCGATTTCCCCCACAAAAAGCTCCAAGGCATTTCCCTGGACGACGTCACCCTGACCTACGGCAAGCACGTCATCACCCACGACCTGCTCTTTACCCACTTTGGCCTGTCGGGACCCGCTGCCCTTCGTCTGTCTAGTTTTGTCAAAGGCGGCGAAACCGCATTTCTCGATGCTCTGCCGACCCATTCTGAACAAGATTTGCTTGAGCATTTAGAAGCCAACAGGGAAAAATCAGTCAAGAATGCCCTAGCTGAACTCATGCCAGACCGCCTAGCAGACTTTTTCGCTGAAAACTACGACTGCAAGGTCAAACAGGTCTCCCAAAAAGATCTGACTGAACTGGTTACTCTCCTCAAAGCCCTACCGATCAAGATTACCGGCAAGATGTCCTTGGCCAAGTCCTTTGTGACCAAGGGCGGCGTTGACCTCAAGGAAATCAATCCAAAAACATTAGAGAGCAAGAAGGTTCCTGGCCTCCACTTTGCAGGTGAGGTCTTGGACATCAACGCCCACACGGGTGGCTTTAACATCACCTACTGTCTGGCAACTGGCTGGGTGGCTGGAAGTTTACATTATTAGGAGAAAACCATGCCTATCAATTCATTCGGTCAAGAAATTGGTATGCCCTTGCCGTATTATAGCAGTGGTGAGCAACCAAGTCTGGAGACTATACAAGGACACACAGTCCGCTTAGAAAAACTGAGCCTGCACCATGCAGATGATCTCTATCAGTTTTATGGACCCAATGCCAAGAAATCCGACTGGACCTATCTACCCATTGACCCCTTTGAGAACAGAGCGACATTTCAGGACTATTTCCAGACTCTTTTGGACTCGACCGACCCCTATTATTTTGCCATCATTGACCAAGCAACTAATCAGGCAGTCGGAACCTTTGCACTCATGCGAATAGATACCAACCATCGTAGCATTGAAGTTGGCTGGGTCATCTTTTCTCCTCAACTGCAACGGACCCGACAGGCGACAGAAGCCCACTATCTTCTCATGACCTATGTGTTTGAAGAACTGGGCTATCGACGCTACGAATGGAAATGCGACTCTCTCAACCAAGCCAGTCAAGCGGCTGCCAAACGCCTTGGTTTCACTTACGAAGGCACCTTCCGTCAAGCCCTAGTCTATAAGGGACGTAACCGAGATACCGCCTGGTTTTCTCTATTAGACCACGAATGGCCTGACCAAAAGCTTGCCCTTGAAAACTGGCTAAAGGATAGTAACTTCAATGCCCAGGGCCAGCAAAAACAACCCCTATCCTCTTTCTAAATTCAAGCAAAAATCTGCTTGAATTTTTTTGTTTATTGTTGTATGATAAATCCATAACAATATAACAAAAAGGAGATTGGCTATGCAACTGAAATTATCTTCTGTTTCCAAGAAATTCGACCATAAAATCATTTTGGAAGATACTTCCTTTACCTTCGAACAAGGAAAGATTTACGGTTTGCTAGGGCGGAATGGGGCAGGTAAGACGACCTTGTTCAACTGCATTGCCCGTAATCTGACCTTGGATGGTGGCTCGATTCAGTTTGTGAAGGATGAAAATGCCTTTGACTACGATAATACGGACATCGGTTTTACCCAGACCTATCCGCAACTACCTGCCTTTATGACGGCTTACGAGTTTGTCCGTTTCTATATGGATATTCACAAGGATAAGCTCAAATCTCCTCGTAGTCCAGAAGAATGGCTAAACTTGGTCGGTATCGGAGAAGAAGACCAGCACCGTCTACTCAAGGATTTTTCCCACGGTATGCAGAACAAGGTCCAGTTGCTTCTGTCTTTGATTGTCCAGCCACCTGTCCTTCTCTTAGATGAGCCACTGACGTCCTTTGACCCTGTGGCTGCCCACGAGTTCAAACAGCTGATTCGGGAGGCTAAGAAGGATTCCGTTATTATCTTTTCCACCCATATTCTACAGCTGGCTCAGGATCTCTGTGACGAGATTGTTTTACTACATCACCAAGAACTACAGGCTGTTCCGAGTGACAAGCTCCACGATCCTGATTTTGAACAGGAAGTGGTTGCCCTCTTGACAGCAGACTAGGAGGGGCTTATGAAAACCATTCTACGTTATTTTTGGTATCAGGAAAAGTACAACCTCTATCGGACCGTCAACGGATTTTTCTACTATCTGCGAAAACTGTCACTTGTGGGCAAGAAGATTCCAGAGAGTATTTTCAAGTCTTACAGTTTTAAGTCCGCTCTCTTTTTGATCCTACACATCCTCTCCATCCCCAGTCGCTTTCTGGTCAAGGGAATTTGGTTAACCATCTATTCTTGCATTGCTGCCTTCTGGATTAAACTCCTATACAACAATCAGCTGGACTTTTGGCAAATCCCGTCAGATACTTGGCTTCTAGGCTTTTCCATGTGGATGGTCTTTGTTGGCTACACCTATCGGTTTGGCAAGGGATTTGAGCCTTTTATCGCCAAGTCCGAGCGGGAATTCATGCAAAATTTTGGACTTTCCCAATCTAGTTTTCTACAGAGTCAACTCTTTGTAGAGCCCATTATCACCTGTCTGTTCTACCTACCTGCCCTACTGATTTTTTCTAGTCTTGCTGGAAATTGGCTCTATCTGCCTCTAGGATTACTGACCATTCCAGCAGGAAGTTTTACTGGACAGGCTCTCAATCGAGCACTATTCAACAGAGGTATTTTGGCACGTCGAAACTCTTGGCAATCCTGGGTTATCTTGGGTACTGGTCTAGTAGCTATTGCCAGTCTTATCCTTTTCCGCAATCATCTGTCTCCCATCTTTTTACTGCCTGTGCTTGTCTGTCAGGTCTTGCTCATTTGGTTTGGCTACGGTTATTTGAAGCAACAGACCAATCATCTGGACTATCTCTACTATTGCATGGACCAGTCCTTGCAGATGGATAAGAAGATTTTTGAGATGACCAAAGGGAACGAGTACACCCGACAAGGGTTGCAGATGCAGGCGAAACTGAGTATGGAAACAGGAAAGGACCTGTCCCACCTATCAGGCATGACCTACTTAAACGCTCTGCTATTTGACCGCTATCGTTCTGTCCTTACGAAAAAACTGCATTTTCGCTTGGGTTGTCTTTTGGCTATTGTCCTTTTTATTGAAGGAATTCGTTGGTTTTCAAAAGATGACATTCAGATAAGCAATACCAACTATATCGAGGGACTGCCTTTTGCTTTCATGGTCATGTATGCCGCCTCCATGGGTAAGGCTGTCGCACAGATGGTCTTTGTTAATTGCGATATTTCCATGCTCCACTATCCATTTTACCGCGAAGCAAAAACCATTATTGCAGGCTTCCATTATCGTTTTCTGCAAACTGTAAAATTAAATGCTACATTCTCAGGGTCTCTACTTTTGGCCCTCATCATCTTTACTAGAGGGCAGCTACCTATTGAAACCTATCTCCTGACTGCTCTGCTCCTGCTGAGCCTAACAGCCCTATTTTCCTTCCACGATCTCTTTATCTACTATATTCTCCAACCCTTTACCAAGGACATGGAGGTTGTCAACCCAGTCTATAAATTTCTCAGTGGAGCTCTCTACTGGGTAGCCTATCTCAATATCAAGCTGGATATAGGCAGTCACTTGTACATCCTACTCATTTCCTTGGCTATGATTGCCTATGTCAGCATCGGCTACTGGATTTTATTGAAAAAAGCTCCGCAGACTTTTAGATTGAAGGGATAACTAGAACTATTTTTATGGAGTATCTAGGTTCAGTCTTTCCAAGGAAACGCTTTTATGTTAAACTGTAAGAATACTACATGCATAAAGGAGAAAATTTGTTATGATTATTGGTGTTCCTAAAGAGATTAAAAACAATGAAAATCGTGTCGGAATCACACCAGCAGGTGTCCTGAGTTTTACACAAGCAGGTCACGAAGTTTGGGTAGAAAAAGGAGCAGGTCTTGGATCTGGTTATAGTGATGCAGAATATGAAGCACAAGGTGCCATTCTCAAAAATACTGCAGAAGAAACCTGGGCAGCCGATATGGTCCTCAAGGTTAAAGAACCACTAGAAAGTGAATACACATTCTTTCGTCCAGGCCTGTTACTCTTCACCTATCTCCACCTAGCTCCTGCACCAGAGTTGACTCAAGCTTTGATAGACGGTGATGTGATTGCTGTCGGCTATGAAACGGTAGTTGATCATGGGACACTTCCTCTCCTAAATCCTATGAGCGAAGTTGCTGGTCGCATGGCGACACAATTAGGGGCACAATTCCTTACCAAGATTGAAGGTGGTTCGGGTATTCTACTAGGTGGTGTTCCTGGGGTCAAAAAAGGTCATGTAGTTATCATCGGTGGCGGAAATGTCGGTGTCAACGCTGCGCAAATGGCTGTCGGTCTAGGCGCAAAAGTGACGATTTTAGATATCAATCCAAAACGTCTGGCTGAACTAGACGCACAATTCGATGGCAAGGTTCAAACTCTCATGTCCAATACACTCAATATTACTGAAAGTGTAAAAGAGGCCGATCTATTGATTGGGGCAGTTCTTATCCCTGGAGCACGCGCACCAAAATTAGTGACCAAGGAAATGGTTGCGAGTATGAAGCCTGGCTCTGTCATCATCGATGTCGCTGTAGACCAAGGTGGTATCATCGAAACAGCCGACCGTGTCACCACACATGATAATCCAACCTACCTAGTAGATGGAGTTGTTCACTATGCGGTTGCCAACATGCCGGGTGCTGTTGCACGTACATCCACTCAGGCACTCACAAATGCCACCCTTCCTTACGCTCTCGAATTAGCCAATAAGGGAGCAGAGCAAGCTATCGCTGACAGCACAGCCCTACGAACAGGTCTAAACATCTATCGTGGCAAAGTAACCAACCAAGCCGTTGCTGCTTCGCTTGGACTTGCCTATTCAGACATCTAAATCTAGCAATCATTACAAACGCAAATTCTTTTCCAGTTACTATAGTCAAATGAATTAGCTTTCAGACAAGGAACTGAGGGCAGGCAGTACTAGAGTAGGGCAAGCCGAAAGTGACGATGTATCAAAGTTAATTCAAATGACTATATTTATGCTTAACTCAAGTAATAAACCAGTCTATATAAACCAAAAAATCCTAGCTCCAAACTAGGATTTTTCTATTTTATTACCAAAGTCCCAAGATTACCTGCCAAACCAGTGTCAGAACAGTCACTCCCAGCCAGCAAACTAGCCCGACAAAAAGAGCTGCTCTGCCATTTTTCATCAAAGAAAAGACATCTGTTCGCAAACCAATGGCAGCCATAGCCATACAAATGAGAAACTTGGACAGGGTTTTGAGCGGAGTAAAAATATCCGCACCCAATCCAAAGTGACCTGCGATTAATAGTCTAGATTTTCTTTGTACAACATTTCAACTCTCCCTCTGTTCATTAGCCAGCATTCCTATCTCTTTTACTTTGCATATGAAAAGCCGTTAGAAATCGAACTCTAACGGCTTTACCTTCGTCTTGTGAACAAATCACTCTCATTTCACAATTCATTTGACTGTATAATTCTTAATTAAACTGTTTGTAGTATTTGTCGTTAAATAGTTTTTGAAGGTTGATTTTAGGCTTAGGTTGCGCTTCTAGGATAGGAGGTAGGATTTTTTCAAGAAGTAATTCCGCCTCTTTTTGATAGTGTGAATCATATTTTTTGTTATCAATATCATTAGTGTAATAATAAGAAAATTTTCCAGTCATATCAAAATGATAATTTTCGTTTTTAGTGCTATTCCAGAGTAAGAAATCTGTCCCGTATGCTAACACCAAAGATTTATCCAATAAAACTGCGCCATTTCCATCAAGGTCGTAGGATAAGTTATTGGTTGAAGGTCTTTCAATACTGTCCAGATGAGTTAAAATGATGACTAATTCTGGATTCATCCCCTCTTTCCGAGGCAAGTGCTGAACATAGTACCCTGCGTAATGAGATAGATTATATGCGATATATAGCTTTCCAATCCCCCAAAGCAGGAGGCTTAGGAAGGTTAGGATAAGGGCAACAAGTATTTTCTTTTTCATCTTCTTTTTCCTTTAGATTTTGTTTTTGGTTTTGGTCTAGACTTTGGTTTAGCAGTAGGTTTGGGTTTCGGGCTTGCTTTTCGTTTTGCAGTAGGTTTGGGTTTCGGACTTGCTTTGCGTCTTGCAGTTGGTTTTGGTTTTGGGCTTGCTTTGTGTTTTGCAGTTGGTTTGGGCTTGGAACTTGCTTTGCGTTTTGTAGTTGCTTTTGGTTTCGGATTTGCTTTGCGTTTTGCAGTCGTTTTTGGTTTCGGACTTGCTTTGCGTTTTGCAGTTGGTTTTGGACTAGCCTTAGGTTTAGCAGAAGCTTTTGGCTTTGGAGAAACCTTCGAGTTTCCTGTCAGTTTCTGAAGCATTCCAGTTATAGGTCTTGTAATGTTACGACCAATCTTACTGAAAGATTTTGAAACTTTTGTGGGAGATTTTTTAGCTGGTTTTGATGTAGATACCTTCTTCTTGGGTGAGATAAATTCTATGAATTTATTGAATTGTTTTTTTCCTGATTTTAAAATATTTTTTCCCGTTTTGACAAGTGAATTAGCTGTATCTTGAATCGTTTTTACAACTTTTTTTCCTATTTTGACAATCGGGGACACAATAGCTTTAACCTTGTTTACAGCTTTTTCAATATAGATACTAGAAATATCCTTGATAGCTTCAAATGGTTTTTGACGCCATCTGTCAAAGGTGCCTCCTAGCGCTACCTTATCTGTGATAGCAAGGTTTTGAGCAATATCCTTTGGTTTCCGGCTATTCAATAAAGCATAGCCAAGGGCGATTACTCCCCCCATGGTCAGGCTCGCCTCAATCATATCCAGTGCCGCTTTTTCTCCTGCTTTTTTTGTATTCTTGTCGTAGCTTTCTAAAAACAGTTTCTGCCGTTTTTCATTTAAATCACGCTGACCATAGTAAGCTTTAATCCTCTCTGCCAAAGGTAGATTTTTATAGTCAGGATGACTACTTAAAATGACAGCATCCATATCGGAATGAACATCTTTTATAGAGTTAAAGGTATAGATATCCCCAACAAAAGAATTGAGCTGTAAGATTGTCTCTTTATTATTGTGACCAGCAAAAGCTTTTCCTAAATCATATTGTACCAATGCCTCTCCTAGTTTTCCACTTTTTGCTAATAACCACAAGTACTGTGGATGTTTTAAACTAAAGATTCCTTTTGTCATATTATTCAGATGATTGTCTTGCTGTTCAAGTGAAGCCAGGGTTGTCATTGTATGCGCAAAATCAATTTGTGCTGAAAGATAGCTATGGTTTTTTAAATAACTTCAACAGCTTTTTCTTTATTTTCGTGGTCATACGGCTCAACAAAATTATTAAGTAATTGTTGTAATTTATCTGTACTGTAACTACTATAAGCAAGCATTATAGCCAAATCACGGTTGATTTTTGCCTGATTTCCTTTATGCTTTTCACCTAATTTTTTAGCTAAAAAGTCAATATAATCAAGTGTGCTGGCCGAGTTAGCTCGAGTGTCGATGTTTAGATTTTTCTGGAAATAATCATTGATATCAAGTTTAGCCTGCTTGTCTTTTAGCTCCTTTTCCATAAGAGAGGGTGTTGAAGCCTGTGTCCATGGTTTTACCTTTGGAGAAGTCTTGCTTGCTTTGTTTACTATTGACGGCTGATAGGTAGGGTAATAGGAAACTATCGGAGACGTTGGCTCAGGATTGCTATGTATTCGTGGCTGATAAACGGGATAGGTTGTTACAGGAGAAATAGCATGCGCTGGTAGAGTTTTGATTGCTACTACTGGTTTATTAGAGCGCGAAGGTAGTTTTGTAGGTGGTCTATAAATACTTCTATGATAAAAGACAACTATTGGATTCGGAGAGCTTGGCTTTTTAACAACCAATGGCTCCCTTGGATTTTTCACTTCCTTTGGTTTGACAGGTTCTAGTGGAAGTGAAACAGAGATAAGCTTGAGTTCACTTGGTTTTACAGGAGGTATAGGTTTGCTAAGGATTTGATAATTGGGAACTAGAGGCTCAGTAGGTCTTACTGGCTCACTAGGGATATTGATAACTTCACGAATTGGTTTAATGGGTGCAGTAGGTTCTGGACCAAGTATTCCTTTGGCCTTTACATCACTATTAAAGGCGAACCAATAGGCGAAACCATTACTATTTCCAAAGTTGAAACGAATTGTTTCGGTAGACTTTCCAACTATAGCACCTATGTAGGCATCTGGGCTAGTATTACTATCCCAGCCTGATGCTAGGCTTTCTTGAGGTGTAGAAGAAAAGTTCATTGCGCGCCCGTCTTTTATGGTAATTGTAGAACCAGTAATTGGGAACAAAGTGCCATTGTATCCTGCGACATACTCACCACTGCCGTTTAGGGAATTGATACTGGCAAAACTGGTTAAGGCATATTGTTTATCATTTGGAATGATTTCCATACCCTCATTGTCAAAAAACTGTACCTTCATTTCTATTTCAAATGATCCTGTTGTTCGATCATCTTTATTATAAATATGAACATAAGCAGTAACAGTTGGATCATCAATGGCCTGAAGAATGACAGACTCATCATAATGTGTAGAGTTTAAAAGGGTATAGGTATATCTCACGCGAGCCAGCTTATGACCTGAGAAACTAGAATTTTCTAGCCCGCTATAGTCAACTTGTACACTATCACCAATTTTCATATAGGCAGCGTTCCATTGACCTTTAGTGGTAACCGTTTTTGTAGAAATTGGAAAGTTGACTGTTCCAGGGTCAAACCAGTTATTTGTATGCTTTGACAAAAGCGCTAATTGTTCGGGAGAGATATATTTTCCAGTAAAAGTTTGAGTTGTATTTGGCTCAGAACGGAAAATTAAATTTTGAGCCAGTACCTCTGTAAGATATCCTGTTTGACCAAGTTTCCCTTGAGCTTCCAGCATTTCCTCCTCATATCTCGCTTTAGCCAGTATATAAGTTTTCTGCTGGTTTTGATAGATTTCTAGGGCTTGTTGATAACGTTTTTCCGCTTCTAAATCGTCTAATTGAGCTTGATCATAGTTTTTCTTTAAATTTTGGTAAGCTAATAAGTCTTGTTCGTACTTTTGTTTCGCTTCTTCATATTGCTTTTGAAGTGCTTCATTTGTTAATTGCCCATTTTCATAGGCTTGAAGATTATCTTCATATGTACGAGACGCCTCTTCATAGGTTTTAAGTTCTGATTGATAGGTATCTTGTTTTTCTTTGTTTGCTACTAACGTTTCATCATACAATTTTTTATCAGCCTCGTATTGCTGATAGTTTTCCCGATAGGCTGCAATTTCTTTTAGGTAGTTTTCATACTTGATACTATCTTGCTCATATTTGCTCTTATCCTCCAGATAAGTTTGGTAATTTTGAACCTCTTGTTTGTATGTTTGTTCCTCTATTTTTGCAGATTCCACTGCTTGGTTGATCGTATTGATTTGTTTCTGAGTATCTTGCTCAGCTAATGTCTCGTCTTGAAATACCTGCTCCTTAGTTTCAACTAAGATAATTCCATTTTGCTTGGCAGCTTCAATCGATGTATCTAGCGTATTTGGAGAAGAATTGGAGTTATAATCAGTGTTATCTTCTTTGGTACTGACAATATCATCTGCTAGTACGTTATTATTTGTTTGTAACAGTAGAACTGTACTAAAAAGAACTAGTCCAAATGATTGTAATAAAGTGCATTTCTTTTTCATATTACCTCTTTTTCATAATTTCATAAAAGTTCATTATAGCACAACTGCTTTAAGATAATCTACCTTAATTAGCTTTTAGTCACGCCATAGGCGTGAAAAAACGCATATAATCTTTTTCAAGCTACATGCATTTTTCAACAATATTTTCGCGACTTTTACATACTTGCGTGGATTTATCCTTATTTTCCCTTACATTATCAAAAGTCTCAGGATAAAAATATAAGTTTTTATGAAAAATTTATTTCTACCAAACCCCAAGTATCACCTGCCAAACCAGTGTCAGCACAGTCACGCCCAACCAACAAACTAGTCCGACAAAAAGAGCAGCTCTGCCATTTTTCACCAAAGAAAAGACATTGGTCCGCAAACCAATAGCAGCCATGGCCATACAAATGAGAAACTTGGACAGGGTTTTGAGCGGGGCAAAAAAATCCGTCCCTAATCCAACATGACCTGCGATTGTAGTCACAAGACTAGCTAGGATAAAATAGAGGATAAAGGTCGGAAAACCTGCCAAGAGGGACTGCTTGTCTGCCTGAACCCCCTTTCCTCGAGCTTGCCAAATCGCCAAGACCGTTGTAATGGGAATAATGGCCAGAGTCCGCGTCAACTTGACCGTCACTGCCGTGTCCAAGGTCTGACTGCCCAGTCCGTAAAGGCTATCCCAAGTAGCTGCTGTCGCGGTTACCGACGAGGTGTCATTGACCGCCGTTCCGGCGAAGATCCCAAAGGCCTGACCCGAGTCAGTTGAAAACCCAAGCCAAGTTGCCAAAGTCGGAAAAATCAAGGCCGCCAAGAAATTAAAGAGAAAGATAACCGAGATAGCCTGAGCCACATCCTCATCATCTGCCTGGATAACGGGAGCTGTCGCCGCAATGGCCGACCCTCCACAGATAGAGGTCCCTACGCCAATCAAGGTCGCCAGATGAGATGAAATGGGCAAGATTTTCCACATCAGAAATGCCAAAATTAAGGCAAAACTAATGGTCGAAAGAATAATTGGAAGAGATTGAACTCCAACTGCAAGAACCGCAGACAGATTCAAACCAAATCCCAAACAAATCACCGCATACTGCAAAATCTTCTTAGAGGTAAAGGTCAAGCCTGGCTGAAACGCATTTTTCCTTGAGATATAAGAGTGCAGGCTCATCCCGATTAGAAGGACAAAAACGGGCCCACCCACTACTGAAAACCAACTCCCTAAGCACCAGCTTATTCCAGCCAAGACTAGACAAAGTGCCACACCTCTGGCATTTTTCTTAACCATAAGTCCCTCCTAGAAAAGCAATCGGAGAGCAGCTGTCGTCAAGACACCAACCACTACTGCGAGGAGGATATTTTTTGTCCTCAAGACCACCAAAAAGGTCGGAATGAGGGCTAGACTTTCGACAGGAAGCAGGCTAGGTAGCGATCCGACTTCTTCGTCCATGATGCTGGACAGGGTCAATGCAAAGATAATGGTGATGGGTAGAAAGCTGAGAAATTTCACCAACTTTGGAGGCAGGGATTTGTTCTGTGTCAGGACAAAAGGCAGGACGCGTGGCAGCCAGGTCACTAGAGCCGACGCCAGAATAATCAGTAAAATACTAGTTTTTATCATCAATCATCACCCCCACAAAACAGCCCAAAAGCGTCGCCAGAAGCACCGCAACATAGGACGACACTAGCACAGACAGACCAACATAGGCCAGACCCACCGCCAGCAGAATCAAGCCGATTTTTTTCAAAGGAATAGTCCGAGCCATGGCCTCCAACTGACCCGAGAAAATACCAACAAACATAGCAACCAAGGCAAAATCTAAACCAAACTGCTCTGGATTTGGAATCAGCCCACCAATCAGATTACCCAAAATGGTAAAGGTTACCCAAGAAGCGTAGCTCGCAAAGTTATTGCCGTACATCCAGCTTGGGACAATCTGCTTGTCCTCAATGTGTTTCCGCAAGAGAACCGCATAGGACTCATCCGTCACAAAAGAACCAATCAGGATATTAGACCCCAGACTGTTCCCTTGAAAAATGGTCGTCGTGTGCAGGCACATGAGAAAATTCCGCAGATTGACAAAGAAAACGGTCACCGCAATGGACACCAGAGGAGCCCCTGCCAAAATCATAGCACACATAACAAATTGGGCACTCCCTGCATAGACCAAGAGGCTCATCAAAGCCATTTCCACTGCGGAAATGCCTGAATTGACCGAAACGACACCGCAGGCTAAACCAATACTGGCATAGCCCAGAGCTGTTGGGATAGCATCCCGCAGCCCCTCACGAAAATCCTCTTTTTTCATCTTCTCTCCTTTGAAAAGCAAGTTATATCATTCTAGTATAGAGGACAAGTCCTCCTCCGTCAATAGAAAAAGTCGCTTTCTGAACTGCACCCCAAAAGTTAGACACAAAATCTAACGATTGGGGTGTTTTTCTTATGAAATTAAGTTATGAAGATAA